>JAUWPQ010000156.1 GCA_030611515.1 Planctomycetota bacterium | reverse complement strand
CGATCGCCGCACCCGTCTGACGGAGTTTTTCCAACACCGCGTCGAGATGCTCCGGCACGACGCCCGTGATGGTGGCCGAGCCGCCGGTGACTGCCGCCGCGATGAGCAACGTGGCCGCTTCGATCCGGTCGGGAATCAGCCGATGCGTCGCGCCGCCGAGCTGCTCCACGCCCTCGATCCGCAGTGTCGAAGTCCCCACGCCCTCGATCCTCGCCCCCAAGGCCGCGAGGAATCTTTCGAGATCGACGATCTCCGGCTCGACGGCCGCGTTGCGGATGATCGTCGTTCCCCGGGCAAGCACGGCGGCGCTCAGCACGTTGGCCGTGCCGGTCACGGTTGGGCCATTGGGGCCACGGAGGTCGATCGTCGTCCCGACGAGCCGCCGGGCGGTGGCGACGACGTAGCCGTGCTGCAACCGCAGGTCGGCCCCCAGCGCCGCAAGTCCTTTCAAGTGCAGATCGACGGGTCTGTGTCCGATGTTGCAACCGCCGGGCAACGGGACCACGGCCTTGCCGCGCCGTGCAAGCAGGGGGCCGAGTACGCAGAACCCCGCCCTCATCCGACGCACCAGCCGTTGCGGCGCCCTGATCGGCCGTGGATCGACCGTATCCAAGATCATCCCTTCTTCGACTTGCGAAACGTTTACCCCCAGATGTTTCAGCAGGCGGGTTTGCGTTCGCACGTCGGCCAACCGCGGCGTCCCTTCCAGCCGGACCGGCTCGGAGGCGAGGATCGAGGCGGCCATGATCGGCAGCGCCGCGTTCTTCGACCCGCTACAGCGGACCTCCCCGCGAAGCGGAACGCCGCCGGTAATCTGAAAATGGGACATGGTGAAATGCGGTTAGATTACGGTATGGAATCAATACACCGACATGATAGAACAACCATCAGCGAAACTTGTATCCGACGAACATCGAGAACGCTCCGATCCCAACGGCAAAGACCAGGATTATCCACGGCGGCGTAATTGGCCCAACGACGTACTCATGCGGCTGATCCGGTTTGTAATGGATAGGCACTCGATCGAGAACACTTTCCGTGTCATTGCCCTGGGCGTGGTATGTCTCGCTGCCGACAACGTAAACGTACTGCGGGCGTTTTACAAGCACGTAGCTGAGCGATTTGCGGAAGGGAAAATCACTACTGCCGGGCGTCGATGTACTTTTCACGTCGACGATTCTATCGTCGATCCATTGACCGCTGGTCGTCGCCGAATACTCGGAGAGGATAATCCCGTTCTGCCACGCCCAATACGTACCTACCAGAATACAAACCCCCCCGATGATGTAAAAGCCCTGGCTGAGGAAGCGGAATCGCTCGTCCGACGGCAGCGCGTCTTCTTCCGGCTCTGCGGTCTCCTCCCATTCCGGCTGCGTGTCGCTTCGGGGCCACTCGACCGGGTTTGTTTCCTGGTCGTCGAGCCAGCGGTCGATGACCTCTCGGGCGCGGGCCGCGTCTGACTGGCGGACCCAGACGCGCGGCGCTATTGTCTCTCCCAGCGGCAGCCCGCCGGCCGCGTTTCCGAGCACGTCGCCCACGATCCGGGCAGAAATCTCTTCCTGCTCCAACACGGCACACAACGCATGCGCCTCAAAGATGTCGACGGCGGAGCAAAGTTCGACGATCCGCACGTTTGCAATGCCCGGGTCCGGGGCGATCTCGTTCGGTTCGTCGGGGTCCGGTCCCGGGTCAGGCACGACCGGATCGTCCGGCTCCGCCCGGAAGTCGGCGGACAAGGTTCCGTCCCGCCCCGTCCCGCAGTTCCAGCAGGCGTTAAACTTGGGGTCGATCTGCTCGCCGCATTTAGGGCAACGCCACATGGGGTTCACCGTAGATCATGCCAACATGGAGATTATCCAGATATGGAACGCATGTGCCAAACATAGCGGCCAGATTCGTCGCGTCATGCAAAACGAGACCGCGTAGACAAAGCCGAGCGCCGCGCAAGCAACCACGGCAGGAATTCCCTGATAGATGTGGTAGCTGGCAAACAGAGCAGTCGTAACAAGAACTGCGGCTGTCGTCGATCGCAGAAGGCGTTCCAGCCTCGCCAGGAGGTATCCGCGCATCACAAGTTCCTGTGCGAAACCGCTTAAGACGCAGAAAACCAAACACAAGAGATGTGCGAATATTCCTTTCGGAATTGGGGCAGTTGCACTGTAAACGGAGCCTGATGACTCCAATATTGACGGCGTAAATGAGTAATAGGCAATAAGGTAAGCCATCATGCCGCAAATAAAAACGAGGCCGCCGATGGCAACGTCGATGAGCCACTTGGGGCGTACAATGCCGAACATGGACCACTGATCATTGCTCAACCAAATTATGACCAACAAAGGGATCATAACCTGGAGTGAACTGACGATCTCGTTCAGCATGTTGCCGACGAAGGACAGAGTTGTCGACCAAGGCTCATATAATCCGTAAACGGCGAAAACCATGTAAGGAACATAAGCAAGACACAAAACCGCGATCACTTCGATCCAGAGTTGAACCGACGTTCGTTGGCCGGAATTAAGAAGACTTGGCTGGATAATATTTTTTTCGTTGGTGTGTGATGCGGTTGTTCCGGCCTCCGATTGATGCGATTCCTCCGATTCGTAGGGCACGTCCACATACTCGCCGCAATGAGGACACTCTTCTACGTGTCCGCGGCGTTCCCCCGCGAATGAGATGCTTTTCCCGCACTCTTGGCAAGCAAAATGGATGTCTTCCTGGACGACGGTTTCTTGCGTTTTGGCATTGGATGCTTTATGGCGTTCCAAAATTTCACTTGCCTGATCGGCATCCCGCGCGGCAACCTGAAGTTTTGCGCCGCCGACGGCGTTGGAGAGAAACCAATTCATTCCCACAAGGTTGTTGTCGGCCAGAAACGCCCGGATACCATCATTTTCCAGAAAGAGCTTTGCGGCTTCCGCCTCGACGGGAAAATCAAATGTTGCAATGGTGACTAGCTTGTCCATTACGACATTCCTTCCCGCCCACACGTTCAACAGACAATCCAACACATAACAGTCATTCACCCGGCACAAACGCCGGGGCTAAACGTTGATCGGTCAACGTTTTTTCGCTTGCACCACGCGCGGCAGCCGGGCGAGGTCCTTGATCGTTGGGCCGACCTCGAATCGACCGTCGGCGTCGAGTAGTGAGCAGACGGTGTCGTGGATCGCCGGGCCGATCTCCATCAGCAAATGACCGCCGCCGCGCAAACGCTCGGCCGCTTGCGGGATCAATCGTTCGATGACTTCCGTGCCGCGTGGCCCGGCGACCAGCGCCCCGCGCGGCTCGAAGTCGCGGACGTCCCGCGGCAGCCCGGCCCACTCGCCCTCGGCGACATACGGCGGATTGCTCGCCACGAAGTCGAATTGCCGATCCGGTGGCAAGGCCGCGAATAGGTCGCTTTCGACGAACTCGATCCGCTCGGCCAGTTCGTGGTGCCGAGCGTTTTCCTCGGCCACCGCCAAGGCAGCCGGGCTGGTGTCGATGGCCGTCACCCGGCAGCCCGGCAGATGTTTGGCCAGCGAGACGGCGATGCATCCGCTGCCGGTCCCCACGTCGGCAAAGGAGAGAGGGATTTCTGATTTCTGATTTCTGATTTCTGATTTCTGATTTGACCCTTGCGGCTTACTGATCACTGACCACTGACCACTGGCCACTGCCCCCTCGGCCCTCACCCCCGGCCCCTCTCCCAAAGGGCGAGGGGAGTAGGTCTTCGCCAGATCGATCGCCGCGACCACCAGCAACTCGGTCTCGGGGCGGGGGATCAAAACATCCGGCGTGACGCGGAAGCTGAGCGAGTAGAACTCGCGGCGGCCGACCAGATAGGCCACCGGCGCCCCGTCGGCCCGACGCCGGACAAGCGCGCGGAACGCGGCCCGGGCCTCGTCGCCCGGCGCTTCGTCGAATCGCGTGTACAACTCGATCCGTTGACACCCCAACGCACGGGCCAACAACACCTCGGCGTCCAGCCGCGGGCTATCCGCTCCTTGCTCCTTCAGATAGTCCGTCGTCCACTTCAACAGCCGGCCGACGGTCCAAGGTTCGGCGGAGGACATGGGAGAGGGATTAGGAGTTAGGGATTCAAGTTGGTTTAGCCCCGGCGTCCACGCCGGGTAGTATATACGTAGGTTATGCTTTAGCATAACTAACGGATTGCGAAAAAAATTGTTATGCTGAAGCATAACCTACACAAACGAATCAATCAATCGTCCCAAAGGCGTCGCGCTGCTCCTGTCGCTGATATTCCATCAGACCGTCGATCACCGGCGTGAGATTTCCGGCGATGATGCTGTCGAGTTTGTATAGCGTCAGGTTGATGCGGTGGTCGGTCAGCCGGTTTTGCGGGAAGTTGTAGGTGCGGATGCGCTGGCTGCGGTCGCCGGAGCCGATCTTGCTCTTCCGTTCGTCCGAGCGTTTCTTGTGTTCCGCCTCGCGCTTGGCCTCGTAGAGCCGGGTCTTCAACACGCGGAGCGACTTGGCAAAGTTCTTGTGCTGGCTCTTTTCGTCCTGGCAGGAGACGACGATGCCGGTCTCGTAGTGGGTCAGGCGGATGGCCGAGGCGGTCTTGTTCACATGCTGGCCGCCGGGTCCGCTGGCGTGAAAAATGTCCTTGCGGTAGTCGTCCGGCTTCAGATTGATTTCCACGTCCTCCGGCTCGGCCATTACGGCCACGGTGGCGGCGGAGGTGTGGACGCGGCCCTGGGCCTCGGTCTCCGGCACCCGTTGTACGCGATGTCCGCCGCTCTCGAATTGCAGTTTGCGGAAAACGTCCTCGCCCTCTATGCCGAGGATGATCTCCTTGAAGCCGCCCAACTCGGTCGGCGAGTGGTCCAGCACTTCGACCTTCCAGCGGTTGTCCTCGGCGAAGTGCTTGTACATTTCGTAGAGGTCGCGGGCGAACAGCGCCGCCTCATCGCCGCCGATGCCGGCGCGGATTTCGAGGATACATCTCGTGCGGGTGGAATCATCGCCGCCGATGGTCATATCCAACAGGTCGTTCCAGAGGGTTTCGCGCTCGGCCTTCAACTGCGGCAGCTCGGCCTCGGCCAGCTCGCGCATGTCCGCGTCGTTCCCTTCGACCATCTCCAGGGCGTCGCGGACCTGGACGTTCAAGTTCTTGAAGCGGCGGTACTTCGTGGCCAGCTTGGCCAACGAGCCGTGCTGGCGGGCAACGGCCGTCAGACGGGTCGGATCGGCCAGGATCTCGGGATCGACGAGCTGACGCTCCAACTCCTCGAACCGGGCGAGTTTATCATCGAGCGGATTGGACATGACGGCCATCCTCTCCCCTCTCCCTTTGGGAGAGGAGCCGGGGGTGAGGGTGGTATAGATTACACCGCAATTATTCGGTTTTTCTTGCCGAACAGCCCTCACCCTAACCCTCTCCCAGAAGGAGAGGGGACTTGCTTTGGCAACTTGCAGATACGCTCCGAAACTGAGCGCGCCTGCTACGGCCCCTCCGCCTCGGCGGTTTCGGCCTTTGCGGTTTTCTTCTTGCCGCTGATCAGATCGGCGTAGCCGGAGGCGGCGAACTTCTTCTGGAACTTCTCGATCCGGCCGGCTGAATCAACGTACTTCAGCTTGCCCGTGTAAAACGGATGGCACGCGTTGCAGATGTCCACTTTCAACTCGGACCGAGTGCTGCGGGTGGTAAACGCGTTGCCGCAGCCGCAGGTGACTTGCGTGACAACGTACTTCGGGTGGATTTTTTCCTTCATGGCTTTGGTCTCTTGGCTCTCAAAAAGCACCGGCCCGCAGTAACGGGGGGGATGTATCGTGAAGCATAGATCGAACCCATCAGTTTACCAGCCGAGGGCATCCTCCACAAGGGCTAGTGCTTTGTCAAACTTTATTTTTTGAGTTGACCGTGTAGCGGGGCCGCTTGCGGCCCGTTGCCGCCGATCGCGCAATAGTACAAAAACACGGGTCGCAAGCGGCCCCGCTACACCCAATATTTTAAGTTTGACAAAGCACTATTCGTCTCTGTTTTGCCCCCCCATCCTGCCAGCTTTTCCAGCCTGAACTCCTCGAACCGATCGGCTTCGATCGCTCGACGGGCGTCGGACAACAGCCGTTGATAATAAGTCAGATTATGGATCGACAGCAGGATCGGCCCGAGCATCTCGCCGGCGGTGAACAGATGGCGGATATACCCTCGGCTGCGGCGGCAGGCCACACACGGACACCCGTCTTCAAGCGGACGCTCGTCTCGCTCGAACTTTGCGTTCCGCAATCGCAGCGAGCCGGAATCGGTGAACGCCATCGAGTTGCGTCCGTTTCGGGTGGGCATGACGCAATCGAACAGATCGACGCCGCGACGGATCGCCTCGATCAGGTCTTCCGGCCGGCCAACGCCCATCAGGTATCGAGGCCGGTCGGAGGGCAATTCGGCAGCGGTCGCCTCGATCATCCGCAACATATCGGCCTGGGCCTCGCCGACGCTCAGTCCGCCGATGGCGTAGCCGGCGAAATCCATTTCCCGCAGCCGCCGCGCGCAATCGGCGCGGAGTTCCCCGTCCAGCCCGCCTTGGACGATGGCGAACAGCGTCTGGTCTGATCGAGTGGCGGCGTCGCGGCAGCGCCGCGCCCAGCGGACGGTCCGCTCCACGGCGTCGCGGACGATTTCCCTTTCGTTGGGAAGTTCCACGACGTGGTCGAGCACCATTGCCACGTCGCTGCCGAGCGCTTCCTGGATGGCGACGGAACGCTCCGGCGATAGGGCCACCTGACTACCGTCGATGTGCGAGCGAAACACCGCCTCTTGCTCGGTGACTTTCACGCGATGGGCGAGACTGAACAGTTGGAATCCGCCGCTATCGGTCAGGATCGGTCCTTTCCAGCCCATGAATCGGTGCAGCCCGCCGAGCGCGGCGACGGTTTCCTCGCCCGGCCGCAGCGCGAGGTGATAGGTGTTGCCCAGTACCATTTCCGCGCCGGTGGCGCGAAGTTGTTCGATTTCCAGTCCCTTGACGGTAGCTTGCGTACCGACGGGCATGAAGGCCGGCATTCGCACCTCGCCGTGCGGCGTGGAGAAAACCGACCGGCGTGCGGCCGAGTGGGCATCGGCGTGTATAAGCTGGAAATCAAATCCCATCATGACAACTTGGCGCTGGCCAATCGATTGAGACTAACACCCGATTCCGCAGCTTCGACAGCAAGTTGCCGATGAACTTCCGGGGGTACGCGAACCATGAACTTCCCGCTGAAGCGACGCAAAGCAAGAGCCTCGGGAATCGCTTCCCCATTGGCTTGCATGTCTTCAACGACCTCGGCGACGACCGTTCGGATTCCGCGCAAAGCCGCCTCGGGCGAAGCAGCCAGCCAACTCAAGCCCGGGAACTCGGCGCATAGTCCGACGTGCTCTTGGTCTTCTTCCGACCACGTTACGCGATAGGTATAGCGGTCACTTTTTTTTGTTTTCACGTTTCAGCCTCTCGATTGCCTTGCGGACTCCGTTGCATTTGATCGACAATTCCATCTATGTCGGGCATTATTAAATGATACCATTATTGATACTATTGTCAAGAGGCGTCGGCGGAACAGGCGGTTGGTGGCTAGAGGGGGCTTGTTGACGGGGGGGCGGTGCGGCCGGTATGTTGGCTGACGTCGACCGTAGCGGCAAGGGGTGACGACGTAGAAACGTGATCTCGAATCCACCTTCCGTCTCCGCGGGAGACCAAGGAAAGAACAATCGTTGGAATTATCCCCTTATTCTTGTCTTTCAAAATGGTACATTGGCTGGGAACAGTTGAAGGAGAAGATGGGACTTCGTGGAAACAACAGAAAAAATCGTTGAAGCCTATGTCCGCTACATTGTGGGATGGTTCACTATCCCGAATATCAAGTGCTCGGGGCAATTTGAGATCGACCTGCTGGCGGTTGACGCTGCCAAAAACGGGCGCATCCACCGTTACCACATCGAGAGCGGTATTTCGATTTCGGGTGCCTACTCGCTGCTTACCACCAAGCCTTTCTCTGACGAAGAACGGAAAAAGCGGGGCAAGCAGGCTGGGCAGAGAAGAACGCTTGGATTTTTTACGGAGCGCAAGTTTGGCGCAAAACAAGTCTTAGAAAAACTGAAGGAATATGGCTTTGAGCCTGGCAACTACACCAAGGTCGTTGTCTCTTGGGACTGGAATGCTGATGTTCCTGCTGCAGCAAAGGACGCGGGCGTAGAATTGTGGAGTTTTCAGGAGATATTGCAGAAGATTGCCGAAAAGTGCCGGTCTGACCGGACGTACTTCACGGACGATACGATGCGGACGCTGCAACTCATGGCTAAGGTAACAAAACGCGCATGAGGGCACCATAATGGGCAACCTTGGCTTGGCAAACCGGCGAATCTAAGGCGAATCTAAGGGGGGGCGAATCTAAGTGGCCGGGCGTCTTTTGGTGTACCTAAAACAGACAAGCCAAAACAACGATTTCCGCCCCCAATAAAATTCCTCGGAACTCGGTGAAAGCATGAAGGTTCGCGATGTCCTCAAGATGCTGGAAGCGGATGGCTGGCGCTTGGTCGTAACGCGAGGCAGTCATCGCCAGTTCAAGCATCAGACAAAGCCCGGACGAGTTACCGTAGCCGGCAAGCCCAGCGACGATTTGCCACCGGGAACGCTGAATAGTATAATGAAGCAATCGGGCCTCAAGAGGTAAAAACCATGAAACGATATGCGATCGTGATTGAAAAAGGGGCGACGAATTACGGCGGCTATGTCCCCGACTTGCCGGGGTGTGTGGCTACCGGCGCCACCGTCGAGGAAACGGAACGCCTGCTGCGCGAAGCCATTGCTTTGCACATGAAGGGAATGAAGGAAGACGGCCTTCCCATCCCGGAGCCGTCGAGCGTCGTGGACTACCTGGAATTGGAGGCTTGTGTCTGACGACAGTTGCCGCTTCCTCACCCGGATTTCGTTGCATTGGGAAGACGAAGAGTTGTCGTTGTCGTCGGCAGGGACGATACACAGCGATTGTCGCGCGGGCGCCCATGTTTGGCGGCAAGCATTCAGAGTGGTGAGAATATTAATTGGACTTTATCCCCCTTTTTGCTCGTTTTGCGCCTTCTGTCGTCCCCGCTTGACCAACGGGGTTTTCGGACCGATAATCATAATGGGTGTGTGTGCTGCAAAATCCCTGTCTGATTCGGAAAAGGTATTCTTATGACTACCGTCACCGCGAGCGAGGTTCGCGCTCATCTGTCGGACATGCTTACAAAAGTCGCCCGCCAGGGGAGTCGGGTCGTGGTCACTCGCGGCGGCAAGAAATTCGCCGCGCTGGTGCCGCTCGAAGATCTTGAGTTCCTGGAATCGCTCGAAGACCGGCTTGACATCGAAGACGCCAAGAAAGCCCTCAAGGAGCCCGGTTCCGTGCCTTGGGAGAAAGTGAAAGCGGACCTGGGGTTATGAGGGCGGCGTGTATACGATCAAACTAAAACCCTCCGCGGTGCGGGATATGCAGCGGTTGCCGCGTTCGATACAGACGCGGGTGGCACGAAAGATCAATGCGCTCGCCAAGGATCCGTTTCCTCGCGGATCGGCCAAACTTGAAGCCCTGGACGACCTCCGACGCATTCGAGTAGGCAATTACCGCGTCATCTATCAAGTCCCCCAAAAAACCCTCGTGGTATTCGTGATTCGGGTTAAGCACCGTGGCGATGTTTATCGGCCCTGAAAAAGGTTTGATTCATCACCGGTCCTCGGCCGACGCCAAAACGGTCTGATGCGAAAGACCACTTCCCCGCCGTGTATTCACGATGGGCTAAATGGTATTCACGATGGGCTAAATGGAATTATTCCCGGACGCCTGCTTGTGCCAAGCAGTGGCACACGCGATGAGAGGGTGAAGAGTTGTCGGCTGTTATCGGCCCTTCTTCCGTCCCTTCTCTCCCCTCTCCCCTCTCCCCTTATTCGCCGCGGAGCTTCAGTTCCAACACGGTGAGTTTCTCGCGGACCTCGTTGAGGCTCGTCACCCCGAAGTTCTTGCACTCCAGCAGGTCGTCGCCGGTCCGACGGACCAGGTCGGCAAGGGTGTTGATCGCCAGACGTGTCATGCACTTCCGCGCGCGGACCGAAAGGTTCAACTCGGAGATGGGACGACCCAACATCGCTTGCTCGTCGGGCGAGAGCGATTCCGGCTCGACAAACTCACCCGCCGGTCGGTCATGGGCAAACTGACCGAGCCGCAGC
>JAUWPQ010000330.1 GCA_030611515.1 Planctomycetota bacterium | reverse complement strand
GTTCAGCCGAACAGCCGCTGTTGGATCGCTTTTTCCAATAGCCCGAGACTCCCTTGCCGTGGCTTCAGGTTGTATCTGACTCTGACCACGGGCTTATTGACGGAGATGATCCTCGCCAGGTCGATCGGCGTTCCGCTGAGGATGACATCGGCGTCGATGGCGTTGATCGTGGCTTGCAGGTCTTGCTTTTGCTGGTCCGAATACCCCATTGCCGGCAGGATTCCTTTGCCGATATTGGGATATTTCAGATAAGTCTCGGCGATTTGTCCGACGGCGTGATGTCGCGGTTCGACGACTTCCGCCGCGCCGAACCGCTCGGCGGCGACCATTGCGGCCCCGAACCGCATCTCGCCGTGAGTCAGGGTCGGACCGTCCTCGATGACCAATACCCGCTTGCCCTTGATCTCGCCGTCGAGTGTCAGTTCGGAATCGGCCTCGACAACCTCGGCGTCCGGGGCGATTCTGTGGATATTGTCCCGCAGAATCTTCAATTGCCGCTGGTTGGCGGAGTCCATTTTGTTGATGATCACGACATCGGCCATCCTCAGATTCGCCTCGCCGGGATAGTAGGCGACCTCGTGCCCTGCCCGTAGCGGATCGACCACCACGATCTTCAAGTCGGCGTGATAGAAGGGCGTGTCGTTGTTGCCGCCGTCGAAGAGGATCACGTCGGGATTGTCCCGCTCCTCGGCCGTGCGGATGATCGCCTCGTAATCCACCCCGGAGTAGATCACGTTTCCGGCGATGATGTGCGGTTCGTACTCTTCCATCTCCTCGATTGTGCATCGGTGGTCGTCGAGGTCCTTGATCGTGGCGAAACGTTGGACCTTCTGGGCCTCGAGGTCTCCGTACGGCATCGGGTGCCGAATGGCGACGACCCGTTTGTTGAGTTTTCTGAAAATGTCGTAGATGTATCGCGTGGTTTGGGATTTGCCGCAACCGGTCCTGACGGCGCAGATTGAAATTACCGGCTTGGTCGATTTGAGCATGGTCGTTTTGCATCCCATGAGGACGAAGTTCGCCCCCATTGCGTTGACCATCGCGGAGATCGACATCACATGAGAGTACGGCACGTCGCTGTATGCGAACACGACCTCGCCGACGTTGTGCTTTTCGATCAACTCGGCGAGTCGTGCTTCTTCAAAGATGGGTATTCCATCGGGATACAGTTCGCCCGCCAACGAGGGCGGATATTTCCGTCCATCGATGTCGGGAATCTGGGTTGCCGTGAAGGCCACGACTTCATACTCATTGTTGTCGCGGAAACAAGTGTTGAAGTTGTGAAAATCCCTTCCCGCCGCGCCGACAAGAATCACTTTCTTTCGAGCCACGATAAAACCTCCGTCAAAAGGACCAAGAGGCCATCGGGAAAGTCCACCCTTTCCACGAGGGAAAGGGGCAAGGGGGTGCGGGCCTGGGGGAACTGCGTAAATGGGTCGGATCGCTTGTCCGCTTAGGCACCCCCGCCAACCCTCTCCCAGCGAGAGAGGGGACAATTTCGATCATTATCAAGACAGCATCCAACCACATTTTATGTATATCGGGGTTTTCGGGGTTCGTCAACTACGCCGCCGTTCCATTGTCATTCTGAAGAATCTCCGCACTCCGAGACCCTTCGCTTCGCTCAGGGTGACGAAAGTCGGCTTTCCGCAACAGAAACTGGGTAGAAGGCGGCGATTCATGGCGGGCCCCGTCCAATAGCCTCTTGACTATGTACAACAGTATATTGTAGTATAACGCTCAAAGTGGGCGCTATTGAAATTCAATCCGCACTTCAGAGGGGACATGATGGGACTTTTTGACAATCTTACGCCGCGTCAGCGAGATGTGTACAAGTTTATCCGCGAGAAGATACGCGGCCGGGGCTATGGCCCTACCGTCCGCGAGATCGCCACCCGGTTCGACATCAACTCGCCCAACGGAGTGGTCTGCCACTTGAAGGCCCTGGTCAAAAAGGGAATGATCACCCGCGAGCCGAACATGGCTCGGGCGATCCGGTTGGTCGCCGAGCCGATCGAGGAGCGGGGACTGCCGCTGACCGGGACCATCGCCGCCGGCGTGCTGCACGAGGCCATCGAGCAGAACGAGCGGGTTGATTTCCAGGAGATGCTCACTCCCAGCACGAAGAACCGCTTCGCCTTACGGGTGGAAGGCGACTCGATGATCGAGGACCAGATCGCCGACGGCGACTACGTGGTGGTGCAGAAGCAACGAACCGCGAGGAAGGGGCAGATCGTCGTGGCCCTGACCGACGACGGCGAAGCCACGCTGAAACGCTGGTTCCCCGAGAAGAACCGCATCCGGCTTGAACCGTCCAACTCCTCGATGAAGCCGATCTACGTCAAAAACGCCCGCGTGTTGGGAGTGGTCGTCGGTGTTGTGCGGAAGGTGGGGTAATAGGTCATTTTTCCGCCATTTGCGCGTCGTCAGGACCGAAACAAGCTGCTCGCCCACTTGATTTATCCTACCTAGTAGGATATAATAATGAAGACGTTTGTTGAAACGAGCGATTTCTCAAAGTGGCGGATGAGATTCCTCTCCGACGAGGATTATGCCCAACTGCAGGACGCGCTTTCGACCACTCCGCAGTTGGGCGACGTGATGCCGGGATGCGGCGGTCTACGTAAGCTTCGTATTCGCGATCGAAAACGTCAGAAGGGCAAACGCGGGGGAGCCAGAATTATCTACCTTTCTATCCCGGAAGCCGATCAATTCCTGATGTTGGATGTGTATGGCAAGAACGAGAAGGATGATTTATCCGCCGCGGACAAAAAGGAGCTTCGAGAGCTTGCGCGAGCGTATCGGAGGCAGGTCGTCGACGCAATCAGGAAAGCACGAAACGAATAGGAACCGACCACGATGTCAAATGGCAGATCAACTCGCTCCCCTTTCGCCGCTCGGCTGAAGGCCGGATTGGCCGAGGGAATCCGACACGCAAAGGGTGAACTAACGTTGCGAACGGTACGGATCCCCCAGCGCCCGCCGCGGATCAGCACGGCCGAGGTAACGCGGCTGCGCGAGAGAATCGGCATGTCGCAAGCGGTCTTTGCCGGGGTACTGAATGTCTCGACAAAGACGGTGCAAAGTTGGGAGCAGGGCCAGCGACAACCATCGCAAGCGGCGCTGCGCATGTTGCAACTATTAAAGCAA
>JAUWPQ010000392.1 GCA_030611515.1 Planctomycetota bacterium | reverse complement strand
CTGGCGTCCGCTGCTGATCGCCGACCAGGACGGCAAGGCCGCGGTCCGTTTCGATCTGCCCAAGGACGCGGCTGTATTCGACGTATGGATCGACGCTCACGGCGCCGGACGGGTCGGCGTCGGTCGGGCAACCATCACTCTGCGGATCGCCGCCGAGGGGAAGACCGAGGAATAATGTCGCGACCCACGGTCGCGGCTTTATGTTCATCACATTGCTATCCAAACCAAGATCGCTACCAGACCGAGCAGCGCGCCGACAATGATCCACCACGGTTTCCTACCCGGCAGGGCGTCTTCTTCCGAGATGTATTCGCCGCAGTGTGGGCAGCGGACCGAATCCTCGAAAATCTCCCGCCGGCAATAAGGACAAGGGACCGTCGGCTCGTCATCTTGGTCGTCCCAGTCGTCCGCGTCGAGATCGTCTTCGTCCCAACGGTCGTCGTCCCATTCCGTTTCTTCAGCGCGTCGGACCATAGGACCATTACTTTCCTACACTACAGGATAAACTTGCTCAGATCCTCGTCCTCGGTCAACTCGCTGAGCCGTTCGCGGACGTAGGCGGCATTGATGGGGACGCGGCCCTTTTGCATCTCGGGGGCCTCGAAACTCAACTCCTCCAACAACCGCTCCATGATCGTGTACAGCCGCCTGGCGCCGATGTTTTGCGTCGTCTGGTTCACCCGAAAAGCGAAATCGGCCAACGTCTCGACCGCGTCGTCCTGGAAGGTAATCTGCACATTCTCGGTGGCCATCAGCGCCTGATACTGCTTCGTCAGCGCGCCCTTCGGTTCGGTCAGAATGCGGACGAAGTCCTCCTTGCCCAGGGCATGCAACTCGACGCGGATGGGAAACCGGCCCTGCAACTCGGGCATCAGGTCGCTCGGCTTGGCGCGATGGAACGCCCCGGCGGCGATGAACAGGATGTGGTCGGTCTGCACGTATCCGTAGCGGGTCTGGACCGTGGTCCCCTCGACGATCGGCAGCAGGTCGCGCTGCACTCCCTGGCGCGAGACGTCGGCCCCGTGCGTCTGCTCGCCGGCCACGACCTTGTCCAGCTCGTCGATGAAGATGATGCCCACGTTCTCGGCCAGCTCGATCGCGTTGGAGTTGACCTGTTCCTGGTTGATCAAGGCGTCGCATTCCTGCTCGAAGAGGACTCCACGGGCCTCGGCGACGGTCAATTCGCGCCGCGCGGTGTTTTTGGGGATGATTTTCTCGAACATCCCTTGCAGGTCAATGTCCATCTGCTCCATGCCGACCCCGGTGAGCATCATGGGCATGGCCCGCTGTTCGATGGTCAGTTCGACCCGCCGCTGGTCCATCTCTCCGGAGACGAGCATTGCCCGCATCTTCTCCCGCGTGCGCTCGTATCGCTCGGGGGAATCGGGGCTGTCGGGCATGGCGTCGAAGGCCGGCGGGGCGGGGGCCAGCAGATCGAGCAGCCGCTCCTCGACCCGCCGCTTCGCCTCCTCCTCGACTTTCTCCCGCTCCCGAGTGCGCACCAGTCCGATGGCATTCTCGACCAGTTCGCGGATCATGCTCTCCACGTCGCGGCCGTAGTAGCCCACCTCGGTGTACTTCGAGGCCTCGACCTTGATGAACGGGGCGCCGGTCAGCTTTGCCAGCCGTCGGGCGATCTCGGTCTTGCCCACGCCGGTCGGTCCGATCATCAGGATGTTCTTCGGGGCTACCTCTTGGCGCATGTCGCCTTCGAG
>JAUWPQ010000324.1 GCA_030611515.1 Planctomycetota bacterium | reverse complement strand
GGGTTCGCAGCCCGTGGCGAACGGGCGCCCCTGCGGGGTGGCCCCGCTGGGTTTTGTGGGGAGTTTTTCCCATGCCCGCGGGGACACGCCCGCAGGGGCGCCCGAACTCCCGGAAATTCGACTTTTTCAACGGACAGTTGGCCCCCGGCTATTGTTCGCAACATTGTTCCCTGACACTCAATAGCCACCTCTTGATAACGCGGCGATTTCACTTTATACTGCATTCGTCTCGGCATTTGCTCACTTGAACGACATGGCGACGATTTTGGTTTCCGGTCCCTGCCCATTACCTCTCGAATGAACCAACCAATCGCCGGCGTGATGCCGCCGGAAGTGACGGAAGTTACCTGCAAAGTGGTTTGGCCGACCATCGGCGCTACCCGCGCCGGCCGGCTCGTGGGACGGTTGGCCGCCGTGCGTTTCGGGGTGGGTGAGTTCTTCACTCTGGGAAAGCTGCTGGCCGTGGCTTCGATTCCCTTGAGCCTGGCCGTGTTTGCCTGGCAACTGATGCCCTTCGTCTGCCGTCGCTACGCACTGACCAATCGGCGGATCATCATCCGCAAGGGGCTGATGCCGATCGACGAGCGTTGGCTGGCCATGGACGAGTTCGACTCGATCGAGGTTGAATTCTTACCCGGCCAGCATTGGCTGCACGCCGGCGAGTTGATTTTCAAGCGGTCTGGCGCCGAGGCGCTTCGCCTGTCGGGCGTCTCGCGTCCAGAGGTCTTCCGCCACGTCTGTCTGACGGCCCAAAGCGCTCTGCGCTAGTGGTCCACCAAGTGGAAACTGATAGGTTGGCTCGTTGGGTGCCACTGGCTTTGCCAGTGTTGCATCGAAGCAAGCACTGGCAGAGCCAGTGGCACCCAAACTCTCAGAAACCGACTTTTCCAACAGACTGCTAACCAGGTTTATTACAACAGCGCCGTGCTGAAATACCGTTCCGCGCGGTCGGGCAAAACGGTGGCGATGTTGCCGGGCCGGTGTTTGGCCACTTGGCGGGCGGCCCAAACATTGGCGCCCGACGAAATGCCCACCAGCAGCCCCAGATCGCGGCCTAACTGCCGGGTGGTTTCGATGGCGTCTTCGTCGGTTACTTCCACGACCTCGTCGACCAGCGAAACATCGAGCACGGCGGGGATGAATCCGTCACCGATACCTTGTATCTGGTGCAGTCCCGGCTCGTGTCCCAGCAGTGCCGCGACGTCCTTCGGCTCGACGGCCACGATGTGCGCGTCCGGCTTGTGTTGTTTAAGAAATTTGCCGACGCCTTGCAGTGTTCCGCCGCTGCCCACTCCGGCGACGAAACAGTCGATCTCTCCGCCCATCTGCCGCCACAGTTCGCGGGCCGTGTTTTCGTAATGACAGCGTGGGTTGTCGGGGTTCTCGAACTGTTGGGGGACGAATACCCGCGGGTCGGCCGCCGCTATCTCGCGGACCCGGCGCAATGCCCCGTCGATGTTCTCCTCGTCGGGCGTCAGGATCAATTCGGCGCCCAAGGCGCGGATGATCTTCTTGCGCTCCTCGCTCATCCCTTGCGGCATGACGATGCGCACGTGGTAACCCTTGAGCCGGCCGATCAGCGCCACGCCGATGCCCGTGTTGCCGCTGGTGGCCTCGACGATAATCGAGTCGGGCTTCAGACGGCCGTCTCGTTCGGCCCCTTCGAGCATGGCCAGGGCCACGCGGTCCTTGATGCTGCCGCCGGGGTTGAGGAACTCCGCCTTGGCGTAGATGTTTTCGCCCTTCAGCCGCACCAGCGGCGTGTTGCCGATCAGATCGAGGATGTTGTCGGTAAGCATGGGACTAGCAAAAAGGATGCGGGCACAAAAGGAAACATCACTGATTATCGGTTATCTAGTTTGCCGGAATCAGCGATGTTCCCATTTCTGTCCCGCGCGTAGGACGGATTTTGGTGGGAAAAACGGTTTTTGCGCCCGCCATAGGCCCATGCAAAAAAAGGCGAAAACTCCGGCGGCCAGAAAACAGCCTTTTTTAAGGCGTTTCCGGCTGGTAGAATGACCTCGTTGCGTATACCCCATCGGCGGGGGCTGTCGAAATGTTTCGCGTGTCGTCGCCGCAAGTCGATGGTGTTATTCAGGTTACGGTCGTTTTTTTGGATTGAATTTAGTGGAAAAAATTTCCGATTTCGCCACTTAATTATTACGTCGATTCGCCGAGGTCCGAAGATGCTCTCAAACCACTTAAACCACGGGCTATTCATTTTTCAACGCGACCGCGCTTTAGTCGTAAGTGCAGTTTAACGCCAGGTTGATTAACCTGGTATACCAGGTTAATCAACCTGGATGCGCCGGGTTAAATTGGCCCCTAAAAACCAATTAAGCGCTCAAAAGCCGGTTTGGATGCTTTTCTGGAAAGTTAGCGCGAAATTGAGTGCCGCAGGACCGTGTAAATTGGTCCCCTCTCCCTTTGGGAGAGTGCTGGGGTGAGGGCGTTGGGCGGCAAACGGGTGGCCGCGATAGCTCGTCTATCGGGGTGCCGCAGGCACAAGATGGATTCTATCCCGCGTGAAAAACCTCCTGCGGCTTCGCCGCCACGATAGACAAGCTATCGGGGCCACCCCGGCAACGAGCAGGCCGCAACCGATACAGTACGTCCGGGTTGTCATTAGTAGGTCTCCTTGAGCAGCGGGGACGCACCCCAGAACCACATTTCCATTGGGCAGCAATGAACGACTAGACGGCAGGGTGGTACTGTCGAAAGTGTGCCACCGGCTCTGCCAGTGCTTTGTGAACCTCGTAAAATGACTGCGCCGTCCACCAGCGTATCATTCCCTGATTCTACCAGTAATACAACGGCAAGGAGTCCCCTCAAGCACTGGCAGAGCCAGTGGCACGCTGCGGGCGCGACCAACGCAGCGCGGCTTTATGGGCGTGACACGCCCGCCAACTCGGGTTCCCGCACCGGCGCAGTGGGAACGACGATCGGCCGGGGGGGCGGCGGCGGGGCAACCGGCGGGGCGGTGGAGCGGCAGAGCGGCAACTCGGGACGGTCCGCGACCGATGCGTTCCGCTCGCAGAATGTAGGCGGCTCGTGGCTGAATCCGGCGGCCAGCCGCTTCTCTTCCTTGCGAATCCGGCCCAATACCCAGCGTCCGCCGATGGCCGCAAAAAGACGCGACTTCCAGCCGAACTCGGCGTGCAACTCGCACAACAACGCCGACATCCTGGCGTGCATCACCGGATCGCGGCGGTAGTAGAGCTTCGACGCGGCGACCACGGTCGAGTAAGTGGTCG
>JAUWPQ010000072.1 GCA_030611515.1 Planctomycetota bacterium | reverse complement strand
CCTTGCCCGGCCACGGCTATCTCTTGGTGGTCGCCAACACCGGCATCCCGTTCGATTTGGAGGCGATCCGCCGGGCGAACCGCGGCTGCAGGCTGACGCGATTCCTCGCCGTGGTGGGCAACACGGAACTGGAATCCCTTCGCGACAACACCATCTCCGTGGCCGCCGATTGCCGGGTCTTCGTCGAAGGCCGGGTACGGTTCCGGCAGCAACTCAACGGCTACATGGGCGGACGTCGGCTCTCGATCCCGATCGGCGAGAAAGACCGTTTCCTGACGCTGGCGACGACCGACGCCGGCAATGGCATCTGGAGCGACAGCGTGTTGTTCGGCGATCCTCGGCTGGAGCTAATGCAGGTCGAGGCGAACGAACCAAAGGACAAGGGAGGCGGCGATTAATGTTGTAAAAGGTGTATGCCGATCGGACTTCTCGCCGTCGCGCGACGCCGGCGGCAGGTTCGTTGCCGATATACGGGACGTTTTCACCAAAAAGAACCACCGTCAAGAAAGGAGGGTTGCCGACCGACCTGCGTTCTCGAAAACGCGGGAAGAACAGAGCGTGGAGGATCGTGTGCTGCGTTACATTCGGGCGGGTGGTCCGCCCGGAAGAAAAGTGTGCGTAAAACCTTTTTTTGGAGAGAGTTACGATGTCTAAAATGTATTACAGTTTTGTGATGTTCGCCGTGGCGCTTCTGGTGGTTCTGCCGGTTGTGGCCGCGCAAGCCGACACCATCGGGTTCTGGCAGTTCAACGAGAAGGCACCGGGCCAGCAGACCACCGGCGCGGCGGACGAGATTATCGACTCCAGCGGGAATGGGTATCACGGATACGCAGTGGGCAATCCTCTGCCGAGTTACGTGGTCGGGCAACTCAATCCCCCTTCGGCCATCGCGTTAACCTCCACTGGTGTGAACTATAGTCCGAATGAGGACCGCATCGTGGTCCCTCACAACGACGCCTTCAACTTCAACCTTGGCGCCGGTGACGACTACACGCTTGAAGCGATTATCCGAACGACCGAGGCGATCGGCACGATCGTGACCAAGAGGGCCTCAACCGGTCCCGGCTATAATATGGCCTTCACGACCGGCGGCAAGATAACCGCGTATGTCCAAGGTACGTATGACTTCGTCAATCCTCGGCCAGAGGGCGTCACGAATGTTGCCGACGGTGAGTGGCATCATGTCGCGGTGGTGGTTGACGCCGACGCGTCTACCCCGAACAACAACGTGGTCAAGATCTACGTTGACTGGGTTCTCGACGCCACGGTCCTACTGACGGATTGTAGCCATTATGGAACTCCGATAGCCGAAGATCTCAGCAACACCCACGATATCTGGATTGGCGATTTTGGCGGGAAGGCGTCGCACCAATTCGTCGGCGATATCGATGTCGTCCGGATCAGCAGCGGGGCACTGACCCCGAGCGAGTTTATTCAGCCTATTCCGGAGCCGACATCGCTGGTGTTGTTGTTCACCGGGCTGATCGGACTGCTCTGCTACGCATGGAGGAAGCGAAAGTAGAGTTTAGTGGTCAGTGGCCAACCGTTGGGGTGGCAGTTTAACTGCCACCCCAACAAGGATAGAAAAACTCCCCCTCTCCCTTTGGGAGAGGGGACATAGGGATGGCGGATGGTGGATGTGTCGTGGAGGGGCGCATCCACCGTCCAAAATCCGCCGTTCGAGCATTTCGACCCCTGGGGTCGCTTGACATACGACACCAAAGTCGAGTAGGCGAGCGGCGGGGATTAAGTTGCCGCCGAGGGTGGTTTTCGCGGCTTGATGGTGATGTCGTATGACGAACAAACGCCGATCACGCCCCTTCAGCCGCCGGGCCGCGGAACGAATCAATTTGTCGTGTTCCTTCTGAAAAACGAGAATCAGTATATGTTCAAGTGCATTGCAATTCCGTCGGTTGTGTTGGTATTGTCCGCGATCGCGTTGCCGGTTTCGGCGGACCCCGGGTTGGGTTCGGACGCGTTTGATCGCGACGCGACGCGTCTGTACATCGGCGACAAGACACAATTCTTTTTCGACAATTTGCTCGTCGAGTCGGCGCAGAATCTTACCCGAAAGGCGCCTCCGCGCAGTCCGGGCGAGCGGCCGCTGATTAAGAGCGACAAGCCCTGGGAGCATGTCACTTATTTCACCTGCAATGCGTGGCGAGTGCTACGGGATCCCGAAGACGGCCTGTTCAAGTGCTGGTACGAGGACTGGCAAGCATGCAGCCCCGATCCAGTCGGGAAATATGGCCCATGGAATTCAGCCGCTCGTTTGCTGTTCGCCCGTTCAAAGGACGGCCTGACGTGGGAAAAGCCGGAGTTGGGTTTGGTCGAGGACGGCCGCAAGACGAATATCGTTTTCGGCGATAAGGAATATGGAGGCATCCACGCGCCGTACGTATTTCTGGACCCCCTGGAGGATAATCGGGAGGATCGATACAAGATGCTGTTTTTCCGTTACAACGCGGGGGGCGGCAAGATGGGGGTGCATTTGGCTTCCTCGGCAGACGGTATTCATTGGAAGCCGCAGGCCCGGCAGCCTAA
The DNA here is from genome assembly GCA_030611515.1 of Planctomycetota bacterium. Classification (GTDB taxonomy): domain Bacteria; phylum Planctomycetota; class Planctomycetia; order Pirellulales; family Thermoguttaceae; genus JAHIKV01. The sequence goes on along the minus strand of JAUWPQ010000072.1, from coordinate 15,150 downwards.
TTTCGGCTGGAGCGGTTCGCGCTTGACCGACGTGATTACGCTGGCGGTCGACGAGTCCACTCGCACCTATCTGCTCAACAATCGTCACGCGATGATGCCTTACGCGATCCCGTTCGATAAGGCCAATCCCAAGCTGGAGATACACAGACCACACTTCCCCCACAACCCGCTGAGGCAGAACAAAAGACGCGTGCATCGCTCCGAAAGCGCGGACCTGCTGCATTGGAGCGACCCTCAGCCGCTGTTGGTGCCCGACGACGAGCTTGACAATATCGACGACTCCTTTTACGGGATGGTCCAGTATCGCTCGGGTAGTCTTTGGATCGGCTTTCTGAACGTTTTCCACATGACGGACAATACGATAGACGTGCAGTTGGTCTACTCACGGGACGGTCGCAATTTCAAGCGTTTTCGACCCGGGCAACCCTGGCTGCGCACCGGCGAACCGGGAAGCTGGAACCAATTCATGGTCAATATCTGCAGTCCGCCCGTCACCGTGGGCGACGACCTGTACGTCTATCACGGCGGGGCCAAAAATCATCACTGTAGGTGGTTGTATCGGGGAAAGCGCGCGGTCGATCCTCGGGAATTCGAGGACATCGGCAAGGTGGGATATTGCCTGGGTCTGGTGAAGATGAAACGGGACCGATTCGTCAGCCTCAGTGCCCTCCGGGCACGGGAAGGCATTCTGGTGACAAACCCGTTTTACAGCGACGGCGGTAAATTGATGATCAACGCAAAATGCGCCAATGGCGGCCACGTCGCCGTGCAGGTGGCCAACGGCGCTGGGGAGGTGATACCGGGGTTTGAAAAAGGCAATTGCAACGTCTTCTCGGGCGACGCGGTAAGTCACGAAGTCACCTGGAAAGACTCCGGCAATTTGCCCAAGGGATGGATGAAGCTCCATTTCTTCATGCGGGACGCGGACTTGTACACATTTCAACTGACACGAAAGTAAACCAACCTGCGCCGTTTGGCGGCATTGTTTGTTTTTAGGCGAGCGGCGGCAACTTAATTCCCACCGTTCGCCTTATGACCCGATTCCACAGAGGAGGGGAAGTTGACCATGGCGTCCAAGAGAGCACGAGGGGCATGGAACGGCCTGCTGTTTGCTGTTGTCCTGTTGAGCTGCGCCGCCGTTGGAAAATCGCAAGAGTTGACAGTCGGCAAACCGGAGAACCGTCCGGACCGGCTGGTCACGATCTCCGGCGAGCGGCCGGGCGAACTGCTTGCGGAGTATTCGGCCGACGAAGGCGCGACGTGGCATCCAGCCACGATTTACCTGGGCGCATCGCCCGACCAGCGACGGGCCAGCAAGGTTGACGATTGGAATCGGTCGGTAAAAACCGGCCTGATCCCAGTTGGCTCGACGCCGTGTGTTTGGAACTACTTTTTCGACCTCGCGTCGCCCCGCGACAACGTACTGTTTCGCTTGAGAGCGGCGAAAGACTCCGCCAAAACCCTTCTTCAAGAAAATGTCGATCTGTCCGCCGCGAAGGACGTGGTTGTGATCGACGCGACAAACGCCGCTCATAAGTGCGGCGGAAAGCTGCCGGAACCATGGAATCTTGCCCCAGCCGGCGTCAAGGGCACGGACGTAAACTCGATCCACTGCCAGATCGACGATGAGGTGAAAAAGCAGCCGCCCACACTCGTATTGAAGCCATGCCTAAAGGGTTGGTATCGCATTTACCTCGGCATGGAGCCGTACTCGACGTGCAGGATATGGCTCTCGGGCGTAAATGCGCGTTATGAAGTGCCCAACTATTACAACCCAACAAGAAAGAGCCTGCAAAAAATTGAAAATCGCTTGCTTCGCGAGTCGAAGATCTGCGAAGCCGACATGACGGGCCAGGATATTTGCATCTCGCCCGGCGGAGCATTGGCTTGGCACGACGTTTCCATCCGCTACGTGCGACTGGCGCCGATGAGCGAGAAGGAGATTGCCGCTCACCTCGAACTGCGCCGCGTGGCGCGCGAAAAAGGGCGTCCTTTTGCCGGCTATCTCGAACCGCCTGGTAATTGCGGCAAGCCGCTGACGCTCGTCGGACACATCCGTGACGAAATGAAGCTCAACCAGGTACGCGGCTCGACCGACGTCTACGTCCACGTTGTCCGCATCGGCTCCAAGGCCTGGTATCATAGCGACCTCATAGAACATTTCGGCATGCCGGATTCGCCTTTGCACCAGCCGTGGATGAGCGAGGACGATCCTTTGGCGATCGCCGTTGAGCAGGCCCGCCGCCATGGATTGAGGATTTTCGCCGACGCCGGCATGAACGCCTGCTACTTTTCCACCCGCGGCTCTTACAAAGGCTACCACGATCGTTTTGTCGAGCAGCATCCCGAGGTAGTTTGTCCTAGTTTCGACAGACACTGCATGTACTATCAAAACCCGATTGTGAGAGACTACGTCGTGTCGATTATCGCCGAGTTGTTGACCAAATATGACCTGGACGGCGTTCATTTGGATTTCTGCCGATGGGGACACCGCCCGGCCTACGATGTCGAGTCCTTGATCGATGTTTTGCGGCGGATCGACAAGCACCGAAAGGAAGCCGAAAAGAAACGGGGGCGCCCGTTGCTGATCTCCGCGCGAGTGGAATACGACCAGCCGCCCGCAGAAGGCAAGCCTGAACCGATCTTCCTGGCAGCCGTTCGCGCATGGGCCAAGGCCGGCTTGGTCGATCGAATCATGGTGTGCAACAACACTGATACCTTCGACACGGCTACACAAACATGGCGCTGGCCCTCCGCGGGAGAACTTTCCGGAACCTCATCCAGAGGCGAGTCGCTGGGCCATTATTTGGACGCCATCAAAGGCGCCAAGACCAAGCTCTGGGGCGATCTTTACAACGGCACATGGCGAATCGGCGGCGGACCGGACAAGGACGTCTCGATTGCCCGCGGCTGGGTCGAACAAGGCCTGGATGGTGGGTTTTTTTACTACATGCGGGCACGTCCCAGCGATTTTGAAGATGTTAATTGGCGGTTGCGAACAATCGACTTTCCGGGGGTGTATTCCAATGACCCGTAACCGCTTACGGGCCGGTAGGATACCTGTCATCCTGAGCGCAGTGTGAGTGTTATGCTGAAGCATAACCTACGCGAAGAGTGTATGCGAGAGCCGCTATTTCCGCGGCGTGCGAAGAAAACCGGCTAAACGACAAACTTTGGAGCAATATCATGAACTCAAATCCACCATCCACCGACGCCGCGTGGACGCGGCGGCTAAACGATCATTTCATCCCCACCCCCCGTCCCCCGTCCCACGCTCCACGTGGTTTTACGCTCGTGGAGCTTTTGGTCGTGATCACGATCATCGGCATCTTGATCGCGTTGTTGTTGCCGGCGGTGCAGGCGGCCCGCGAGGCGGCCCGGCAGGTGCAGTGCAAAAATCACCTTAAACAACTCGCCTTGGCTTGCCTGAACCACGAAGAGATCCACAAGCATTTTCCCGCCGGCGGTTGGGGAGTTTTCTGGGTGGGAGAGCCAGACCGCGGCTTCGACCGCCGACAACCGGGCGGCTGGATTTACAACATCTTGCCCTATCTCGAGCAAGAGGGGGTCCGGGCCATCGGCACGGGGTTGTCCGATGCCGATAGGCGATTGGCGCTGCAAACGATGATTGCCACGCCCCTTTCCATGCTCAATTGTCCCACGCGCCGATCGAGTCAACTGTACCCGTTTAGCGTCGCCACGTGTGGCGGAGTCATGCGCAACGTCGAATCCTCGACCGTATCACTGGTGGCCCGCGCCGACTACGCCGGCAACGCCGGCGATTGTACGCACGGCTATGACGGCCTGAGCGGCGTTAACCCGGGCCCGCCAAATCTGCAAGCGGGCGACGATCCCAGCTACGTTTGGCCGACGGAGGCCGGCACCAACGGCATCTTCCGCGTGAGAAGCGAAAGGTTGATGTCGGATATCGAGGATGGAACGAGCAATACGTACCTCGTCGGCGAGAAGTACCTGATGCCCGAAAACTACCTCAACGGCGTGGACAGCGCCGACAATCAGTCGATGTACCAGGGCTACGATGCCGACATCGTGCGAGTCACGTCCCCACTCTTTCCGCCCGCCCAAGACACGTCGGGGTACGGCATCTACTATAACTTTGGCAGCGCCCACTCCAACGGCTTCCACATGGCCTTCTGCGACGGCTCGGTGCAGATGATCGGTTACAGCATCGATCCAATAATCCACGGATACCTGGGCAACCGCATGGACGGCATGGTGATCGACGGAAAGGCGTTCTGAACCCAACGGTGATCGGAAAAACGGCGTCGGAAAATCTTGTTGGGGTGGCAGTTGCACTGCCACCCCAACGTAATCCAGATTTAGAACCCGTACTTCGCCACGAATTCGCAGCGGACCGAATCGCCCGGCAGACGGTCGGCGTAGAGCGTCTGCCAGGAACTTACTTCAAAGCCCATCATGAACTTGTCGGTAAAATCGTAGCTAAGGTTTCCGAAGTAGACCTGGTTGAAGTTTCGTTGGCCGATGGCGACGTCGTTATTGTTCGGATCGTCTACCGAGTAGCCGACGTGGCTGTGTAGGTATGGGGTCCAGTCGAACCAGACCTCGAACCATCCGCCCGTGCTGCGTATCGGATTCAGAGTAATCGGGTTGATGCCCTGTCCGATGCCGCCGAGGAAGGCGCCGAGGTTTTCGCCGGTGAACCATTCGCCCTGAACGCCGAATCGCTCGCTGATCGGGATGCGCACGTCGAGGTTGCCCGACCATGTGCGGCGTTGGATGTTGGCGCCGACGATCGCGTGGTCGAACTGTTCTTCGCCGACGTGGCCTGAGATACCGACGGTGATCGGCAGGCTATACTTGCCGCGCTGGCCGAGGGTCCAACCGACGCGCCCCTCGATGATCGGCCAGTTGGGAAATTCGCCGTTGATGTCCACGTTGTCGTCCTCGAACACCTGCTGGTTGGCCGAGAGTTGCACGGTCAGCAGCGAGACGTCGGAGAAGGCCAGGTATCGTTCGCCGCGGATCTGTGCCCGACGGTAGCCGATGTTGCCGGCGTCCCAGGCGACCGAGTACATCAACATTCCGGGATACAGCGGCGAGATTACGTCCCAGGTCTGTCCGACCAGAAAGCGGAACTCCTCGTTCTTCGTTTCGAGGTAGGCGTGGCGCAACATGATGGTCGCCCTGTTTTCCGTCGAAATGAGGCTGTTTTGGAAATCTATCTCCACCTTACCGCCGCTCGGCGCGCAGAAGAAAAAGGGAATCCGCGGGCCGCTGATGTCTACGCCCAATCGCGTGCATCGTGCGTCGACGATGAACTCGCCTTCGTTGGACGTGCTGGCCGAATGAACGAACAGCGTATAGGAGCCGGGCGTGGTCCGCTGGGTCGAGTAGACCATGTTGCCCCATAAAATCCCGTAAGGAACGATCTTGAAGTCGCCCTTCGTCCAAGCCAGCTTTTTCATCTCGCCGCGCAGCTCTTCCAAGGTGAAGTAATCTCCGCCGTCGGCTTCCGGGGCGACCATCATGGATGACATGCCGGCGGGCGTGGCGTCGACCGCGGGTAGCCGGACCGGATGCTCGCGCAGCCACTCAACCTCCGCCCTAAGGGTCTGCGTCTCGGCCTCCAACTGGCTCAGCCGAGCGGCCAGATCGTCCGGATGACCGAGATACGGTGGGCTGGGCGCCTGTGCAAAAAGAGTCCCGGAAAGGCAAAACACCAACGCCACGATCGGCATGGTTCGCTTCATCATAGTTGTCGTATCCTGTCTTTATGGAAAAAGCCCCATACCCATTCAATACGGTATCGGCCGAATAAGCATTAAACTTGATAATTTGAGCAGGATAGGAAGTTTTACGGAGGGTATGACCTATTGTTGATTGTCCACAAAATTCTCGCCTCAATCAGAAACATCTTGCGCCCATGTCCGACCGTCACCTCATTCAGCAGCATTGGTCATTATCGGGGTTATGGTATCGCTTGGCCGACGCCCTCTGTATTACGCTGGGATTGATAATCTCGTTTCAGCGAGGATTGACGACCACCGCGAATGTTTACGTAACCGTCGTCGCCGTTGCGATCGTCGTTTTTTACCTGTTGGCCGAAGCCGGGGGCCTGTACCGGAGTTGGCGCGGGGTCTCCGTTAATCGCGAATTGTTCGGCGCACTGGCCTGTTGGGGATGCTCCTTGGCGGTGCTGTTGACGTTGGGTTTTCTCACCAAGCACACTGCGGAGTTCTCGCGGATTTCGATGGTTACGTGGTTCGTCGTCACTCCGGCGATGATGATCGTCGCGCGGACCGCTGCCCGCGGCGCCCAACGCGCCCTGCGATCGCTGGGCTACAACATTCGGACGTTCGCCATCGTGGGCGTCAACGAACTGGGGTTCCAGTTGGCGCGGAACATCGAGGCGTCGCCCGAGATGGGCCTCTCGCTGTCGGGCTTCTTCGACGATCGACCGGAACGGCGCAACCCCGAGATTCCCGCCGAGTTGGGCCGCCGCGTGGGGTCGATCCAGGACCTGGTCGATCGGGCCCGCTCGGGAGCTATCGACCGCATCTACATCACCTTTCCCATGCGTGCCGAGGACCGCATCCGCGGCGTACTCGCCAAGCTGGGCGACACCACGGCCTCGGTCTATATCGTGCCCGATTTCTTCGTCTTTCAACTGCTCCACTCGCGTTGGACCGACATTCTCGGCCTACCGGCCGTAAGCGTGTTTGACAGTCCGCTGTACGGCATCGACGGGCTGGCGAAGCGCCTCTGCGACATCGTTTTCGGCAGTCTGTTCCTGCTGTTGGCCGCGGCGCCGATGGCGGCCATAGCGGCCGCGATTAAGCTCACCTCGTCGGGGCCGGTCTTTTTCCGCCAACGGCGCTACGGGCTGGACGGCCGGGAAATCCGCGTCTGGAAGTTCCGCTCGATGAAAGTCTGCGAGGACGGACCGCAGGCGGTGCAAGCCGTGCGCGACGATCCACGCGTCACCCCGCTGGGCGCGATACTGCGGAAGACTTCGTTGGACGAATTGCCACAGTTGTTCAACGTGCTGGGCGGCAGCATGTCACTGGTCGGGCCACGCCCGCATCCCAACGCGCTGAACGAGGAGTTTCGCATCCAGATCGAGGGCTACATGCTCCGTCACAAGGTAAAGCCCGGCATCACCGGTCTGGCCCAGGTAAACGGCTCGCGCGGCGAGACCGACTCGCCTGAGATTATGCAAAAGCGGATCGAATACGACCACTGCTACATCCGCGAGTGGTCGCTGTGGATGGACGTGAAGATATTATTGAAAACCGTGCTTGTGGTGTTGTCGAAAAAGAACGCATACTAGCCGTAATACACCTTGTTCCCACGCTCCGCGTGGGAACACACCGTCCGGACGCTCCGCGTCCGCCGCGATACGTGACGTATTGAACTTGATTTCGTGAGTCGCGCGAATGGACGCGGAGCGTCCAACAAGTGCGTTCCCACGCGGAGCATGGGAACGAGCGTTTCCCCGAACCCCGAATCCCTGCGCCATGCCCCCCACCGACAACCTCTTGCCGTCCGTTTTGCCGCCGCTTGTGCTGCCGCCGACCGTTGCGCCTCCGGCCATCGTGCCGAAACCGGCACCGACCGAAACGGTCCGCGTGCTGCACGTAATCAACGGCGATCATTACGCCGGTGCCGAACGGGTGCAAGACCTGCTGGCGAAGTGCCTACCCGAGTTCGGCTACTCCGCCGGATTCGCCTGCTTGAAACTCGACAAGTTTTTCGCCATGCGGCAGACGCTCGAAGCGCCGCTGTTCGACGTGCCGATGCGGACGCGGCTCGATCTACGGGCGGCAACTAAGGTGGCGAGAATCGTCCGCGAGGGAGGCTATCGGATTCTGCACGCTCACACGGTCCGATCGGCGATGGTCGGCAGTATGGCCTCGGCGCTGACCGGCGTCCCGCTGGTCTATCACGCCCATAGCCCCACCTCGAACGATACCACCCGCCGCTGGCGGAACCGGCTCAATGGCGCCGTCGAGCGGATGTGTCTGCGGCGCGTATCGAGAGTAATCGCCGTATCGCGGGCAATGGCCGAGCACGTCGCGCGAGAGGGTTTTGACCCGGAGCGGATTGCGGTCGTACCCAATGGCGTGCCCCGGCTTGCCACGCTCCCAATTCGCATGACGCCGCGCGGACGTTGGAGATTGGGCGTAGTGGCTCTGTTTCGACCGCGGAAGGGTATCGAAATCCTCATCGAAGCGATGGCCCGGCTCCACCGGGAGGGAATTTCCGTTCGGTTGCGGGCGGTCGGCACGTTCGAGTCGCCCGAGTATGAAGCGGAAATTATCGCCCAACTGCAACGACTCGGGCTGACCGAACACGTTGCATGGACGGGCTTCACCCGCGATGTGCCGGCCGAACTGCGGAAAATGGACCTGTTGGTGCTGCCCAGCCTTTTTGGCGAGGGGCTGCCGATGGTCGTGCTCGAGGCGATGGCGGCGGGCGTGCCCGTGGTCGCCACGCGGGTCTCCGGAGTGCCCGAAGTAATCCGTCACGGCCGCGATGGCGTGTTGACCGACACGGCCGATTCCGACGCACTTGCACGGGCAATCTCCGCGGTCGTCGACGGACAATACGATTGGTCGGCGATCCGCGCCAGTGCGTTCGAGCGTCAAACCCGGCTGTTTTCCGACCGCGTCATGGCCGAGGGAGTGGCCGCGGTGTATAATGACGTTCTCGGCAAGTGAAAACACATTAGAGAGTGGCTGTGCCAAAAATAGAGTTAGAACATCAAATGGAAAAATCTCTCGATCAAAAACTCGCCCGAATCGCGGCCGACCCCTCTTGCCGCGACTTCATCCTGGCCGACGCCAAGGACGCGGATATGGCGTTCGGGCTTTCCGCGCCCGGCCGCAGCCCCGAGCATTACGCCGCCGAGGCTCACTTCCGAACGCTCGACGAATATCGCCAACTGATGCGGGAAATCGTCGCTCAAGGATTGGTCGATATCATGTTGACCAGTGCCAGCACGAACGAAGTACTCGCAATCCACGAGCGATTGTTCGACGGTAGCCCTGTCACCCCGGCGGTCCGCGCGAACGACACGACCGATATCTGGCTGGCCGGCGCCGGCGGGCGATACACCGAACAGCCGTCGCGCCCATTTCGCACGGCCACGATTGATCACATCCAATGCGGCAAGGCCCAATGCTCGCCCGACGAACGCCGCTTGGGCGCCGACCTGGGGCTATACTCCGTCACCTTCAACAATGACGTGGAGCTGGACCATCGCACACTGGAGGCGTACAAGACGTTTCGCATCGAGGCCGAATCGAAGGGTTTTCGGCATTTCCTCGAAGTGTTCGACCCGAATGCCCCGGCGCATCCGCCGGCCGACGTCAGTTGCTTCGTGGCCGATCACATCGTTCGCGCCTTGGCCGGAGTCACCAGCCGGGGTCGGCCGCTGTTCCTGAAGATCGCCTACCACGGCCCGGCGGCGATGGAGGCGCTGGCCCGCTACGACAGCTCGCTGGTGGTGGGCATCCTCGGCGGCTCGGCCGGCACCACCTTCGACGCCTTCCACATGCTTTGGGAAGCGAAGAAGTATGGCGCACGGGTCGCGCTCTACGGCCGGAAGATCAACAACGCCGAGCATCAGTTGAGCTTCATTGAACATCTCCGCGCGGTGGCCGACGATCAGATGGAGCCGGCCGAGGCGGTCAAGTCTTATCACGGCGCATTGCAGCGGCTGGGCATCCATCCGCATCGCTCGCTGGCCGACGATCTGCAACGTACCGAAACGGCGTTGAGTTACGGCGGCAAGTCCTCTTCCGTCCGCAAGCCTCGCCCGTCGCAACCCGCCTCGACTCAATCGGCCGAAATGCCCGACTTCAGCAAGATGACCCAGGCCGAGAAGAACCAATGGAACCTCGATCGCTGGAAGCGGATCGTGGGGTGACATTGCCGGGCCATTGCCTGGAACAATTTCCTAGAGTACAATGTGGATATGAACACTGCGATTCAAGAACTCCTCGATACAGCTCTTCGTTTGCCGGAGAATGATCGTGCCGATCTGGCCGCGTCGTTGATCGAGAGTCTGGATCAACCATTCGACCCCGATGCTCAGACTGCCTGGGCCGAGGAAGTCCGTCGGCGTCTTGCCGATCTGGACAGTGGGGCGGTAAAAGCAATTCCTTGGGATGAAGCACGCCAAGCGATAGGCGGTCGGGTTGGATGAAACCATTGGCCGTCGAGATTCATCCCGAGGCGGTCGCGGAAGCACGTGCCGCCCGCGAGTGGTATCAAGTCCGCAGCCCCGATGCGGCCGAGGCGTTTCTTGCGGAACTTGATCTCGGCATAGAAAACATCCGAATGGCGCCGGATATCTATCCCCGATACTTGCACGGAACCCGCCGGTATTTGATGCACCGTTTCCCCTATCTCATCGTCTACCGGGTTGTTTCAACGACCGTTCAGGTCATCGCGGTTGCCCACGGTCGGCGGCGTCCGGGGTATTGGAAGGTGCGGGCTACCGGCTAGACTTCCGGCCCAAAACTCCGAACGCTACGGTGCCCGCTGCGTCTGGCCGCTGCTTTCCGGTTTCGGCCCAAGCAGTTTTGGCGGGCGGCGGACGACCTTACAGCCAGACTCGCGCTGTATGCGTCGCAAATCGGCGCAGATCAACTTCAGGTCGCCGCCGAACTTGCGCGTGTGCTCCATGCGGTGACGCCGGACTTCTTTGACGATGGGATCGGTCATAAAACTATCCCCAGCAACTCGTCTATGGGTGAAGAATCACAGATTATTGTAGCAGCCTGCTAGACAATTGTCAACCGAACGAAAGCGCCCCTACATCACCGCGAAGTAGTTTTCCACCGCCCGGTCGAAATGCCCGTTGGTCATCTCCGCCGGGCAATTGAGATACTTGCAGTAATTGCGGACTTGAAGCAGCAGGTCGCGGGGATGGCAAAACCGGAACGGGCGATGCACGCGCCGATAATGGGCGGTGATCAGATACTCGACCGACTCGCGCCGATACGAAATCCCCAACTCTCGGCCCATCAACTCGAAGAGGCGGTGAAACTCGTCCTCGGTCGGGTCGATCACCTCGATCTTGTAGGGAATCCGCCGCAAAAAAGCCTCGTCGACCAGGTCGCGCGGCTCGAGGTTGGTCGAAAAGACCACGAGCTGATCGAAGGGGACCTGTATCTTCTTGCCGTTGGGGAGGCTGAGGAAGTCGATCCGCTTCTCCAGCGGCACGATCCAGCGGTTCAGCAATTCGTTGATGTGCATCCGCTGGCGGCCGAAGTCGTCGATCACCAGCGTGCCGCAGTTGCTTTTCATTTGCAGCGGGGCCTCGCAGATGCCCGTCGAGGCGTTGATCGTCACCTCGAGTTGCGAGATGGTCAGCTCGCCGCCGGCGACGATCGTCGGCCGCCGGACGCGGACCCACCGCTTGTCGATCTTGCGGTTGTCATACAATCCGTTGCCCGGCGTGAGCGGCGCTTCCTCGTGGTTCATCGGGTCGAACAGGCGGATGATCTCGCCGTCGACGCCGATCGCCCTTGGAATCCAGATTTCCCGCCCGAAGGCGGCGGTGATCCGCTCGGCGATGCTGGTCTTTCCATTACCGGACGGTCCGAACAGGAACAGCCCCCGGCCGGAATTGATTGCCGGACCGAGCCGGTCGAGTATGCTCTTGCCGAGCAGCAGGCCCTCGAAGGCACGTTGCAGGTCGTCGGCCGTGGGGTGCTGGCCGGCCAACGACTGGGCCTTTACGCTGGCGATGTAATTCTTTAGCGAGACGGGCGCCGAGCCGAAATAGGTGCAGTGTTGCGAATATCTCCGCCCCCGCTCGCGGCCCAAATCGCTGAGCTGATATTGAAAATCGTTCATCGGGGCCGATCCACGATGGACGACCAATCGGCTGTCTTTCAACTCCCGAAGCAACTCGTCGATCAGCACGAACGGCAGCTTAATCTGGTCGGCGATTTCCCGGCCGGTGGCGTCGCCGCGGGCAAGGAGGAACTTCAGCGCCAACGCCTCCACTTTGCTGTCGGTCAGTCCGGCGTCGCGGAACGAGTCCGGCTCGACCGGCACGAAGGCCCCGCCGCCGCTCGATGGTCCGTCTTCACACTCTTCGCTGGGATTTGCCAGCCGGCCGATCCGAGCGAGCGCCGCGTCGAGCGCCGCGTCGGCATCCGGGCTGGAGTCTGTTGGACAGGGAGTCTGCATGGTGAATCGTTCGTTGAAGGAATCGATACAAGTCTAGCTTTTCCATCAGCGGGCAGCGGAAAAGCACAAATCAGGATGTGCCGGATGTAGCGGTGGTAAGAACGCCAAATGCCGGGATACGTCGTTTTTTGATCGTCAGGAATCCAGTCTCGTGAACAATAGCCCCCGGCTATTCTCTACACGGATTTGTATCCGTCCCGTATAATGATCCGTTTGGGACGTGTCACAGGGAATCGCGGATGATCCAGAAACGCTCGGAATCGCTGAAACCTAACGGCGTTCGCGTTGGGGCGGTGACGTATCTCAACGCCCAGCCGCTGGTCGAAGCGCTCGGCGAGATCGATCCGACTTTGGAGATCGTGTTCGACCACCCGAGCCGATTGGCCGACGCGCTGGCCGCCGGACGGTTGGACGTGGCCATGATCCCCTCGGTCGAATACGCCCGGCAGCCGGGTTGCTCAATAATCTCCGACGCCTGCATCGCCTGCGATGGCCCGGTGCGGAGCGTGAAACTCTACGGGCGCACGGCCGTCGAGGACATTCGCAGCCTGGCCCTGGACGAGGGCTCGCGCACCAGCGCCGCGCTGAGCCTCATTCTCTTGAAGGAGCGGTACGGCGTGGCGCCGGAAACCAGACCGCTGCCGATCGGGGCGTCGCTCAGCGAATCGTCGGCCGACGCGGCGTTGATGATTGGCGACCGGGGCATCGCTCTGGCCGATGGAGACTTCGAGTTCGTCTGGGACTTAGGCGCGGAGTGGTCGCGTTGGACGGGCCTGCCGTTTGTATTCGCTCTTTGGATAGCCCGGCCCGGCGTCGATCTGCACGGCGTCGGCGCGGCGCTGGCCCAAGCCCGCGACGTGGGGCTTGGCCGGCTGGAGGAGATCGCCCGGCGCGAGGCGCCGAAGGTCGAACTTTCCGAACGGGAGTGCCTATCGTACCTGCGGGACAACTTGAAGTTTCACTTCGGTCCTCGCCAGCGACAGGGACTGGAACGCTTTTTCGCGTTGGCCGGCCGCCACGGACTGGCGCCGAAGGAAGTGCAACTCGATTTTTACGACGACGTCGTCGTTTAGAATGACCGCCGGGTTGCAACCCGGCCTACTGATCGTCCCATGAAACATGCCAGCAGTGCGATACTTGAAAAAGCGGTTTCCGGCCGTCGGCTCGACGCCGCGGAAGGGCTGGCATTGATCGAATCGCACGATTTGGCGGCGCTGGGGCGTGCGGCCGACGCCGTCGCCCGACGCCTGCACCCCGAACCGTACCGCACCTACAACGTCGATCGCAACATCAACTACACGAACGTCTGCACGAGCGGCTGCCGATTCTGCGCGTTCTCGCGCACCCCGGGCGCGGCGGACGCATACGTCCTTTCGCGCGACGAGTTGCACCGAAAAATCGAGGAAACCATTTCTCTCGGCGGCAGCCAAATCCTGCTCCAAGGCGGAATGCACCCGGAACTTGGCATCGATTGGTACGAAGAACTGCTCCGAGAGATCAAGCAGCATTTTCCTGAAATCAACGTCCACGGTTTCGGCCCGCCGGAGATCGACCACCTCGCCTCGCTCTCGGGGCTGCCGACGCGGGTAGTTTTGGAGAGGCTCAAGCGAGCGGGCCTCGGGTCGCTGCCCGGCGGCGGGGCGGAAATACTCGTCGATCGCGTCCGCCAAAAGGTCAGTCCGCGGAAGACATCGGCCGACCGCTGGCTGGAGGTATGCCGCCAGTGGCACGCCTTGGGGGGCCGCGGGTCGGCCACGATGATGTTCGGACACGTCGAGACGCCGGCCGAAAGGATCGAACATCTGGAGCGGTTGCGCCGATTGCAGGACGAGACGGGCGGCTTTACGGCGTTTATCTGCTGGACCTTCCAGCCGGACAATACCGCGCTGGCCGATCTGCCCAAGGCGGGTGCGTTCGAGTACCTCAAGACGTTGGCCGTCGCCCGGTTGTATCTCGACAATTTCGCCAACATCCAGGCAAGCTGGGTCACGCAGGGTTTGGCGGTCGGTCAGTTGGCCTTGTGCTTCGGGGCCAACGATTTCGGCAGCGTGATGATCGAGGAGAACGTGGTGGCGGCCGCCGGAACGAGCTTTCGGGCAACCGAGGCCCAGATTCGCGGTGCTATCGAGGATGCCGGTTATTCCCCTCGACGAAGGAATGTGTATTACGAATTGATCGACGGGCATCCGACGCCGTAAGGTACAATAGGAGAAGGGGTTTTGGTCTCGGAAAACGAACGTCGCATCCGTTTAGCGGCCGCCGGCACGGCGGCCCGTGTTCGACCAAGGGCCGTCGTGCCGACGGCCGCTAAACGTGCGATGTCGGTTTTCTTACACTCGATGTTGTTCGCGTCATGATCCACGTTCACGAACTGACGAAGAACTACCCTGACCTTCGGCGTGGACAATTCGAGGCGCTGAAGGGTATCAGTTTCCATGCCCGGCCGGGGCAGATTTTCGGCCTGCTGGGGCCAAACGGCGCCGGAAAGACGACCGCCCTGCGAATCCTCAGCACGGTGCTTCGCCCCAGCGGCGGCTCGGCCACGGTCAACGGTTTCGACGTAGTCACGCAATCCGCCCAGGTGCGGCGGCAGATCGGTTACATGTCGGCCAGCACGGCCGTTTACGACCGGATGACCGGCTGGGAGATGGTCGAGTATTTCGGCCGGTTGCACGGCATTCCCCGTAAAGAACTCTCGGAGCGGATGGAATCGCTGTTCGAGCGTCTGAAGATGAACGACACCCGCGACGTGCTGGGCGCGAAGATGTCGACCGGGATGAAGCAGAAGGTGTCGGTAGCTCGCGCGGTGGTCCACGATCCGCCGGTGCTGATCTTCGACGAAGCCACGGTGGGGTTGGACGTTCTGGTTGCCCGCGCGCTGCTGGAAACCGTGGCCGAGCTACGCGACGGTGGCAAGTGCATTGTATATTCCACGCACATCATGCGCGAGGCGGAGAAACT
>JAUWPQ010000151.1 GCA_030611515.1 Planctomycetota bacterium | reverse complement strand
CAAGCGCAGCGCAGCCCCATCATCTTTTTTCACCGCTCTTGGTGGGGCTGCGCTGCGCTTGACCCACCCTACTTCTTTCCCCCGCGACCGCAGTCGCGGGGCGTTTGTCGCACGGAATTTTCATCAGCCAACAAACCAATCCTACATCCTATGTTCCGAATCCTCAATCCCCTATCCCCGTCGCCACCGCCGCCAGGCGAGTGTCGCGAGAAATCCGACGATTAGCAAGACTAGGGTCGATGGCTCGGGCATGACCGTCAAGTTATCCATCGCAAAGTAGGCCGGCGTGTTCATACCCCATCCGCCGGTGTCGGAAGAAGTCAAAGTGAATTGCAGGCTGCTCACGTTGTCGCCAAGCCCGGTCAAGTCCTTCCAGGTCCAGTCGTTAATGATGTAGTCTTCGTCGCTGTTTTCAAACCGATAGTCGGCCAAATAGAACTCCATCGCGCCGGTTTCCGTGCCGCCGGCGTCAAAGCCGGTGATCGTCAACAAGAACCAATCCTTGTCGTTGCCGGTCGCGCCGCCGAACTTCTTGGCAAAGGCGTCGCCATTGAGCATCGAATGGTAAGCGTAGGCGTTGTTGGTGAAATACGCCGAATCGAGGAAATGAGGTTCGTCGAAGGTAACGGTCGGAACGCGGCCGTAGTATCCGCAGTAGGCCACGCCATAATTGGAGTCGCCTTGTCCGCCGGCGGGGTCGGCCCTGGCTGTGTATTGGCCGTCTGTGCCCGTCGAGCCGGTGTCGGTGCGGTTGGAATAGGCCCAACCGTCCCAGTAATGACCCCAGATGTCCCACGCGTGGTAATTGTAGAAAGATGCGCCGCCAAAGACGGATGTGTGGTAGTCGCCGCTGCCGTTGTTGTAGGTGGTGTCCACGCCGTCCCACTGGCACTGGCTGTCCGGGTCCAACGACACATCTCCGAAATCCACCATGCCGGCCTGGACGGTTCCCGGTGGCAACATTAGGCCGACGGCCAGCGCGGCGATCGTCGTACACCATTTCCACGTCTTACTAAGTGTGCGTTTCATCAGTAGTTCCTCTGTAAACAAAAATGAAAATAAAACAGAATTCATCGTTTATACTGGCACGCCACCGGCGCGATTATTGGGAAGCTTCCGTGTTTGTGGGGCGTTCGATCTCCCTTTCAGAAATCGCCGACAATCTCGCCGCCGGCGCGGGTGCAAATCGCGGCGAGAGTTTGCAGTTGCATTGTTTCGCTAAGAAACCGCACGGAGCCGTCGCAGAATGCACCGTTCGCTCCGCCGGGATGCTGGCTGCGAATTTCGTTTTCCGGATAAATGCCATTGGCCGGGTCGGGCGGGAAGTTGATCGCGTATGCCTGGTCGAAGATGTTCAATCCGTTGATCCACTGACCGTCGGCCCAGGCCGAGTCCTCGGAGACAATCAGCGTATAAGACGTTCCGTCTTGTATTTCTTGGATGCAGATTGCCCGATCGTAGAGCATCACACCCTTGGGCGGGTTGTTCTGCCGGGCAGGCCCGCCGGGAAATTGGATCCGCTCGCCATATATCCCGCCGTAGTCAGTGACGCCGCGACCGTCGATCAAGCACGACGTCCTGGCGACGGTAGGACAGATGTACGTCGAAATCACCACGGCGGCGGCCCGAGCGTTTTCCTCGCTGTCGAACGGTTTTGAGAAATCTATCTGCTCGTGAAGCGGTTGCTGCTCGATGAACGGCAACAAGAAGGCCGACCAGGCAAATTGCCGGCCGTTGGCGCCATATCGTTTGCCCGTTGCAGGGTTAATCATCATCCGATGTTCGACCCCGCCCGGCGGAAAACATCCGTGGACCTCGTGATAGCCGTGCAGTCCCAGGCCGATCTGGTACAGGTTATTGAAGCAGGAAACGCGGCGGGCGGCCTCGCGGGCAGCCTGTACCGCCGGCAACAACAACGCCACCAAGACGCCGATGATCGTAATGACCACTAGCAACTCGATCAACGAGAAACCAGCGCTCCATGTGCGGCGGGAAAGCCCACGGGCTGAACGTGTCATCGGAAAACCGGAACAGCAAGACGTCGACAGTTATTGCGGCTTCTGTCCCTCGCAACGGGCCGCAGTCAACGCGCTGGTAGGTCTTCTGGCTCCCGAGTTCGGGCCGGTCCAGCCTTCTCGCCGCACGCCCACCGCGCGGCAATGGCCAATCAGATCGGACCGCCCATTTTGTAGGACAGGTTGGCAACCTGTCCTACATCTCACTCGGTTACAGCGGCGGGGCCGCCCCGGATTCGCACCGGTGTTCCCTGTTTGTCGGCCTTTCCCACGGGAAAGACCGACCACCAACGCACATCGTAACGGAGATGAATCTAGCAGAACGGCCCGACGTTGTCAAATGGGCCGGAAAAGAAAATCCGCCACCCGTCCCAATGGCTTTCCGCAACGGAAACTACCATTATATTGTACGGAAATTTGTGGGTGGCACTGGCGTCTCGCCAGTGTTCTTGCCGCCAGCACTGGCGAGACGCCAGTGCCACCCAAATGACTGAATCGACTGAAACAAGGTACACTTACAACAAGCGGAGTTCCGCGGACAGCACTTGCAATTATCGTGAATTGCGCCTGCCGTCCCCGGAACTCCCTTTCGCTTAACGCCTTTACGTTCGCGACTGCAAGCGGTTTACCATTCCGATTGCTTGAACTGTTTCTCGCTATCCACGTTTGGCATTCCAATCAAACTCGTGGAGTCAACGATCAGCCCATCCTCGGCCGCCTTCAGCGCCAAGTTTGCCTCGTAGTATTTGTGCTCGTTGGCAAGCTTGGTGGCCTCAGTGACGCATTTTATCGTCGCCTTCAAGGGCATCAACACGCAAGTGTACGTCACGTCGATCTCGCCGAGCCAAAGCTCGTTGATCGCTTCCTTGCTTTGACCGTTCTTGAAGAACTTGTTTGCCTGGTTGATGTGCTTCGCTTTTTTGGGCGAAGAGACGTAAGTCTCGGCCAAGACGACGCGGCCGTCGATGGGAATCCAAACCATGTGCGTGGTTTTGGTCTTGCCCGTGACGGGTTGTCCGTCGCCGGTGGTTTTCGAGAACGGCGTGAACGGCGACGCGTTCTTGGTGGCTGCATACAAGCCGTTTTTCGCCTTGTTCAGCATCTGGGTCGTCACGTTCGGTTCGCCGTTGAAGATGGCGACGCGCGCGGCGCGGACCGCCTGCATCGCGGCGAATCCGTCCTGCGAAACCTTCATCTGGATCTTTTGCGACGACGTGTCCGCCTTGGCCGGATAATCGGCGGCCGTACAGAACGAACACAGCGCGAACGTCAGCGTCAATAGGGAAACAACAACAGTCTTCACAATCCACCTCCTCGAATGGTTGAACTCAGCGGGAGAAGCCGGCTGGCGATACAATTCGACCTCGGATACTTCCCCACCTGAAAATACATAGGTCACTCGACGTCGCCATTCATGGTTATGCGTGATTTTCGCATTCCCGAGCGAGCCCATGAATTCTTCGCCGCGTTCGGAACGGCAAGTTTCGACCCGTTCCTCCTCACATCCGTCATTATCTGTAGGTTCCGGTATTGATTATGCCCTACGTGTCGGGTATTCGTGGCGGCAACCATTCACGCGACGCCAGGGGGACAGTCCCATTTTCGCGGCCGATACGTGGATTGGCGATGCAACATCCGCCGCGCCGCGAAAATTGGGACAGTCCCCTGCGAACGGTTACCCAAAAACGTCTACGGTGGTTTGATGGTGCTGACCCACAGCAGGGGTTTGCCGGCCTCGTCGCGGCGGACCTCGAACTTCAACCGCGCCTGAAACAACAGCTTCCGCAGCGCCAGGCTGTAGGTCGTCCGGCTCCGGGGGAGCGAGACAATGACCTTCTCGGGGGCGATGCCGTGATGTTTTAGCGCGTTGTGGTCGATCAACACCGGCGCGCCGAGGCGTTTGCCGATCGCCTTCAAGGCCGTGGCGGCCGATACGTTTTGCACGTTGACGCTGTGGAACTCGAACAAGGCGGGCAACACGTCGCGGGCGGAATCGTCGGCGTCCGTGCCGACCGGCCAACACTCGACGCCTGGCCGCGCCGCGGCCAACTCGTAGGTCAACTCACCGCCAGAGGTTCGCGGCGCGAAGCACAAGCCCGATGAGCGAAGCAAATAGGCTAAAGCCGTCCCGCGGGCGAGTCCGTTCAATTCCCCATCAATTTTGTCGTCGCCCAGCGCTCCGGCCAGACGAGAGTCGATCCTCAGCGACGGGTTCAATCGAGCGGCGATTTTCTCGATCGCCCGACGCCGGGCCATGCCCTGAGTGTCGAAGCCGACCGGCACGGCGAGATCCTTGTTGACTCGGTCGAACTGTGCGGCGGTCAAACCGAACGCGCCCTTCTTCGCTCGGGACGAAGGGGGGCCGTTTTCGGCCAAGTCCTTCAACCATTGGGCAAGCAAGCCGATTTCGCCGCGTCGAAAACGTCGACCCGGCAGCTCGATTTCATTGCGGGAGAGCACGATCCCGGTCACCACGTACTCCGGGTTTCCGGCGGTGCCCCGAGTGTCGATCGCCGGTTTGCCAGCCTCTTTGACGGAGCGGATCCGCACGTTGCGGATGCCGGCCCGGCCCAACGCCTGCGACCATTCCTGAAAGGCCAGTGCCGAGCCGCGGCTATCGCCGACCAGTTCCAAGCGGACCGTCCCAGCCGCATGGGCCGACGCAACGGAGGCTGAGAATCCGACCAGAACAAACAATAAAACCGATGGTGAGAGGCGAGTTTGCATGGTTGATACTCGGGGGGGTACAACGGTTCCGCCGGGAAAACGCATGATCAACAACGAATTATAGCACGGGGGACCCCTCCTATCTCAAGATGTGGCACGGCCGCCCTCGGCTGTGCAGAGCGAATTACACAGCCGAGGGCGGCTGTGCCACAACTAAGTTCAGTGGGCGGTAAACCGCCCACCCCTCAGTCCCAGGCCAACGTTACCGGCGTGCCCGGTCCAATGCCCAGTTGCCGGGCGGCGTTGCCGCCGACCAGCGCCAGTTCGAGCCGGCCGTTGGAGCCGATCAGTGCGATCAGCGTCCCGCCGGGTTGGTCGGAATAAGTGCGATAGATACCCCAGGTCTCGTAGATATTGCACACGATGCAGGCGCGGCGGTCGGTCGGCCGGCCGGCCAACGACTCGGCTTCGATGTTAGTGATGAGGTTGCCGAAGGAATCGATTTCGATCACCGCTCCGTCGATGCGCGAGGGGGCCGAGCGGACCTGAGGCCAATCGAGCGGCGTGAGTTTCTCCAGCGGCGGACCGAGCCGGTCGGGATCGAGTCCCAGTGCCAGCCGCGCCGCCACCGGGGCCATGATGTCGCGGCCGTGAAAGGTGGCCGAAACGGGCTGCCGCCAATACTCCGGCTCGGCGAGCCGGATGATTTTCGACGGTCGTGTCCGCGCCGCCAGCCGGCTCAGCAGGCCGTTGTCCGGGGCGATGAACCGCTGCGAACCGATCTCCGCGTAGACGATGGCCCGGTCGGTCCCCACGCCCAGATCGACCACCACCAGATGGATCGTCTTGGGCGGGTAACAATCGGTCGCATCGTCAAGCAGCAGGGCCGCGCGGCGGATGTCTTGCGGCGGCACGTCGTGGCTCAGGTCGACGATCGTGGCGGACGGGTGGATCGAAAGGATCACCCCCTTGACGGCCGCCACATAGGCGCTGCCGGGGCCGAAATCGGTGGTTAGGGTGATGATGCTCATGGCACGAGTTCTTGCCGTTGTCCTCATTGAATCGGAAGCTCGCGAACACGAATACGATTTTCTTCGATGACGACGATCGATCCGCCATCCAACGGCTTGATGAGAGCCGGCAGGTTGGCGAGCAAAACTTCAACTTGAGCCTCGGGACGGCGCTGTGAAATCCGACGGAGCAGTAGAACTGACGGTTTACGCTCATGCCGCTGTGCCAATAATGCGCCAAAATCGGTGTCGGCTGATACTACCACACGCTCGTTTGCTTGGCACCACAGGAATATCTCATCGTCGTCGGCCTTTGCCATTCCAAGTGTGCCAACGTGCAATGCGTCGTAGCCGCCGGCGCGCAAACCTTCCGCCACCGAGGGCGATAGTGCGTTGTCGATAAGCAACTTCATGAGTGGGCCACGAGGGGCAACTCTCGTTCTCGAACGGCTTCCGCGGCAAAACGCAACGACGCGCGAATATCCTCCGGCTCGAGATCGGGATAGGTGGCTAAAATCTCCGCCTCCGTCATTCCATCGGCAACCATGCCGACGACTGTGGCGACTGGTATTCGGAAGCCGCGAATGCACGGCGCCCCGCCCATCTGATTCCGGTTGATAGTGATACGTTCAAACATAGATTCATTCATTTTTGCTATTAGCCTCCATTGTGAGGATGGTGCTGCTCCTGATTCAACAATTCCGCCGCATAGTCGAGCGCCACACACACGTCCTCGGCTGCTAGATCGAAGTCTTTTTGCACGTCTTCAAAACCCATTCCACCGGCCAAGTACCCAATGACGCGTACCACCGGCACTCGTGTGCCGCGAATCACCGGTTTACCGTGACATATCCGAGGATCAATAATAATGCGTTCATTCATTTTCAACCTCGCTTTCAGCGTTTCCCAAAGCCCTTCAAAAAGGCTTGTTGATGAACGGGTTCACCATGTTATCGTGCCGGGAGCTTTAGGATTTCTTTCCGTAGTTCAATCATAGATACGGGCCACTTGGGCTAGTCGTTGATCCAACGCAGTGCGATTATCTGCGATTCTTGACGGTTTGTCTCTTGCCGCCGGCCTTCGCCTTGACTTTTGCCTTTTCTTTCGCCTTGCGGGAATGCGAGGGCTTGGCGGGCTTGGCGGGCTTGGCGGACTTGCCGTTGCCCTCGCGGGCCTTGCGCATCCGCTCGGCCGAAAGGACCTGACGCAACAACGCGGAGAGATCGTCGAAGGCGCAGTCGCAGGGCGGACCGGGGGCGTACTGATATACCGCGTGCTGAATCTTCCGCGGCAGCGAGAGCAACGTGGACGAGACCGTGCCCGACTCCACGCCGGAGAGGACCACGCCGCGGCGTCCCTCGTCGTCCACCTTTCGCCCGAACACGCGGCTGGCAACGGCAAGGAATGTTACGGCGGAATCCAGGGTGTGCAAGGTCAACATGCGGCGGACGAACTCGTGGCGTGGGTCGCGTGGGTCGTCGACGTTCCCGTCGCTTAGCACGTGCAGGCCCGGCGTCAACTCGACCACTTCGACGGTATTCCCGCCGTGAACCACGGCGGCGTAGCGGCCATCGATGCAGACGTAGTTGGCTCCCGCGTAGATGCCCCTGGAAAGCTCCTTGGCGGCATAGACGGAGGCCTCCTTGGCGGTGCGCAACTCGAGTAGTTCGCGGCATAGCAGTCCGCGTGAACGCGGCTCGGCGGGCAGATCCTTCTTCCGCCGGTTGCTGACCGCGCAGAACAGCCCGTGTTGGTTCACCCCCAGCCAAGTCCCCCCCGCACGTCGGTCGATTCCGCACACCACCCGCGGCGTTCCCGACTGAATCTTGGGATATTGCGTCGGGCGATCGTAACGCTCCTCACGATTCGCGGCAATCAGGATGGGCGTACCACGGGCAACGCGGTACAGGATAGCCATCGTACACATGGTTTCTCCACTAAGACGAAGAGAATTTGAGTTTGCTTATACCTATAAAATAATGAATTTCTCATCGCTCTTACACCCCCCGGGTGGGCTGTTTTAACGGCGATTTTCCCGCGTTCCACCGGCTAACCCACATTTCTCACCATGGTGGGGCAGACATTCCTGCCTGCCCTAGGAATCATGGCAAATAGGGCAGACAGGAATGTCTGCCCCACCTGACACACTGTTGTCGATTCGCCCCCGTGTGGTGAGAAATGCGGGCTAAGGGCCTGGGGAAAAATAATTGTTTTGGGTGGCACGTCCCTGAGCGTAGCGAAGGGCGTGGTACACGACCAAACCACGCCCTTCGCTACGCTCAGAGACGTGCCACCCCCGGTCGAAAGCGACAGTTATTGATTCGCCGGTTCAGCCGCGGCGGTCGGACGCCAATCGACCAAATGAAGCTCGACGCTCTGTCGGCCGCGGAAGTGGTTGATAACCGGCCGGAAGGCCACGTCCAGCGGACCGTCGACGGCGGCCAATTCGTCCGCCCACTCGCCGCCGCCGAAGGCCACCGCGCGCAAAGAGACACCGTACTGCGAAAGGGTCATCGCCAGGTGATGGCCGCCGCTACCCAGCGGTTTCGGCGGGCCGTCGAGCGTTACGCCGGTGGTGCAGAGCAGAGGTCGGGCGTTGCCGTGGCCGAACGGGGCCAGCCGCTCGACGTGACGGGCCGCTTCCAACGTGAACGCGCTCAGCGGCGCTTCGACGTCGATGAAAATCTCCGCCACGCGCTGATCGTGCGGGATCCGGGCGTCGGCCAATTCGCAGAACGCGGCGCGGAAGCCGGCCAATTGATGCTCCTCGATCCTCAAGCCGGCCGCCGCGGCGTGGCCGCCGTGGGCCAACAGGTATTCACCGCAGTCGGCCAAGGCGGCGTGCAGATTGAAGCCCGGCACGCTTCGGGCGGAGCCGGTCCCCGGCCGGACTCCAGCCTTGTCCCAAGAGATCAGGACCACCGGGCGATGAAACTTTTCGGCCAATCGCCCGGCCACGATGCCGATCACGCCTGGATGCCAGCCGTGGTCGGCCAACACCAATGCGGCGTCCTCGGCCGGATCGAACGACTCCTTGGCCTGTTTCGTCGCGGCGAGCTGGATGCTCCGCTCGATCGTCCGCCGCGTGGCGTTTAGTCCGTCGATGTATTGGGCAAGCTCCTCGGCGCGCTCCGGCCGGTCGGTGACCAACAACTCGACGGCCAGTTGCGGCTGCCCGAGCCGTCCGGCGGCGTTGATCCGCGGAGCGAGTTGAAAGGCCACGTCCTCGGCGTCGAGCCGCATCTTGCCGTCGGAATGTTTTCGCGGAGTGATCTTGGCGACGTTCATCAGCGCGGTCAATCCCGGCGTCGGCGCGTTTGCCAGGCTTTCCGTCCCGTGTCGGACCAGCACCCGGTTTTCGTCGACCAGCGGCACGACGTCGGCGATGGTTCCCAGCGCGGCCAGTCCGACGGCTTGGACGAGAAAGTCCTTCATTCGCGGTGCGACCCGTTTTGCCCCGCTGGCCTGCTGGCAGAGTGCCCAGGCCAGTTTCAGCGCCACGCCCGAGCCGCTCAAGGCGCCGAACGGATACTCTCCGACGGGTAATCTCGGATGGACGATGGCCGCGGCCTCGGGTAGACGCGGGCCAGGCTCGTGGTGGTCGGTGACGATCAGTTCGACGCCCAACTCTCGGGCAAGCGCCGCCTCCTCGACGCTGGCGATGCCGCAATCGACGGTAATCAGCAGTTCGGTCCGCTCGGCGGCCAGTGTTCGGATGGCCTCGCCGTTCAGTCCGTATCCTTCATCCGCGCGATGGGGGACGTAGTATCCGACTTCGGCCCCCAGCAATTTCAAACACAACCAGAGGACGGCCGTGCCGCTGATGCCGTCGACGTCGTAATCTCCATAGACGGTGATCCGGCGTTTGGATGCGATGGCGTCGGAAATCCTCTGGGCGGCCAGACCGCAGCCCGGCAACAGGCCGGGATCGTGCAGCGCGGTGAGCTTTGGGTCGAGGAAACTTTTTGCGGCGGCCGGGTCGGTCACGCCCCGGCAGACGAGCAACTCCGCCACCACTGCCGGGATGTCCGCGGCGCGCCGCAGGGCCTCGATGCGGGCAAGATCGTGGGAATGGATGCGCCAGCGCTTGGACATAAAAGTCAGTTTTCAGTTGTCAGTTATCAGTATTCAGTTATCTCATCAGAAAAAACTGACAACTGTAAACTAACAACTGATTACTTCTTCTTTTCGGTGTGTTCCGTATGCTTCCGTAGCCGGGGGCAATATTTTTTCAGCGTCAACTTTTCCCCGCCCGGTTTCCGCCGCAGAGTGTAGTTGTAGTCACCCGTTTCCTTGCAGACCAGGAATACGGGCTCGGCCTTTTTCTTGCTTTTTGCCATTGAAAGACTCTCCGAACCGACCGGACAACACGGCCCCGGAGCGGGACCGAAACGCACATTGTACTAACATTTTGCGGGACTGGGAATGGCCTTTTTTCTGGATGGTGATCCTGTACGTTTTCGGTCGAATACATCGTCCGCCAAGCAGGAAAATAGTGCCGATGGCAAGCCCTCGCACCCCCGTGTGGGAGTAGAAGCTGCGACGAAACGAGGGCTGGGTTTGATCGGCATAGGGGGCACGGACAGCCGGATTTGGGTTTGGAAGCCAGCCGGTTGCCCCGTATTCGTGTTGGAACACATAGGTCTTGCGCTTCCCCCAAGGGTGTAGATTGCACTTTGCGCGCTTTTGAAAAACAGGTAGATAAAAGGGGGGTGTTTTTCAACGCATTTACGCAGGGGGACGGAGAAACAGGATAAATAGGGAGTCAGGGATGACAAGTAGCACGGTGTTAGGGCATCGG
>JAUWPQ010000229.1 GCA_030611515.1 Planctomycetota bacterium | reverse complement strand
CGTGGATCGGTGGGCCGAAGCGGATCGAGACGGGATACGGCCAACGTTTGGGCAGCTTCCAGAAGAACTTCCCGCCCGCGTAGCTGAAGATGCTTCCCCACAGCCCTCCCAGATAGACCGGCACCACCGGAGCATTGGTTTCTTTCAGCATCGACAAAAATCCGGGGCGAAACTCGCCGATTTGGCCGGTGCGGGTGATCCCGCCTTCGGGAAAGATACCGACCAACTCGCCTTGTTGTAAAGCCAGGCGGGCGGCGCGGATCGAATCGATCATCGACTTCCGCGTCGAGCCGATGGGAATTATCCGACCTAGTTGGCCGATCCAACTCAGCCAGCGATTATCGAAATACTTGGCGAAGGCAACCATTCGCGGGTGCCGCGGACAGGCCAGGCCGAACAGCACCCCATCGGCCCAACTGACGTGGTTTGCCACCAGCAGCGCGCCGCCGTCGGGGACGTTTTCCTCTCCTTCGACTCGCACCCGGTACATGCAGCCGACCAGCAAACGCACCGCCAGCCGCGCGGTATGGAACGGCAGCAGACGGATGATGAAAAACGTGGCCGGCAAGGTGGCCAGCCCGCCGAGAAAGAAGATCACCCGCGACGAAAGACCCAGCGGGCCGGAAAGCATCCAGAACAGGCCGGATGCGGCCAACATGCCCGCGAAGGACATGAAATTGTAGGCGGCCATGATCGAGCCGCGGGACCGGGCCGGGCTGCGGTCTTGGAGAAACGCCTGCAACGGTATGTCGTACAATCCAGCCGTCATACCCAAGGCGAGCAACAGGCAGCAACTCCAATAGAAGCCGGCTCCGGCGGGTTGACCGGCCGCGCCGCCGGGCACAAACGCCATCAGCATCGAAGTGACGGCAATCCCGGCAGCGCCGAGTGGGACCAACCCCAGTTCGATCTTGCCGCGCGAACAGATTCCCGCCAACACCGCGCCGAGGCCGATGCCGATGGTCAACGCACCCAGCAGGATGCCGACGTCCCGCTGTTGTCCGACGTGCAAGGTTTCGTTGGCGAACAGGTAAATATTCACCTGCGAGAGCATCCCGAGCGTCCAGAAGAACGTGCTGGCCAGGGCCGCCAGAAAGAGCGGCCTTTTCGACCAGAGCAGACGGATGTCGCGCACCGTTTGCCCGACGGGGTTCCAGGGAAACCGTCTGGCGGGGTTCGCGCTCCGCAAAGGCCCGATCATCAGGCTGGTGAAAAATCCGACGACCGACACGCCGATCAGGACCAAGGCCGAAATCCACCAGTCAGTCAGGCCCAGCGGACCGGTGCGGTCGTAAAGCACTCCGCCGAGGATCGAGCCGATGACTATCGCCGCCATCGAGGCCATGTTGATCACGCCGTTGGCCGTGGCGATTTGCTCGGGCCTGACCAGTTCTGGAATCCCTCCCAATTTCGACGTGATAAAGAACGCCGACTGGCTTCCCAGCAGAAACAGCACGATAAACATCAAGTAGACGTTTTGCATGAGGATGGCGGACACCCCCAGGCATAGCACCGCGATCTCGACCGCCTTGCAGACGACCATTACGTTCCGTTTGCTGAAACGGTCGGCGAAGAATCCGGCCATGGAGGCGAAGATCAGGAAGGGGACGATGAAACAAGCCGCTCCGATCGATACGGCCTGTTTCGGCGAATCGAGCAGCTCGCTGCCAATGTACACGATTAGCCAGCGGAACATGTTGTCGGTCAGGGCCACGAAGAACTGGGTGGCCACCAGAGCGAGAAAGCTCGGCGAGAGCAGCCCTACGCGTCCGTTTTCCGGGTGCGGCCGAGGCCACTGCGCCGGTTCCTGGGGGTTGGATTGCCTGACGGCGGTTTGCCCGACGTGGATTTCGCTCATGGATTGCCCTCCTGCTTCCAAGGCGAGTTCCGCGTTGGAGTATAACGCCCGTTCGTAGCCCGTTGAAAAAGGGTGCCACTGCTGGCTTGTCCAGCAGTGCATGGGAGAAACTCCCGAAAAAACACTGCTGGACAAGCCAGCAGTGGCACCCAAACTCCGACTTTTTTACGAGCTGTTCGCGCTCTTCCGCGCATATATAATGATTCCCGGCCGCCGTCAGAACTTCCACATCAACATCATGGCGTAATCCAGATCGTTCGGCCGGACGCCGTTGGGCACGCTGTTGTAACGCTCCAATATCCCCATGCGCAGATTGAGGTTCCTGTCCTCGTCCAACAGCACCTCCCAAGCGGCCTGGGTACGGAGGCGGTAGCGGGCGAAGCGGGTCACGTCGGGTGCGTACTCCATCGTGCCAATAAACTTATGGCGCTTGTTGAACTGCCGTTCAACCTGGAGACCGAACACCGCTTCCGGGATATACTTTCCGTTTTCCGGCCCGCCGTACTCGTGGGAAAAACCACCGCCGAGCCGGCCGATCAGCGTGGTGTCCTCCCGGTCGATTATCCGGTAACCGACGCCGATGTCCGACGCGTCGCGCACGTCGAACGGCTGGAACTGATCGTATTCGATCGTCTCGTGAAAGAACGCCGACCACCGCGACGAGCCGAGGAGTTGCTCGTAGCGGCCGTCGAAATACAGACGGTCCGCGGTGGGGATCGTTTTCGATGCCTGCTTGTTGTAGTCCAGCCTCAGCGTCAACACGTTGCATTCGGTCTTGCGCCGGGCATGGACTCCGAAGCGGAAATTGAACGTCTCGGTGTTGCCTTCCGAACCGTCCAGTCCAAGGTCGAAACTTCCGCTCCATAGTTTCTTCCGTTCGGGTTTCGCATTGAAACGCTCTTCGCCGACAGGGACATCGGACGGGGGCGCGGGGACTTCGCCCGTCGAAGGAGCGGCCTCCGGCGCGGCGGCCTCCGGCCGTGGCGCGGGAAGCATCTCATAATGCGGCACCACCAAGGCCGTAGGGGTCTGGAAGGCAATATCCGGCCCGCCCGACGGCGTCAATGCGGGGAAATCGTTCACCGGCGGCAAACGCCAGATTTCCGGCCCGTACAATCGCTGGCCGAACGATTCATCCGGATCTTGAGCATGAGACCAAGCGGCCGCCGCCACGATCAAAATCCCCAACCATAACCATCGTTGTCTTATCATGGCCCCTCTCGGCGCGCGGCATCCTCAGGAAAACTCGTCGGACGGTATCAAAAACCGACAAATACGGCAAGAGCGCGATTGTGACCACTACCTTGGCCTCCGGACGGATTCTTGTTTGTCCTCTTTCAATATCCGAGAGTTTTTCCGGACAGGGGGGGCGTCGCGCCCATCGGTAATGGAGCGTTCCCGGGCGTAGCGCAGACACGCCTCCGGTTGACCCGCGGATTCGCTTCATTCGCGAGAACCATTGCAATCTGCTCGGGTGATACGGAATATCCCATACATATATGCGTCGGCTGAAGCCCGCCTAGATCTAGGCTCGATACAAAACATGAGACGTGGTGGAGGAGATTCCCATAATGGACATTTCACGCAATCAGTTTTTTTTTGCGGGGTTGCTATGCCTACTCTTGGGGGGGCAGTTTCAGATGGTCGACTCGATTGAGTTGACCCCGGATTTCACGCAATTCCTCGCCGAGCGGACCGGCCATCCTTTGGCGTCGGTCGGCGCCGCCACCCAGACGTTGACGCAATCGAAGGAGCCGTCGGCCAAGAAAGTCATCACCCCCCCTGATTGGATCGGTTGGTCTCTGGTCTCCCTGGGGAGCGTGCTGGTTCTGCACAGTTGGGGCATGAAGAAGCCGAGTAGTTGATTTCCGACGTGCCAACGAATCGCTTGTTAGTTACCGCAACGCTGGGTCGTTTCTGCGAACGCGTGACAACCGATTGTATAACAGCGGCTTATAGCGTTTCGACGAACACCGCTACACGATTATCCCGCGCTACCCAGCGTTGTAGTAGTATTAGTATTGTCGGAACGCAACCGCGCGGCCATTGACCGTCCACCCCTTTCGGGTGTACTATGAACGTGTTGGCGCCGTTGCCGGCAGCGATCACTGCAAATCGTATTTTCCCTGGAGGCGTCTTAGGATGACGACCGCATACCGACACGTGGACCTATCCCAAGTCGGCGACGTGACCGTGGTCCGTTTCCGCGACGATAAGATCATCGAAGACATCAACATCCAGGAACTCGGGCAGGAACTGTTCCGGCTCGTGGAAGCGGACGGCTGCGAACAGTTGCTGTTGGACTTCTCTTCGGTCGACTTCCTGTCGAGTGCGGCATTGGGCAAGTTGATCACTCTGGACAAGAAGATGAAGGCCCACGGCGGCACGCTGAAATTGTCGAACATCCGCCCGGAAATATACGAGGTGTTCGCCATCACCAAGCTCAACCGCTTATTCGACATCCGCAAAGACGAGGCCGAGGCCCTGGCGGCCTTCTGAACGCGACACGCCAGCGCCGAACGCCGGAACACCTCGCCATCTCATGCCCACGTCCGAAGAGAAATGGACCTGGCAATGCGACCAGAAGATTCCCAACAACGCCGTGGCCGGACGGCGGTTGCTGGACGACGTGCTCCGTCGGCTGGAATGTCTGCATTGGAATCGGAGCGACATCTTCGGCGTTCATCTGGCGGTAGACGAGGCATTGGTCAACGCCATTGCCCACGGCAACGGATCGGACGCCAGCAAGCACGTGCAATTCTCGTGTCGGATTTCTCCCCGAAAAATCCGGGTGGAGATCACCGACGAGGGTTCCGGTTTCGATCCCGACGCTCTTCCCGACCCGACCACCCCCGATAGACTTGAATGTCCCAGCGGCCGCGGAGTGATGCTGATGCGGGCGTTCATGTCGCGGGTCGAGTTCCAAGAACGCGGCAACCACGTGGTGCTGGAAAAGTCGCGTTCATCGTAAGACGGCGGACAACCGCCGCCCTTGCACGCGGGGGTCTTCTCGGTCAAAATGCAGAGCGCCGATGTCCTCCCCCGCAAACACGCCCGACCCCTACGCTCCCTGGCGAATCCCCGACTTCAGGCGGTATGCCTGTAGTTGGTTCTTGATGATGTTCTCGAAACACGTCGAGTTTGCGGCTGTTTCCTTCCATTTCGTGAAGCTATACTCGCCGGAAAAGGCGGCCCTGGCGATTGGGATGATGGCGCTGGCGCAGGCGTTGCCGGTCATGCTGCTGGCCATCCCCGGCGGGCAACTCGCCGATCGCTTCGACCGCCGACTGATCTTGCTCTCCACGATTGCAATCACCGTTCTTAGCTCGACCGGCTTGCTGGCGGTCATCGTCCTTGAAACGCCGGCGCTGTGGATTTACATCTGCCTGACCGTCGGCGCGATTGGTCGAGCGCTGGGAAGCCCTTCCCGGGCGTCCCTGTTGCCGCAACTCGTGCCGGCGAAAATCTTCTCCAGCGCCATTACCTGGAACAGCACCGCCTTCTACATCGCCACGGTCACCGGACCTGTCGTCGGCGGCCTGCTTGTGGCGATGGCCGATGCACAGGCGTCATTTGTTGAATATTTCGGGCCGTCAATCGGCGGTTTCCTAACTACCATTTCCAAAAACGCTGCACCCGCATTCGCTCTCATAGTCCTCTGCCGTCTGACGGCGATGCTGGCCGTCCTCATGATTCGACACCGAGCGCCCGCCCGCACCGATCAGCCCGTGTCTTGGGAGAGCGTCGCGGCCGGCGCGCGTTTTGTTTGGCGAACCAAGCTCATCCTGGCGACCATCACCCTCGACTTGTTCGCGGTTCTACTGGGCGGGGCGATTTACCTGCTGCCGATATACGCCAATGACATACTAAAAGTGGGGGCGTTGGGGTTCGGGTTCCTCCGCGCGGCCGACGCCGTCGGCGCGATGTGCATGGCCCTCTGGCTTGTCCATCGCCCGCCGCTGAGACGCGCCGGAGTTACCTTGGTCTGGGCCATCGCCGGGTTCGGAGTGGCCACGATCATCTTTGGTTTGTCGGAGAACTTTTGGCTTTCGATGGGAATGATGTTCATCATCGGCGCGCTGGACAACATTAGCGTGGTGGTGCGCCACACGCTGGTGCAGATGCTCACGCCCGACGAAATGCGCGGACGCGTCTCGGCCGTCAACGGCGTGTTCATCGTCGCCTCGAACGACATCGGCGGACTGGAATCGGGGCTGGTGGCCTGGTTGTTTACGCCCGTGTTTTCGGTCGTCAGCGGCGGAGTGGGAACGATTCTTGTCGTCATTGGGGCGATCTGCATCTGGCCGCAGATTCTCAAGATCGGTTCGCTCGATTCGATCAAACCCGCCTCGCTGGCCGAACCCGATCGAGAAACATAGCGGCTATCGAACCACGACCGTGCCGGCGAGTTTGTCGTGCCAGGCCTGTTTGCGCTTGTCGAAAGCGATCCAAACAAATCCCAGACACAACGGAAGCATGGAAATGAGGTAGGCAAAGTAACGAACGATGAACTGGCCGATGGACGGCTTCCCGCCGGTTCGGGCGTCGATGATCCTGGCGGAGAAGAACATTTTGCCGGGGGTGGCCGACCTGTACTTCCAAAAAACGATCACCGCCACGGCCGGAAGGACGTAGGAGATCAGAAAATCCATCGGCCCATGAATTAAGACTTCCGAGTCGAGATAGTCCAGCCCGTAGATGTATAGCAGGAGAGGCACGGTGACGACCATGATCAAAACAGTGTCGATCACGGTCGCCCAAAGCCGAATCCAAAAGCCCGCATAGCGAAAG
>JAUWPQ010000014.1 GCA_030611515.1 Planctomycetota bacterium | reverse complement strand
ATTCCTTCATAACCTGCTCTTCGTGCTGGAAATGAGTGTTTGTATACCGGACCAGCCGGGCGGAGATCGCCTTCAGGTCGGCCTCTCGCTTTTTAGAGATCATGGCCGCGTACAACTCGTTAATCAGTCCGAGGATGATCTGGTGCTCGATGTCGAGCGAAGCGTCGTTGACGCTGTAGTACGGTTTCCAAACGACGTATTCGGCCATGATTTGCCTTCCTTTGTGGTATGCTCCCAGGTGATATAACAAGTATAGTTTATCTCCGGATTATCAGCGGGACGTGCCACTCAGACCGACGCGCCACCCATACCAAGGGTTACTTTCTGTTCGGATTGCGCCGATTGTGCCGAACGTATCGGCGCGTTTCCTTTCCGCAACGTCCCACGATGCAAAAATTCCACGTCCAACCGGGGAACGTGGTACGATTTCATGGTGGAGTAATATGTGTCTTGCTTTGCTGGTCCCGAGGAATGGGCCATGTGGCGTTCATGGAAGATAGAATGGCTGGTGGCCACCACCGCGGCGCTTTGCGTCTTGGCGGCCGGTTGCGTCGGTGCTCCCTCCTCCGGCATCGATCCAACGGGCGAACACGTCTTTGCATCCCCGCCGGCGCCGGCCGCCTCCGATCCGTCGAACCAGCGATATTACGACGATCCGATGGGTAAACTCCCCTGGGACGACGTAGTCGTACTGCTCACGCCCCACGAGACGGTCGCCCGGGTCGGCAGCGAGGTAATCCTGACGGCCGGCGTGGGCGCGGCCGACGGATACTTGCGGACCAACCGGCGGCTCGAATGGACCATCGCCGCGGGCAGCGTCGGACAATTCGTGGCCGTCGAAAAAGGCGGTTTCACCGATCTCCTGGTGGGCGACTTCAACTGGCCCCGGAAGGTCAGCAACACATTCGCCATCGGCAGCACCGGTCGAAGCAACATTCGGCTGAACCGAGGCACCAGCACGCCGGACGACGACGTGATGGTCCTCCGCGGTCAGAGTTGGATTACCTTGACCTCGCCCGTCGAGGGGACCAGCAACGTCACGGTCATGGCCCCGGACGTGTACGGCTGGGAAACCCGCATCCGCTCGGCGAGGGTCCACTGGGTGGACGCACAATGGCAGTACCCGCCGCCGTCGATCGCCCCGGCCGGCTCGCGGCACGTGCTTATCACCACCGTCACGCGGCAGTCCGACCAATCGCCTTGCGAGAATTGGCGTGTCCGTTACGAGATTGCCGGCGGGCCGCCGGCCGGATTTGCGCCCGACGGGGTGCAGACCGTCGAAGTGCCGATCAATTCCGCCGGACAGGCAAGCGTCGAAATCTTCCAGACCCAACCGGCACACGGAACCAACCATATCTGCATCGAGGTGATCCGTCCGGGGGATATTCCCGGCGCCGGCGGGCGAAGATTGGTCGTCGACCGAGGCTCGACCACCCAAACCTGGTCCGCCCCCGACCTGGCCGTCCGTCTGACCGGACCGGCCTCGGCCAACGTCGGCGAAATGTTGACCTACCGGATCGAACTGAGCAACCCCGGCGACCTGCCGGCCAAGGAGGTGACGGTCGAATACGACGTGCCCGAAGGGTTGACGTTCATCGACAGCGTCCCCCAAGCCGAGTCCGCGGGCAATAAGCTCACTTGGCGGTTGGGCGAACTCGGGGCCAGACAGCACAGCACGATCGAGGTCCGCCTTCGGTCGCAGAGGCCGGGAAGCGTGACCAACTGTTGCCAAGCCACCGCCGTCGGAGGATTGAAAGCCACCGGCTGCGCGACCACGACCGTTGGCCTTTCAACGCTCGACGTGCGGATGACCGGTCCCGAACAAGTCGCCGTCGGCGGCGAGGTCTATTTCGAGATAACCGTGACCAATCGCGGCCAGTCCACGGCCGCTGATCTGGTGGTTACCGACCGGCTCGATCCGGGTCTGGAACACAAGGAGGCCGGGGGACAGAGCGTCCTCAAGCGAAAATTGGGCGATCTGGCCGCGGGCC
Source organism: Planctomycetota bacterium (assembly GCA_030611515.1). Taxonomy (GTDB): domain Bacteria; phylum Planctomycetota; class Planctomycetia; order Pirellulales; family Thermoguttaceae; genus JAHIKV01. Next base: position 31,788 of record JAUWPQ010000014.1, on the reverse strand, counting down.
AGTCGAAACGGATCGGCGTAACATTGCAAGCGACCAGACCCGGCCGGCTCTGCCACACCGTCGAGGTTGCCGGGCCAACCGTTGCGCCGGCCGGCGCGCGGGCCTGCGTTACGGTCGCCGCCGCGCCGGGAGCCGGCCAACCGGGCGTTTTTCCGCCACCCGGCGGCGAGCAACGCCCCACGCTGAAGGTCGAAATCTCCGGTCCCGAAAAGCACGTCGTGGGCGAGATGGCACGGTTCACCATCGACCTGACGAACACGGGCGCCGTGTCGCTAAGCGGCCTGAAAGTCGTCAACAGTTGGGACCACGCCCTTTTACCCAAGGAGGCTACCCGAGGCTCCCGCGTCGAGCAAAACACATTGACCTGGACCATCGACAATCTGCCGGCCGGTCAGTCGGTCCCTCTGACGATCCTGTGCGAATGTCAAGCCGTCTCGGCCAGAGCCTGCAACCGCGTGAGCGTCGTTCTGCCCGACGGCAGCCGGGTGGAGGATGAAACTTGCCTGGAGATTGTCTCGGCCGAAGAACCGCCGGCCGCCGACGGTTTGATTTTCACCGCCGTCGGTTTGCGCAATCCGGTGGCGGAAGGCAACGAGTTGACCTACGAGATTCGGGTGACCAATATCGGATCGGTCACTTATCGGCGGATCAGCGTAACGGCAACCGTGCCCGAGGGGATGACGCCAAACCCGCTGGGTACCGCGCCGCCGGACAAATTCAAGATCGACGGCCAGGAGGTCCAGTTCGACCCGATCGACGAGTTGCAGCCGGGCGGGTCGATGACGTATCGCGTGCGGGTACGCACGTTGCGCACCGGCCGGTATCGTTTCCGCGCCGAGCTAACCGCCCCCTCGCTCCCTCGGCCGTTCACGAAGGAAGCAGACACGGAAGTGTTTTAGCAGCCCGTTGAAAAAGTCGGATTTTGGGAGTTTGGGTGCCACTGCTGGCTTGTCCAGCAGTGTTTCCCCGGGTGTTTCTCCCCGCACTGCTGGGCAAGCCAGCAGTGGCACCCTACATATTGAGCGAGGGCAGCTTGACGGTGAAAGTAGCCCCGTGGCCGGGTCGGCTGTCGACCTCGATCCGGCCGCCGTGGTTGGTGATAATCCGCCAAGCCTTCGAGAGGCCCAGCCCCAATCCCCGGCCGGCTTGACGGGCGGAGTAGAACGGGTCGAACAGGTGGCGGCGCTCTTCCGGCTTGATCCCCGGTCCGTCGTCGCGAATATGGATTATCGTCTCCGATTGTTTAGCGGCCGACGTTCCGTCGGCCTCGGAATCACCACAAGCCGCCGTGCCGGCGGCTGCTAAACACTCGTCGGCAGTTTCCACTTCGATTTCAATGCAGCCTCCGCTCTGAAGGGCCTCCAACGAGTTCCGGCAGATCGCCCGCAAGGCCACGCCGATCTGCACGGGGTCCGCCTCGACGAGGACCGGTCCCGCCTCTTCGTCGAGGCGTTGGATCGTCGTCTCCTGCCGCTCGCAACGACGGCTCAGTTCGACGATCATTTCGTCGATTAGTTTGACGACGTCGACCGGTTGCAACTCGGGGCGGGGCGGCCGGGCAAAAAGCATCATGTCGGCGATCATCTCGTGGACCCGCATCGCCTGGGCGCTGATCAGCGCCAGTGCGTGCCGCCGCTCGGGATCGGTCTCGTCGCGCAGCAGGAGTTGCGCCCGGCCAGAGATGACCGTCAGGGGATTGTTGATTTCGTGGCCGGCGCCGGCGGCGAACTCGGCCATCGCCTCGAGTTTTTCGGCGTCCAGAGCCTGTTGGAAGTCAGACTCCAGCACTTTCAGCCGGGCAAGCTGTTCGGCGATGGACGGCGAGCCTTCCATGAGCGGTGCGATTTGCAGGCATACAACGACGCTCGTCTTGCGAAACCGCAAGCGGTCCGGCGGATGCTTCCGACGACTTCAAGCGCCTATGCGTTGGTGATCACCTCGATGTCCAGATGTTGGCACATCCGCTCCACGAGTCGTTCGACCTCGAACGGCTTGTGCATGAAGTCGTTGGCGCCGGCCTCCTTCAACTCGCTGACCTTGTCCTCCTCGACCATGCCGGAGATACAGATGATGCGGACGTCGTCCATGCTCTTGTCGTTGCGGACCCGCTGGCAGACTTCCTTGCCGTTGATGTCCGGGAGCATTATGTCGAGCACGATCAGGTCGGGGCGGTACTCCTTGACCATCATGCCGGCGTCGAAGCCGTTGTTGACGCTGCGGGTCTCGAATCGTCCGTCGCGATCCAGGGCGTCGGTAATCAACTCGACCAACTCCTCGTCGTCGTCGACGATCATAACCCTTCGCTTGCCGCTCTCCAGGGCGTCGGTGGGGATACCGTTGTCGCGCATGAACGTAAAGAGTTGTTCGCGGGGGATGCGTCGGAACCGGCTCCCCGGCACGCGGAAACCCTTCAGTTGCCCCGAGTCAAAACAGCGAATGATGGTCTGCTGGGAAACCTTGCATATCTTGGCTGCTTCGCCGGTAGTGAACACTGTTTTCATAATTACCTCACCATCCTTGTCAAACTGGCTTGAGAGTTCACCCTGAGTTCGCGACTGCCGCAAACTCTTCACATCCCTATGCTCTATGCAAACGGCAAGATCGTCCGGCCCTTCCAATATTGCCGAACTTGCCAATTGCCCTCGATTATAGCTATCTCCCCGTGCCTGTCAATATGGGTATTACTTCCCAAAGCCGCTGTTCCCATTATACTTACGCAAAATTCTTCCCAATTACCCCATATCCCTCGCCGCGCTGAATAAATGTGCAGGTAATGATCGAGGCTCGATTGCTTCCCTTACCGCCGCATTTCACTTGTTTGCGCAGCCCCCGCCTTTTCTGGCCGATTTTAAGAATTATTCTGATTGGGTAAGCTTTTCAGCCGAAGAATACCGTTGTAGATCGTCTTATTGGAGGGGAATCGGTTCATATCGCCTTTTGGTGGGGGGGGTTCTTTCATGCTCCGCATGGCAATGGGGTTGGGATTAGTTGCGGTTTTGTTCACTCTAGCCGGCTGCCGGATGTGTCAACATCCCTTTGACTATTGTGGGCCGGTCTACGATTATGCCCCCGACTGCCAGTCGTGTTCGATGCAATCGCGGGCAGGATCGATTCTCGATAACACGCCGGCGTCGATGCCGGCCCAGGCCGAACAGTACCAAGAATACGTGGAAGGCGAGATGCGGTTGGGCGACGTGCCCGGCTCGGAGCAGATCCTCTCGGTCACCGACCGAGTGGTGGAACCTGCCGTCGCGCCGACCGAATCTTCCCAAATGGCCTGGCGCTCGTCGCCAACTTCTCCGGACACGTTGCCCGCCACCGGTTGGACGGCCCGCCGGTCGGTTCCCGCCATGCGGCGGTAATCCGATCGCTCTTCGGCACACTTCCGATTTTCGGCACGCACGGGCTTGCCGTCGGTCTAACAGTCCGTTGAAAAAGGGTGCCACTGCTGGCTTGCCCAGCAGTGCGGGGAGAAACATCCGGGAAAACACTGCTGGACAAGCCAGCAGTGGCACCCGCACGGGCTTGCCGTCGGTCGAATCCCGTAAACAGCCGCCCCAACATGTTCGCGGCCAATTCACCTTGCATTATAAAGGTGGATGGTTCCGAATACGGATGTCTTGCCTCCAACAGTGGAGCCGCTATAATCGGCCTCATGGTACAACTTGGCATAAATATCGATCACGTGGCCACCGTGCGACAGGCGCGGATGACCTACGAGCCGGATCCGGTTTGGGCGGCCGCCCTGGCCGAATTGGGCGGTGCCGACGGCATCACCATACACCTCCGCGAGGACCGCCGCCACATCTGCGACCGCGACCTGCGAATCCTCCGCGAGACGGTCGCCGTCAAGCTGAATCTGGAGATGGCCTGCGAGCCGGAGATCATCGAAATCGCTCGGGAGGTGAAGCCCGATCAGGCAACGTTGGTGCCCGAGCGTCGGGAAGAAATCACCACCGAGGGCGGGCTGGACGTCGCCGGGCAATACGATCGGGTCGCTCCGGCGGTCGATCGGCTCCGCGAGGCCGGCGTCTCGGTCAGCCTGTTTCTGGACCCCGATCCGCGTCAGATCGAGCAAGCCGCCCGTCTGGCGGTCGACGCCGTCGAATTGCACACCGGCCAATACGCCCTGGCCTCGCCGGGCGCCGAACAGGAGAAAGAACTAGACAATCTGATAAAGGTCGGCGCACTGGTCCGTCAGGCCGGGCTGACACTCCATGCCGGCCACGGGCTGACTTATCGCAACGTCAAACCAGTCGCGGCCATCGAAGACATGCACGAACTGAACATCGGACACAGCATCATCGCCCGCGCCATCATGGTCGGCTTCCAGGAGGCGGTGCGGGAGATGAAGCGGCTGGTGTCGTGAGTTGTCAGTTGTCAGTTATCAGTTAGTAGGGTGCGTCCTTGACGCACCACAACCAAACAACCAAAAATATTGGTGCGTCGAGGACGCACCCTACTTATCTAATCAAACCATGCAAACCAGAAGCGAAGAATTCGCCGGTCTTTCGGTCGCCACGATCACGCCGTTTCGCGCGGGTCAGGTGGACTTCGAGGCGTTGCAGCGCCAGGTTGAGTTTCAGGTCGCTTCGGGCACGACGTGCGTCTGTCCGGTGGGCACCACCGGCGAATGTCCCACGCTCTCCCACGACGAGCACCAACGCGTGATATCGGCCGCGGTCGAGGCCGCCGCCGGACGGATCAAGGTGATGGCCGGCACCGGCTCGAACAGCACCGACGAGGCGTTGCGTCTGACCCGCTGGGCAGCCAAGGTCGGGGCCGACGCCGCACTGGTTGTCGCCCCTTACTACAACAAGCCGACGCAGGAAGGTTTCTTCCAGCACTTTCAGGCCATTGCCCAAGCCGTCGAAATCCCCATCTGCGTTTACAACATCCCCGGCCGGACCGGAAAGAACATCGAGCCGGAGACGATCGTGCGGATGGCGGAGTTGCCGAACATCACCATGGTCAAGGAGGCCACCGGATCGCTGGACCAGGCATCGCAAATCATCAATGCCACCGATCTGACCGTGCTGAGCGGCGACGACAGCCTGACCTTGCCGCTGATGGCAGTCGGCGCCCGCGGAGTCGTTTCGGTCGTGGGCAACATCGTGCCGAAGGACGTGATCGCGTTGATCGAGGCGTTCAACTCGGACGACATGGCCGAAGCGCGGCGTCTGCACCACAAGCTGTTTCCCCTCTGCCGCGACATGCTCTCCTTGTCGACCAATCCCATACCGATCAAGGCGGCGATGCGGATGCTCGGCCGCGACACCGGTGAGTTGCGTTTGCCGCTGACGCAACTTACCCCTGCCGAAGAGAAGAGCCTGCGGGAGACGCTGGTGCGATATGACCTTTCAGTGGAGATGCTGCAATGACAATCGCCGCTTGCTATCTTTCTACCGAAGGCGTGGTGTTTGGAGCAGACAGCACTACAACCATGTTTGTTCCAGGCCCCAGGCCGGAGGTGTCAGGTGCCATTCACCACTACAATTTCGCACAGAAGATTTTCCAGATCGGCGAGAACAGCACGCTGGCAATGACCATGTGGGGACTTGGCAATCTTCGCAACATCAGCTATCGGACACTAATCGCACAGTTTGCCGATTTACTCGTCGATCAAGGCGCTCAGTTGATGGAGGATGTCGCCAACCGCTGGAACCAGTTTTTCTGGAACGCTTACTCATCCGAGTTTGTTAAGTTAATGCAGCGTGCTCAACAATTGCGATATCAACAAACGAGAACACCAAAGGAAGAGAACGAACTCGATTGGCTTTTGCGAAATTTTTCCGGGGGCTTTTGCATTGGCGGATATCTGACGAATGACCACAACCCCGCAGCCTTTGAGATTCTTTACGATCCGACACTTACCAGTCCTGGTCCAGTATCTCCGCTTTCTATGGGAAGCACTCGATTCTGGGGCTGTCCTAATTTAGTTGGCAGACTAATTTACGGGATAGATGAGTCTCTTTTCTCCACAATTTTGCAGTCTGGGAAATGGTCGGGCAGCCACGAAGAACTTTTTGATCTCATTCAGCCATATTGTCTGGGGCAGCCCTTTGACCTGCCAATTCGCGAGGCGATTGACTGGGTGCATGGGTCAATCTATACCTACAATAAAGACGATGAAGTTTTCGCACATGGAACCCGTCTGTGGGGGGCCGGTAGAGGTAGCGGTTATTACGACCGACAGAAAATTCCGTTGGGTGCGTCACAAGAAGTTTGACGCTGCCATTGGCGATGGAGGTGTATTCGATGTCTACCGCGACCAACGATGATCTTCAGCGTGAAATTCAAGCCAAGCTAAGGCAACTTCCGCCGGCCGATTGGGTCCGGGAAATGCAAGAGCATTTCCAAAGTACGGGATATTATCGTCCCGAAGACTTGCGACGTTTACTCGGTGATCCTAATCGGGCCGTCGAAGTTGGTTCAAAGGTGAGCTTTTCGTCGTTTTTTTCTTGATCGGCGCGAGATTATGAGAGCGCGCCAATCATGCCGGAAATCATCCTGCTCTGCGAATACCCGACGCTCAATGGTGGCGAGCGGTCGATGCTGGCGGTGCTCGACGGTGTGCAAACGGCCGGCTTCACGCCCGTCGTGATGGCGCCGCCGGAGGGACCGCTGGCCGACGAACTGGCCGGCCGCGGCGTGGAGTTGTTGTCTTTTCAATGTCGTGAGATCGGCGATGTTCGTATACCGACGGACCTGCTCCGCGGGAGTTTGGCACAAACCCTTTCGCGACGGCGACCGGCGCTGCTGCACGCCAACAGTCTGGCGATGGGGCGATTGTCAGGCCCGGTGGCCGCGCGGCTGCGGATGCCGAGCATCGCGCATCTACGGGACATCGTCAAACTCAGCGCCCGGGCCGTGGCCGATCTGAATTGCCACGCCCGGCTGTTGGCCGTATCGCGGGCCACGCGCGAGTTCCACGTCTCCGGCGGCCTCTCGGCGGAGAAAACATGCGTCCTCTATAACGGCGTCGATCTCGACGAGTTTCGCCCCCGGCCGCCGACCGGATACTTGCATCGTGAACTCGGACTTTCGGCCGAAACACAACTGATCGGCACAATCGGACAACTTGGCCTCCGCAAGGGCCAAGATGTCCTTCTTCGCGCTGCCGCAACGGTCGCATGTCAGGCCCCAAAAGTCCATTACCTCATTGTCGGCGAGCGCAATTCGGAAAAGAACGAATCTCGCTGCTTCGAGAGCGATTTGCACGCGGCACCGGACGGACCGCTGGTCGGACGGGTTCATTTCCTCGGCCGCCGCGACGACGTAGCTCCGCTGCTGAACGAATTGACGCTGCTGGTCCATGCGGCTCGGCAGGAGCCTCTTGGCCGGGTATTGTTGGAAGCGGCCGCCGCCGGCACGACGGTCGTCGCCACCGAGGTTGGAGGCACGCCGGAAATCTTTCCGCCGCAATGCGAGGCCGCACGGCTCGTAAAGCCCGACGATCCTCACTCGCTGTCCGCCGCCATGCTCGAATTGCTCGACGACGAACCGTTGCGGCGTCGCATTTCCTCCGCCGCCAGACGCCGGGCAGAAACATACTTCGACTCGCGAACGGCGGTGGAAAATCTCCTGCAACACTATCGCGACGTCGCCTCGATTTAACATCTTGTTCCCACGCTCCGCGTGGGAACACGTTGCCCGGACGCTCCGCGTCCGCGTGGTGGATAGCGCATCATGATCGATGGTTGCGCGATGGACGCGGAGCGTCCAAACAGTGCGTTCCCATGCAGAGCATGGGAACGAGGGCATACGGCTATTCGCATCGTTCGCCGGCGGGAAGTTCGCTCGGAGCGGGAAGCCCCGCCAATCGCAAGAAATTCGCCAGCAGCGAGTAACCGCCGTCGGTCAGAATCGACTCGGGATGGAATTGCAAGCCAACGATCGGCAGCCTCTCGTGTTGAATAGCCATAACCGTGCCGTCTTCCGATCTGGCCGTAATATCCAGACACTCGGGCAACACGGCCTCGTCCACGACCAACGAATGGTAGCGGCACGCGACCAACGGGTTCGGCACGTCCGCGAACACACCCTGGCCGTTGTGGCGGATTGAGGAGGTTCGGCCGTGCATCGGCTCTTTGGCCCGCGCCAGCCGGCCGCCAAACGCCTCGGCAATCGTCTGATGGCCCAGACAAACGCCGAGGATCGGCAACTCCGCGTGAAGCGAGCGGACGACTTCCAACGAGCAACCCGCTTGCTGGGGCGTGCAAGGCCCCGGCGAGAGAACCACCGCCGAAGGACGCAGCGCGGCAACGCCCCGCGCGTCGATCGCAGTGTTGCGGACCACGCGGGTGGAGTGTCCCAATCGCTCGAAATACCGGGCGAGGTTGTGGACGAAACTGTCGTAGTTGTCGATCAGTAGGAGCATGGGAGTTTTCAGTTGTCAGTTATCAGTGTTCAGTTGTCAGTGTTCAGTTTTTTGAGTTACGGAAACTGGCCACTGGCCACTGACCACTGGCCACTGACCACTGACCACTATATCGCCCGCAACATTCCTTCCGCCTTGTGCCAGGTTTCCTCGTATTCGCCCTCGGGGGTGGATTGGGCCACAACGCCGCCGCCGACCGGAAACTGCCACCAGCCGCGTCCGGCCGTGATCGTGCGGATCAAGATGCTCAGGTCCATCGAGCCGTCGAAGCCCAGGTATCCCAGCGAGCCGCAATACGCGCCGCGGGCGGTCGGCTCCAGCTCGGCGATGATCTCCATTGCACGGACCTTCGGCGCGCCGGTGATCGATCCGCCGGGAAACGCGCCCCTGATCAGATCGAGCGGCGAACACTCGTCTCGCAACCGCCCAACGATCGACGAAACCAGATGCAGCACGTGTCGATACGCCTCGATTTCACAGAGCCGGCCGACCCGCACGCTCTCTGCCTGGCACGTCCGCGAGAGATCGTTTCGGAGCAGATCGACGATCATCACGTTTTCGGCGCGGTCCTTTTCGCTGGCCATCAATTCCGACTCCGCCGCGCGGTCGATCTCCGGCACTCCGCCCCGCGGCCTGGTCCCCTTGATCGGACGCGCTTCGACCTCTCGGTCCAAGACGCGGAGAAACCGCTCGGGCGAGGCGCTGACCACCTGAAACTCGCCCAGATCGAAGTAGCCGGCGAACGGGGCCGGGTTGCAGCGACGAAGACGAAGGTAGAGCGCTGCCGAATCGTCGCGGGCGGGGGCCAGCAGCCGTTGCGAAACATTCACCTGAAAAACGTCGCCCGCGTAAATGTAGTCGATCACTCGCTCGACCGCCCGCAGGTATCCTTCCCTGGAGAAATTGCTCGTCACGCCCGACGCGCCGGCGATTGTGTGTTGCCGCGAGAGTTCCGACACAAAGCCGCGACCGTTGGTCGCGCCCCGCGAAGAGAACGAAGTTTGGGTGCCACTGCTGGCTTGTCCAGCAGTGAATTTACGAGGATTTCTCCCTGCACTGCTGGACAAGCCAGCAGTGGCACCCTTTTCCAACAGGCTGCTAACGATCTCGGCAAATTGGGCGAGCCGCTCGGCCGCGCGCCGCTCGCGCCGCGAGGGTTCAATTTCCGGAAACCCCTGCGAGATGATCCACGCCCGGCCGTCGACGTGATCCAACGCCACCACCACGTCGTAGAGTCCGACGGCCAGTGCCGGCGCGTCGAACTCGTCGTTTGCCGGTGTTGGGATGCGTTCCAGGCTTCGGCCCAGGTCGTAGCCAAGCAGCCCGGCGGCCCCGCCCTGGAACGGCGGCAGTCCCTCGACCCGATCGGCGGCGAATTGTCTCAATCGCGCGTCGAGTCGTGCCAAGCCGTCGCTGCCGTCGGCCGGCACTTGCACGAAATCGAACGGATCGGCGGCCAGGAACGAATATCTACCCAACGTTGGATGGACCATCGCGCTGTCGAGGAACAGGCAATGCGGCAGGCCGGCCATCCGGCGAAACAACTCTTCGGCCGGCGGCGTCCGTGCAAGCTCCTCGACCAACGGCAATGAAAAATGTGTTTGCACGGTGCGTGTTTTGGGGTTTTTGCATCAAGTCGGTTTAGCCCCGGCGTCCACGCCGGGTTTGGTTGCGTCCTGGTTTTAGCGGTGTTATCCTGCGGCGACAAGCCGCTGCCGCCGGTGCCCCCCATTAGGCGCTAACTCACGCAGGGGGGGAGACGGCATATTTTCCAGAAAAAATTGTCTCTAATCGTTGACTATTCTGGTTCGGATTGCTAAGCTGACCGTTATGCAACATGGAGGGGTGAGGCAACCTTCGCGGCTTGTCTGGGGCGATGGTCATCGTTAATCGCGGCGAGTGATCTCATCGAGTCGTCGCCGTTGCGGAAGGGGGTGATGCCTGGGCCATTTCTTGGCAGAATTTTCCTGGTGTTTTTCGGTTTGTTGCCGCGCGCGGATTGTGCCGTGCGCGGTGTGTCCACGAATGGTTTTTCATGAAGGAGACGGCGTTATGTTTTCCGTGAAAAAAAGTTTTGTCGTCCTGGCGGTCTTGGGAACGTTGATGTTCCTGGCCGCGCCGACCGTGGCCGATTGGAAGCCCGAGGACGGCCACAAGATGCACTTCCCACAATTGCCCGACGAAGACGGCTGGGACGTCAACGCCACGTGGCCAAAAGTGTTGGCCGATGACTGGACCTGTTCCGAGACGGGCTGGGTAAAGGACATCCACTTCTGGGGATCATGGATGTATGGCCAGACGGGGTTCATCAACAGCTTCCACCTGAGCATCCACGACAATATCCCGGAGGGGCCGAATGGCTACAGCATGCCGGGCGTGCAACTTTGGGATTACGAAGCGACGGAGTTCGGAGTGGTCCCGATCGACCCGCCAACCCAGCAAGGGTGGTACGATCCGAGTACGGGTGAGTGCTGGCACCCAGACCACGACAACTACTTCCAGTATAACGTTATCCTGCCTCGGGACTTCTGGTTCCCACAAGAGGAAGGAACCGTGTACTGGTTGGATATCTCGGCAAACGTCCGTGATGGCATGTGGGGTTGGAAGACGGCCGACGTCGAAAAGTACCCAGGTGAGCACCAAGGCAAGCATTACCTGGACGACGCGGTGTGGGGCGACTTCTCGGCCGCGGGCGGCGGCCTGGTGGATGGTTGGCACGAGTTGATAGACCCGGTAACGGGTGCGTCACTCGATTTGGCCTTCGTGATCACACCGGAGCCGGGCACGCTGGTGCTCTTGGCGATGGCCGGATTGGGGTTGCTCCTGTTCGCATGGAGGCGGCGCAAGTAAGTTTAACATTGGGGTGGCAGTTCAACTGCCGTCTCAACCGATGTCGGCCGGCGGGCAGACAAGAGACGCGCCCGCCGGCCGGTAGGGGGATTTTAATCGTCACGGATGGAGCAATAGTAGGTCAGGTACCCCGTACCTGACACCAAGTAACAGTTGGGTATCCCGCATCTGGCTCCAAGCAATAGTCAGGTACGGAGTACCTGACCTACTGAAGTTGTGCAAATGCGAGTTTACACTTGTTTCTTTTTCACTTTTTTTGGGAGGATGATGCGATGAAACGGTGGCACTTATGGTTGACGATGGCGTTGGTGTTCGCGCTCGCTTTGGTCTTCGGACAGGCGGCGCCCTTGCAAGCGGCAGTCTTAGGCATCCCTGCAAGCGACGGTAGCGGAACGTCGGCCGGTTCCGAGTATGAGCCGGAAGGGGACGGATGGGTCGTCGAAGACCCCTACGGGGGCGGAAACCAGGACGTATACTACGACCCCGACGCGGGGCCCTGGATAAAAACCCTTACGCTACTCGATCCCGCCGTTGCCGGCACCATTTACACGCTCACCGAGAACCTCCACGTCGGCGGCGGACCCGACGGCACCGCTCCCGCCTGGTACGACTATCACGAAGAGATCCTGACGCCCGGATGGACTTGGAACCCGACCGGACCTGGGGGGGAGAACCAATGGAGCTTCAGCGCCTCGAATTGGTTCGGCATTTGGACGTACGTGATTCCGATGGACAACACGAAGGTCGATTGGACGTTTACCCCGCCATTGCCCGTCTGTACCAATCTGACCCTCACGAAGTATCTCGTATACGACGGCACTGCCGATCCCAGTGCCCCTATTATCATCGCGCAGTACCCGACCATTCCCGAGCCGGGCACGTTCGTGTTGCTGACGATGGCGGGAGTCAGCGCGTTGCTGTTCGTCTGGCGGAAACGTCGGACCGCGTAGAAACCGCTCCGCGAACGGAGTAACGTTGGGGCGGCAGTTCAACTGCCGCCCCAACCGATGCATAAAGCCGCGACCGTTGGTCGCGCTCGGGGGAGTGCGCTTGGCAATTGCTCACACCGGGGCGCGACCACCGGTCGCGCCTTTTTAGTTGCCGATGGCCACGCCCCAACTCATACCCGGACGATGATGCCGGCGGTGATAGGGGCGATAGTATCGCGGCCCCCAGTACGGCCCGTAGTGATACTCCTCGACAATCACGGGCGTCGGGGCCGGCTCTTGGACCAGCACCGTACGGGCGGCTTGCCTTGGCGGCTCTTGCATTGTGGCCACTACTCGCGTGCTTACGCCCTGCTGTTGCAGGCGGATCAGATCGCCGGCTTGCAGCGGGGCGACCATGCCGTTTGCGCGGACGTGGTTGACGATCAATTCCTCGCTGACGCCCGCCGCGGTCATGGCGATCGCGTCGTCGATGGTGACCGCGCCGGGGGCGACTTGTCGGCCGAGTTGTTGGGCGATCATGGCGCGGTTCCGGGCCTCGATCTGGTCGAGTTCACTTCCGATGGCCGCGCCGCTCAGCGCGCCGACGCCCGCTCCGATCGCCGCCCCGGCACCGGTGTTTCCTAACTGGTTTCCGATAATAGCCCCGGTGCCGGCCCCCAGCAGTCCGCCGAACAGCGCGCCCCGGTCGGAATGATATGGCGAGTTGCAGCCCGTCGAGCAAAAGCCCGCCGGAGCGAAAACAAACAACAGCAGCAAACGAAATGGCGTCCGTGTCACGGAAGTCTCCTCGATATATTGAAGTCGCTACGAAAACCAGCGACGGATTATGGTGGAAGCGAGATACCCGAGTCAAGAAAAGCTGGCGAGACTGGGGGGTATGGGCGACGCCGCTACCGCAACAAATGCAATTCCCGCCGCCGACGCTCTTCGTTGACCTCGGCCATCGCGCGCGGCTCCTTCTTCAAGAGTTTGATGAGCTGAGAGGCGGAACAACCGAGGGTTTCGGCGACTCGGCGCGGGTCGAAATCGTTGGCCGCCAGCAGGTCGAGGGCCTCGGCCAACAAGGCGGGAAAGTCGTCGTGACCGGCGTTAATTTCGATTTGGCCGTCGCGGCAACGCGATCTCCACAAAGAACTGGCAGTCCGTTGAAAAAGTTGGCTTCCGGAAGTTTGGGTGCCACTGCTGGCTTGTCCAGCAGTGTTCTTCCGGGAGTTTCTCCCTGCACTGCTGGACAAGCCAGCAGTGGCACCCTTTTTTAACGGGCCGCTGGGGACCGTTTCCTTCACGGGGCGGCGAATCTCCAAGGCCAGATTGACCCGCAGGCGGAACAGAGCCACGGCGCGGTTCTCGGCCTGGCTCCGCCGCTCGGCGGCCTCGGCCTTCACTCCAGTCGGGCGATGGACCAGCACGACGCCGGTGGATACCTTGTTGCGATGTTGTCCACCCGGCCCCGAACGCCGGACGAATTTAACGTCACATTCGGCGAGCAGTTTTTCCGACGGCAGCGCGGCGGGATGATTATATGGCACGTGTGACACACTACTACTTGCTTACGAGCAATCGCTCGTATTCATCGTGCTTTCCGATCCAAAACCAATAGAATGTATCTTCTTGCCGGATTGCCAGAGCGCGATACCCTTTGCCGATTCTGATGGACCAGAAATCACGCACTTTCTTGAAACACAAGGAGGGATGCCTGGGATTGTTTATCCAGATTCGGTAGGCACGTTTGGCGAGGGTCTTGATTTCCGGCCGAAGCTGGGCGTATGACCCCCAGAAATCAGGAGTTGTCAAGGATTTCATCGAGCGGTTTCGTCCTTCCCTCGGCGATGTCGTTTCGGACCCGATCGAGGACGTCTTGCAGCCGTCCCCCAGGTTGGGAATCCCGCTCGATTTCCCTGTCCCAATCGTCCATTTGCTCTGCTTGATACTGGGAGAGCCAAGACAAAAACTGGTCGAACTCCTCCTGAGGGAGTGCTCGAATTTCGTTCGCCAGTTTTTCCACGGCCACGGTCATATCACTATTATGGGGCAATTTTGGCAAAAAAACAAGTCGTTAACCGACATGCCTTATCTGCCGGAGGCATTCTCCGGACAGTCACTTTTGCTTTGTTTCCGCACAACGGGCAGGCTCATGCGTCTTCAAATCGAAACACCAATCAATTCAGTTCCCGCAACTCTTCCAGCCAGAGCCGGATTTCGTTGTCGTACTCGCTGGCCAGATCGCCTTTGATAAGCTGGCGGTGGAAACTGGCGGCGCCCTCCTTGACCAAATCGGCCGCCTCGGCGCTGGGAAAACGGCGCATCGGATCGGGGGCGATCAGCCCGCGGCAAAAACTCATCAACAACTCGTTGCAGACGACCTCGCGCGGCAGGACGTGGGGGAGCCGCTGTGAGAGGAACCGCTTGGCCTCCAACAGGTCGCGGTAGTTGGTCAGTCCGGCGAAGGGAGGCACGCCGGAGAGCATTTCGACCAGCACGTATCCCAGTCCGGCCAGGTCGCTCCGCGGCGAGTTTTCGCCACCTTCGAGCACTTCCGGCGCGGCGTATGCCGGCGTACAACTCCGCCGGACCGGCGGCTTTTCGAGGTCGAACGCCGATCCGAGATCGACGATTTTCGCGTTGCCGGTCCGCTTGATCATGATGTTCGACGGTTTCACGTCGCCGTGGACGATTCCCTCGCGGTGCAAGGCGGCCAGCGCGGCCAGGCAATCGCGCACGATGGCGATGGCCACGCCCGGCTTAACCCGCGGATGCATCGCTCCGGTCGTGACAATCACCTGATTGATGTAGTTCCAACGCTTGATGCTCACGCGGCTCTCCAACTGTTCGAGCATTTGGCGGGTCAAGAGCCGGGAAAGGTCGTAGCCGTCGACCCATTCCATCTCCATCATGCGGATGCGGCTGCGATCGACCCAGTTGTGGACGTCGAGCAGGTTGTCCTGCTGGATTTGGGCAACGCGGGCGGCCACCTCGGCCATCCGGCCCATCGCTTCGTCGTACGACCGCTCGTCTTCGTAATGCTCGGGCGAAAAAATCTTCAAGGCGACCGGCAGCGTGAAGTTGTCGGTCCCGCGCCGCTCGGTGAGATAAACCACACCCTGTCCGCCCGAACCCAGGAGGCTGATCAAGTGGTGATGCTCCGTCCAGCTCAGCCGTTTTCCTTCGATGATCCGCTGGTAGTGGCCGAGCAGATCGTCCGAACATCGGACAGCCGGCTGGCCGCCCCAAGTCCGGGTAGCGCTTCCTTCCAGAAAAGTCGTGCTCGACATTTGTTGTCCTCGGCGTCCCAGGTGCGTGCCCCGCAGTCTCGTTGCGACAATCATAGCTCTTGTACCGGCCGGCCGTAAAGAGCGAACTTTGTTTAACCCGGAGCCATCGGCGACGGTGGAGACGTGGCATCCCGTCGCCGATGGCTCCGGGTTAAACGACCATAACGGCCGTAACTTTATCGGCTTTATGCCACCCAGAGCGGGTATCCGCCGCCGCGGATGGGAAATCCCAGCCGCTTGTCGGTCAGATAGTTTATCAACGTCAGCCCCGCGTTCCACCGCTGGAGATTGCGACAGAACATGGTTGTCATGTTGTCGATCCGCCAGGAGCTTTGCCCGCCCACATGAGGGGTGATAATCACGTTCGGCATGTCCCACAGCCGGCTCTCCGGCGAGAGCGGCTCGGGGTCCGTCACGTCCATCACGGCCCCGGCGAGCCGGCCGCTCTCGAGCGCGTCGATCAGGTCGGCCGTCACGACCAGCGGTCCCCGGGCGACGTTTACCAAAAGCGCCCCCGGTTTCATCTTGGAAATAATCGAGGCATCGATCAACCCGCGCGTTGAATCGTTCAGCGGCAGGCAGAGAACGAGGAAATCAGCCTCCGACGGCAAATCTTCCAACCGGTCGGCCGTCCATAGGGCCTCGACACAATCCGGCTTATCTACCGGGAACATGTCGGTGGCTAGGATGCGCGTGTCGAAAGCGCTGAGCAGATGGGCCAATCGTCGGCCGACGCCGCCTAAGCCCACGATGCCAACCGTCGAGCGGGTCAAATCGCGGGTCGGTCGCCGGACGAACTCTTTCTTCGCCTGGGCGCGGAAAAAAACGGGCAGACCGCGGCACCAGCCCGTAATCAGGGCGATCGTGTGTTCCGCCACCTGATCGGCCAACACGCCCGAGGCGCTGGTCACCGCGATGTCCGACTCGATGACCGAGGGAACCAGGCAGTGGTCCATTCCGGCGGCCGAAGATTGTATCCACCGCAGTCGCCCCTGACGCACCACGCCGTCCCAATCGACGGGCACTTTGGCGTGGCCGCAGAAGATATCGGCGGCGAAAAGCTCCTCGGCAATTCGCTCTTGCCCGGCGTCGACGATCTCGGCATCCGGCATTGCGGCGGCGATCTGCTCGATGTGTTTTGGTTCGACCGGATAACAGAGGACGATTCTCGTGGACATGTTTTTTGGGGGTAGGGGCAAACAGACGCAAACAGTCTATTTTGCATTATTGCCGCCGGTGCGGCTAGTGGCGGATTTGGCTCGGCGGCAGCCGGCGCCGCCCTCACCCCCGGCCCCTTTCCCAATGGGAGAGGGGGGGCATTTCACGACACGTACTGAGTGAGTCGTTGTCGGACCTGCCCCTGGGGACCGCGGATCGTAACGACCAGCGGCATTTGGCCGGGCAGACTGTGGGTGGCGCAGCCGAAACACGGGTCGTAGGCGCGGAAGGCCATCTCGACCATGTTCAGCAACCCCTCGGTGGGCGGCTTCCCCTTGCCGATCAACGATTGCGCGGCCCGTTTGACCGACATCGAGATCGGCGCGTTGTTGTTCGTCGTGCCGACGATCAGGTTGACGTCGGTCAGGATTCCGCGCTCGTCGGTTTTGTAATGGTGGGTCAGCGTGCCGCGCGGGGCCTCGACCGAGCCGACCCCTTCGGTCGGTGTTTCGGTGGGCAACACCCGATATTCCTTGCCGGTGATCTCGGGATCGGCGACCAACTCGACCCACCGCTCGGCGGCGTAGAGCAGCTCGATCAGCCGCGCCCAGTGGGTGGCCAGCGTGTGGTGGACCGGTTTGCCGCCGAGGGTTTCGTAGAACTTTTCGTATTCGACCTGGGCCAGCGGAGTGGCCATCCCGTCGGCGGCGTTCAGACGCGACAGGGGCGTGGCCTTGTAGACGCCGGAATCGACTCCGTCGACGAGCCCCTTCCAGCCGACCTTCTTCAGATACGGAAACTTCAGGTAGCTCCACGGCTCGACCCGTTCGGCGATGTATTCCCGGTAATCGGCCGGATTATATTTCGCGTGCTCCTTTCCGTCGGGACCGGTGATGCGGATTTGTCCGTCGTAGAAGTTCACCAGATTGTTTTCGTCTACCGTGCCCATGTTGTAGGTGCGGTGGACGTAGACGTCGCCGGTGATGAGTTTCAGGTAATCGCTGTTGCCGAGTACGATGTCCTCGAACAATTTGAGCGAGAATTGTGCGAACTCGATGGCGTCGCGGCCTAGCTGCTCGATCTCCTTGCGTTGTTCCTCGTCGATGCCGTGGCTGACCCCGCCGGGGAGTCCCCAGTTGGGATGCACTTTGCGGCCGCCGATCATCTCGATCAGGTGGTGCCCGTCGCGGCGCATTTTCAGCACCTTGCCGGCGATCTCCATGCCGACCTTTTTGATGACGCCCAAAATGTTTCGCTCGGACGGCGGGGCGGTGGGACCGATGATGAAGTCCGGCCCGGCCAAAGCGTAGAAATGGGTCGTGTGGTCGGTGGCGAAGAAGATGCTGTAGAACATCTCGCGGAGCTTTTTCGCGGTCGGCGGTGGATCGACGTGGAACAGGTCGTCCAGCGCCTTGGTGGCGGCGATGTGGTGGGCCTCGGGACAGACGCCGCAGATGCGCGAGGTCAGGTTCGGCATGTCCTCGACCTGCCGGCCCACGCAGAACTGCTCGAATCCGCGAAGCTCGGGTATCTGCAAGTAGCAGTTGGCCACGTTCCCTTCGTCGTCGAGGAAGATGTCGATCTTGCCGTGGCCTTCCAGCCGGGTGATCGGGTCGATGGATATGCGTTTCATGGTTTGAGTTTTCAGTTGTCAGTTTTCAGTAATCAGTTGTCAGACGCTGGAACATTGGTGAAGCGTTCATTGCGAAACCGCAAGCGGCTTGCAGTTCATTTCCCTCTCCCCTCTTCACTCTTCACTCTTCACTCATCACTCTTCACCCTGGCGCCTCATTTCGCACTTGACTTTTCCTTCTTCCGCCGCAGGTGGCTGCCCGCCAACCCGAAGCAATAAAAACTCCCCACCGGGTCGGGAATCCCCTCGCGGATGATCCGGTCGATCTCCTCGGGATCGTCCGAGTCGATCGTCGAGGAGAGCGCGGTCATCATCCGGGCGCCTTGGTCGTGGACGCCCTCGTTCGGGCCATAACAGCCGATGCAGGGTGAGCCGACCCGCGGGCAACGCGCATCGCAGCCGGCGCGGGTGGCGATGCCGCAACAGAGCAAACCCTGCTCCAACAAACACGTTTCGCCGTCCGGGATGATCTCCCACGTCCGGTAAAACTTCTTGATCTTCTTCTCGTTCCTCTTCAGCGGACATTCGTGGCAAACCGTAGTGTCAACGCCGATCACCGACCCGGGCGGAGGCAACTCGCCGGAAACGATCGCCGTGATCGCGTCCCATATCCGGTCGACCTCGGGCGGACAGCCGGGTAGGTAATAGTCCACCTTGACCGTCTGGTCCAACGTCCGTAGCGTGTCGTAAAACACCGGCAGATGGAGCGTTCCCTCGGGCATTTCCGTCTTCGGTTGCGGTTCGATCCGGTCGGGGTTCTCGGTCGAGGGGGTGTTGTGGTAGACGGTATCGAAAATCGGACGTCTTCCGGTGGCGTTGGCCAGGCCCGGGATGCCCCCCTCGTGGGCACAGGAGCCGAAGGCCACCAGCACCTTGGATTTCTTCCGCAACAGCCGGGCCATGTACTCCTGCTCGCTGGTGCGGATGCCGCCGTTGAACAGACAGACGTCGATGCCGCCGTCGGCCATCTTCTCCACGTTGTGGACCTTGGCGTCGACGGCCAGGGGCCAGAAGACGATATCGAACAGCGCGTCGACGTCGAGAATTTTTTCGTTCAGGGCCAGTACGGCGATTTCGCAGCCGCCGCAGGAGGCCGCCCAATAAAGCGCCAGTTTCCCTTTCGGCTCTTCGCTCATGCTTGCACCTCCATCGCTTCGGCGTGTTCGGCGGCGATTTCCTCGAAGACCTCCTCGCGCCGGAAGTCGTCCTCCCAAACATTGGACCAATTCAGCGGCCCCAGTTTACGAACGTCGTCGACGAAGCCGTCGATCGACTCGGCCAGATATTGTCCCTCGGCCGCCGACGCCCAGACCAGCCGCAACCGGTCCTTTTCGATGCCCATCTGCTCGAGGAAGTAGCGGAGCATGGCGTGACGGCGCATGGTTTTATAGTTCTGATCGATGTAGTGGCAGTCGCCGGGATGGCAGCCGGCGATCAGCACGCCGTCGGCGTCCAGGGCGAAGGCCTTCAGCACAAAACTGGGGTCCACCCGCCCGCTGCACATCACGCGGATGATCCTCGCGCAGGGCGAATACTTGATCCGCGCGGTGCCGGCCAGATCGGACGCCGTGTAGCTGCACCAGTTGCACATGAAGGCGACGATTTTGGGGTTGAATGTTTCGGTGCTCATTAGTGGCTAGTGGTTAGTGGCCAGTGGCTAGTGGTCAGTGGATAGTGGTCAGTGGCTAGTGGTCAGTGGCCACTACTCACACGTAACTCATCAATCCTTCCAGTTCTTCGTTGATTTGTTCGTCGCCGAAGAGGTGTTGCTTAGCCGCGCCCGAGGGACAGGCGGCCACGCAGGTGCCGCAGCCTTTGCAAAGCGCTTGGTCGATCACGGCGATATTTCGCTCCTCGTCGGCGGTGATCGCCGTGTAAGGACACAAGTTTATGCACGTCTTGCAGCCGGAGCACATATCCTCGTCGATCCAGGCCGTGTTCGGTTCCAGCTCGATCTGTCCGGCGTCGATCAGCACCAATGCCTTCGCGGCGGCGGCATCGGCCTGGGCAACCGTGTCGGGGATGTCCTTCGCCCCCTGACAGGCCCCGGCGATCAGCACGCCGTCGTTGGCCGTGTTGACCGGCGCCAGCTTCGGGTGTTTTTCCAGGAAGAAACCATCGCTGGAGCAGGAGATGCCGAAGCGGCGGCGGACCTCTCCGGCGTCGGCCCGCGGCTCGAGCGCCACGGCCAGAATCACCATGTCCACCTCGATCTTCCGGATCGTACCCAGCAGCGTGTCGTCGACCTGCATGACCAAAGGGCCTTGTCCATCTCCGTCGCCGTTGCCGGCGGCGGGCGAGATGTCGGCCACCTTGCCGCGGATGAATTGCACACCCTCGTTCTGCACGCGATTATAAAATTCCTCGAAACCCTTGCCCGGCGCGCGGATGTCGATGTAACAGTCGTAGACCTCGGCGTTGGTCTTCTCGCGGACCAGATGGGCGAGTTTCAAGGCATACATGCAGCAGACTCGCGAGCAGTATTCGTGGTGGTTCACGTCGCGGCTGCCGACGCAATGAACGATGCCTACTCGTTTCGGCGTCGAACCGTCGCGGAGGGTGAGTTTTCCGCCGGTCGGTCCGCCGGCGTTCAGCAGACGCTCGACCTCAATGCTGGTGTAGACGTTTGGATATTTTCCGTATCCGTAGTACGGGATGACCGATGGGTCGAACGCCTGAAAGCCGGTGGTGATGATGATCGTCCCGATATCGTATTCCTCGATTTTATCCTGCTGGTCGAAATCGAACGCATTTCGTTCGCCGCAGGCTTCGACGCAACTCTGCTTGCACTTTCCGCGGGTGATTTGCAGGCAGACCTCGGGATCGACCACCGGTATCGGCGGGACGGCCTGGGGAAAGGGGATCCAGACCGGCTTGCGAAGCCCCAGCCCCTGATCGAACGGGTTGGCGAACTTGGCCTGGGTGAACACGCAGTCGTCGATGCACTGCATGCAGCCGACGCAGAGATCCTCGTCGATGTATCGCGGGCGTCGGCGGACCTTCACCTTGAAATTACCCACCGATCCATCGACCGACTCGACCTCGCTATAGGTCAACAGCTTGATGTTCGGATGGAGTTTTACGGCGGTCATTTTGGGCGTCAGGATGCAGGCGGCGCAGTCCAGGGTGGGGAACGTTTTGTCGAACATCGCCATGTGTCCGCCGATCGACGGCTCGCGCTCGACCAGGATCACCTCGCGTCCGGCATCGGCAATGGTCAGCGCGGCCTGAATGCCGGCGATTCCGCCGCCGACGACCATCGCCCGGGGTACGATGCGGACGAACTGCCGCTGCAAAGGCTCGTGCTCGGCCACGCGTCGGACGGCGGCGGCAACGTGGGCCTTGGCCTTCTTCAGCGCCTCTTCTTTGTCCTCGGTGACCCAGGCCACCTGTTCGCGGATGTTGGCCATTTGGACCAGGAAGCGGTTCAGGCCGGCGTCCTCGGCGGCGCGGCGGAACGTCGGCTCGTGCAGGTTCGGCGAACAGGCGGCCACGACGATCCGGTTCAGTCCGTGTTCGACGATGTCCCGCTTGATCAACTCCTGGCCCGGATCGGAACAGAGGTATTTGTAGTGCCGGACCAGGGCGACGTGCGGCAGGCCCTCGGCGAACTGCGTCAGCGCCTCGATGTCGATCACCCCGGCGATGTTGCTGCCGCAATGGCAGACGTAGACCCCGATCCGCAGCGTTTCGTCTGATGTATTCATGCTATCGGCTCTCCGGTCGTAGGTTATGCTTTAGCATAACGAAGCGCATTGTATGTCAATATGTAATGCCGTCGGGTCACGTAGGACGGATGTGTTCATGCTATCGGCTCTCCGACTTCCGCCTGTTTCTCCAGCGAGATCCCCATGGCTTCATAAACGAGTTGGCCGAGATCGGCCACACGAAGCCGCCCTTCGGCTCCAACGGTTTTGACCGCGTCCTGGAACATGACGAGGTCTTTCGGGCAGGCGACGGCGAGACATTCCACGCCCGGCAGGGCGAGTGCCTCGCGGACGCGGCTTTCGGCCGGCCGCTCCTCGATCCCCGGCGTGTCCTTCATCCATATCCGCCCACCGCCGGCGCCGCAACAAAAACTGTTCCGGCCGTGGCGCGGCATCTCGATCAGCCGGAGTCCCAACGCCCGCAACACGCGCCGCGGCGGTTCGTAAATGCCGTTGAACCGCCCCAGATAGCACGGGTCGTGATAAGTGACGGCGAAGGACAAAGGCCGTTCGATCCGCAAAATCCCTTGGCCGAGCAGTTCGTCGAGCAGTTCCGTATAGTGGACGACCGGCGTCCCCTCTCCCTCTGGGAGAGGGCTAGGGTGAGGGCCGCCGCCACGTGTCCCCTCTCCCTTTGGGAGAGGGTTTGGGTGAGGGCCGCCGTTGGTCTCGTATTCGTTCTTCAGCGTGTTGAACGTATGCGGGTCGGTGGTCAACAGCTTGCGGAACTTTGCGCCGGCCAGTTCCTTGGCGTTCTTCTCGACGAGCATGGAGAAGAGTCCCTCCTCGCCGATCCTACGGACGTCGTTGCCCGCGTTCTGCTCTTTTTCGTACAGGATGCCCACGTCCACGCCGAGGCAGTGAAACACCCGGGCGACAGTGCGGGTAACGTCCTGGACGCGCTGGTCGTAAGAGGCATAGTCGCCGACGAACCAGAGGTACTCGACCTCTTCCTTCCGCGCGTCCTTGAGTTGGAATTCGAGCGGCTTTGTCCAGGCGGGGCGCTTGCGGGGCGACTGGCCGAACGAGTTGCCATACCGCTGGAAGTTCATTAGGGCGTCTTGCAGCCCTTCGTCCACCTGCCCCTGGTCGACCAGATGCCGGCGGAGATCGATAATCAAACGCGGTTGTTCGACAAAGACCGGGCAGACGTCCTCGCACGCCCGGCAGGCGCAGCAGGCCCAAAGCTCCTCGGGCTTGATTAGTGAATCGTGCAAACCGGCCGTCTGGCCGTTGGATTTAATCGGCGTGCGCAGCAGCGCGGAATCGACCGCCTGAACCAGATCGCGCGGCGAGAGCGGGAAACCGCTGTTGAAGCCCGGACATACCTCCTGGCACTTGCCGCACCAGGTGCAGGCGTCCGCCTGGAGCAATTGACGCCAGGTGTAGTCGCGCACCGTGCTGACGCCCGATTCCATCACGACCGGCAGCCGGCCGGGCGGCGTTTTCCGCTCGCGCAACAGCATGTTTACCGGCGAAGATATCAGGTGGAACGCCTTGGTGAACGGGATGCTTGCGATCAATCCGAACGCCAACAGGGCGTGGAGCCACCAAACGGCTAGATGGAGGAGACGAATCGAAGCGGTCGGCAGCGGGGCGAAAAGCTCGGCCAGACCGTATCCGACCGGCGCCCAGGCGGCGGCGGGAAAAACCGGCCCGCCGCCGGCGATGCGGTCGAGTTCAACGTCCCAACGTTCCTGACCAACGCGAAACCGCTCGCGGAGTCCCATCCGCTCGATCGCAAGCTGCTTCGCTTCGGGGCCGGCGGCGGCCACCTGGGCCTCGATGTGAAACCCCTCGGCGATCCGCAACCCCTCGAGCACGAATCCGGTTACGGCGATCAGCAGCAAAATGGTGAGGAAAGGGAATCCGTCCCAAAGACTAATCCCTTTCCGCGTCGTCTCCAACCGCTTCGGCCGGACCAGGTATCGGCGGTAGGCCGCCATGCCGAGTCCGACGATCAGTACGACGCCGAACGCGTCCAGCGCCAACTCGAAGAGGTGATAATAACCGCCGCTGAGGATTTGTTTGTCCAACAGCAGATTCGTGAAATCCTGATCGACGGTGGCCAGCGCCGTGCCGACCGCCAGGACCACCATCCCCCAAAAGATCGCCCAGTGCATGACCAGCGAGAAGACGTCGGGCGAGAGCCGGCTTTGGAACAGTGCCGGCGGAAACCATTCGATCAGCCGGCGCGGGTGGACCGCGTTGAGCAGCGTTTTGACGAAGCCTTCGTCGCCCGGCTCGGATCGGCCGATGAACCACTTCCGCACCCGCCAGACCACTCCGGCCGTGAAGACCGCCAAGACCAGCGGGATCATCAGATACATCACGATCTCCGCCCAGTGCGGGACGTTCCACATAATGGGCCGGGCCGACGGCATGGCATTATCCCTTTCTGGCCGCGATGGCCTCGCTGAGCGCCGGCATCAGGTCGAGCATGTCGACCTCGGCGCCGTAGTGGGCAACGTCGAATATGGGGGCCTTCGGGTCGGTGTTCACGGCGATGATCAACTCGGCCCCTTTCATCCCTTCCTGGTGTTCCGGCGCGCCGCTGACGCCCAGGGCCAGATACAACTTAGGCTTGACGATCATCCCCGATTTTCCGACTTGCCGCGTGGCGGGGAGCCAGCCTTGGTCGACCACCGGCCGGGACGCGCAGACCGCGCCGCCGAGCGCCTGGGCCAGTTCCTCGGCCAACTCGACGTTGTCCTGCTGTTGGATTCCGCGCCCCACGGCGACCAACACGTCTTGCTGCGTGATGTCCACGTCGCCTGCCTCGGGATAAATCCATTGCTCGAAGGCGATCGCGCCCGGCTCGAGCGGAGCGGCGGGTTTGCGTTGTTCCAGTTCGCCCTTGCCGGTCTCGTCGGTGGGTCGATAGCTTCCCGGCAACATCATCAGGATCGCCGGCGAGGCGGCGACGCGGCACTCGGCCAACATCTTGCCGCCGCAAAACGACGCGGTCACCAGTAGCCCGTCGCCGTCGGGGCGAATCGCCTGGCAGCCGGTGGCCAACGGGGCATCCAGCCGCGCGGCCAGCAACGGCGCCACGTCCCAGCCGATCGACGTGGAGGCGGTCAGCACCGCCCGCGGCTGCTCGGCCTCGACCACCTCTCGAAGCGCGGAGGCGAAAGGTTCGGGCGAATACTCGGCTAGTTGAGGGTCGTCGACGGCGATGATCCGATCGGCCGCCGCCAGCGCCGGGGCGTGTGCGGCGCCGTTGGGGCCTAGCACGACGGCCAGCACTTGTCCGCCGGTGGCCCGTGCGAGTTCCCGACCCGCGGCCAGAAGCTCGAAGGTCACGTCCGCCAGTGCGTCGCCGCGCGCTTCGGCCAGTACAAGAACGTCTTGATCGCTCATTTCACCAATCCTTTCTCGGCAAGAATTTCGGCGATCCTGCCGGCGATCTCCTCCTCGGAGCCGGAGAGCATCTCGGCGCGGGTCGCGGGGGCCGGCGGATACAGGCGAGAGACCGAAAGCAGCAGTTCACCGGCCGCCAACGTCGCCGCCGACTCCTCGAACTGCGCGGTCTTCATCGCGCCGCGGATGCGGCTGACCGGGACGTATCGGGGCGGCTGGTCCGCGCCGAGGATACCCAGCACGGCCGGCAGCTTGACGCTCATCCGCGCCATGACCGCGCCTGGGAACTCCTTGCAAGCGGCGACCGTGCCGGGCGCGTCGTCGGCTTTCACGCCGCGGATAACGCCCACGTAAGGCAGCTCCAGCGCCGCGGCGAGGAATGGCGACAGCCCGCCGTCGAGTTCGTCGTGGGCCTGGACGCCGACCAGCACCAACTCGGCCTCCAGCGGCTTGATCGCCTCGGCATAGACGGCGGCCGAATCGCGCGGGGCGGGCGGTGTGTCGCCGTCGCAGGCGATTTTCACGATCCGGTCGGCACCTTTCGCCACGGCGGTGTAGAGCGTATTGTCCACGTCGCCGAAATCGAGCGCCACCACGGTCACGCTCCCTCCGCCCGCCTCCTTCAACAACAACGCCTGCTCCAGGGCGTGGTCGTCGGACTCGTTGAGAATGAAAGAGGCGGCGTCCAGATCGAGCGCGTCGCCGGAGGGGACGATCTCCAGCGGCTCGATCAGGTCGGGCACCTGACGGACCACCACAACGATGTTCATGCTATACTCCTTTCGCCCAAATCCATCGATTCGGCCAATAGTTCGATGATGTCGCGGACTTTCAGTTTGCCCTCCAGGCCGGTCACTTTGGCGGCGTCCTCGAACCGCGACAGTTCATAGGGACAAGAGACGGCCAGTGTGTCGGCGCCTGTGGCCGCGGCTTGCTCGACTCGTTCGTCGGAGAGCCGGCGTCCGCCGTTGGCGACGATATGGGCGTCGAGCCACATTCCGCCCCCGCCGCCGCCGCAACAGAGCGAGTCGTCGCGGTTGCTGGACATCTCGACCAGTTTCACGCCCGGAATCAGTTCAAGCAGTTGCCGCGGTGGATCGTAGCATTCGCACCGCCGGCCCACGCAACAGTTGTCGTGATACGTCACCACGGCCTCAACCGGCTTGACCATCAGCGGCTTGAGTTGCTCGATGTACTCCTCCAGGAACACGGTGTAGTGCTGGACCGGATACCAGGCGTTGAAACGTGGATAGAAACTCTGCAAGGCCCGGAAGGCGTGCGGATCGAGCACGACGATCTTGCCGAAGTCCTGCTCGTCGAACATTTTACGGTTCTGCTCGACCAGGGTCTCGAACAATCCCTCCTCGCCGAACATCCGATCGCACTCGCCGACGGCCTTCTCTTTCGTGCCCAAGATGCCCCAGGAGACGCCCAACTCGGTCATAATCCGGGCGAAGGCGCGGGCAACGACCTGATTTCGCGGATAGTACGAAGGGTAGCAACCCACGAGCCAGAGGACGTCGACCGGCCGCGGCTCGCGCGAGAGGTCCAACACCCGCACGTCGAGGTCCTTGGCCCACTGGAGGCGTTGGCGGGGCGACTTGCCCAGCACGTTGCCGTATTTGAAGACGTTTTGGAACGTCTCCTGTATTTCGGCGGGCGGCTGATGTCCCGCTTGCATGGCCGCGTCGCGCAGCGCCGGCCAGAGTTCTTCGGCCAGTTCGATCCCCCTCGGGCAACGTTTCGAGCAGGCGTAGCAGGACACGCACATCCACAGCGAAGGGCTGGTCAGCAGTTTGTCCAGATTGCCCGCCATCGCTTGAAGGATCAGCTTCCGCGGCGGATACTCCATTGCCGGCCCCAAAGGACAACTGGCTGCACAGAGTCCGCATTGTATACAACCAAAGGGCGGTTTTCCGTTGTCAAGTTTACCCAGCTTCTCCAGCAATCCAACGCCGTTGTGGCCGTTCGTGGCAGCCATGATATGCTCCCGGGAAAAGTGGTTTGCACACTCCGTGACATTTAGCCCCGGGTGAATACACCCGGGGGAAGCGGTTTTCCGTGTTCAACCCGGCCCGCCGTGTATTCACGGCGGGCTAAATGAATGAGTATAAAGCCTGTCCTACATGCCCCACAGGGGATAGCAACGAACGTGCCAATCGTTTTTTTCGCGCGGATTTTCGGCCGAAGATTGCGTACTGCAAAGAGTTGCGGCTCGCCGACGGCGGCGCGTTGCAGTCGAGATTACGACGAGTAGCGGAATTCCGTTAACGGTTTGCGGAAATCCGGCAGGGCAAAAAAACGTTGCAACATGCGAGAAATGATACGCTTGGCGAGGCACTCTACTCTATCAACCGCGCCTGGAGTTCGCCCAGGCACTCGTCCTTGTGGACCCGCCATTGGCGTAGGGTGTCGCGGTCGCGGATGGTGACGGTGCCGTCCTGAAGAGTTTGGCTATCGACCGTGATGCAGAAGGGGGTGCCCACCTCGTCCTGGCGGCGATAGCGGCGTCCCACCGCGCTCTTCTCGTCGTAGAAGACCGGAAAATGCGGCTTCAAGGTTTTGTAGATTTCGCGGGCGACCTCGGGCATGCCGTCCTTCTTGACCAGCGGAAAGACCGCCGCCTTGATCGGCGCCAGTCGGGGGTGCAGCTTCAGGAACATCCGCTTGGTCGGCTTGCCGTGTTCGTCCGGGGCCTCGTCTTCCCGATACGCCTCGCAGAGGAAGGCCAGCGTCGCCCGATCGGTCCCGGCCGACGGCTCGATAGCGTGAGGAGTGAACCGCTCCTTGGTCTGATCGTCGAAGTAACTCAAATCCTTGCCGCTGCCGCGATGGCGGGGTTTCCCCTCGGCGTCGGTTTCGACCACGAGTTTGTCGCCCTGGCGGACGAGCTTGCCCTCGGTGTGGCTGCGCAGGTCGAAGTCGCCGCGATGGGCCACACCCTCCAACTCGCCGAACTCGCCGGAGGGAAGGAACGGAAACGCGTATTCGATGTCGGCCGTGCCGCAGGAATAGTGACTCAACTCGGCCTTATCGTGGTCGCGGAGCCGAAGCCGGTCGCCCGCCAATCCGAGATCGAGATACCATTGGTATCGTCGGTCGCGCCAGTAGCGATACCACTCGGGCGACGTATCGGGGCGGCAGAAAAACTCGATCTCCATCTGCTCGAACTCGCGCGAGCGAAAGGTGAAGTTCCGGGGTGTGATCTCGTTGCGGAAACTCTTGCCGATCTGGGCGATGCCGAAGGGTATACGCACCCGCGTGCTGTCGCAGACGTTCTTGAAATTAACGAAGATGCCCTGGGCGGTCTCGGGGCGAAGAAAAACCGCGTCGTCTTCGCCGCCGAGCGCACCGGCTGTGGTCTTGAACATCAAGTTGAACTCGCGCGGCTCGGTCAACGTGCCGAGAGTTTTCGCGTCGGGGCCTAGCACTTGCGAAAAATCTTCCAAGGCGGTCAATGAAATCAGCGCCCCGTCCCAGGCCAAGGCGCCGGCGTCCTTGCCGCGAAGGTTGAAGAACTTCATCGCCTTGTGCCGCGTCAGTTCCAATCCCTCGTCACCGCCCAGGTCGCTGGCGACGAAGATGCGTTGCCCTTTGCACTCGACCCAGCGGCCGCAAACCTGATCGTACCGGTATCGCTTGTTCGACTCGCGGCAATCGACCATGAAATCGTGAAACAAGTCGTAGTGGCCCGAGCATTTCCAGACCTGCGGGTGCATGATGATCGAGCAGTCCAGCCCGACCATCTCGAAGGCCGAAGGTGCGCCGGGCGGCGTCTCCAGTTCGTTGTGGGCGGTGACCATGTCGCGCCACCACGCCTCGCGGACGTTCCGCTTCAGTTCGACGCCCAGGGGGCCGTAGTCCCAAAAACCTTGCAACCCGCCGTATATTTCGCTCGACTGGAACAGAAATCCCCGCCGCTTGCACAACGCCACCAATTGTTCCATTTCCATAATAGTCGCACCGCCAGTTCAAGGAAAATCTAGGAAACCGATTAGTGTACAGGGGGCGGGGGGCGGGGGACAGGGGGCGAGGGGAGAGGTTTTAGGGTTGCGGGTCGGGTATCGCGCCATTGATCTTGGCTATCCCCCCCTAAAAACCCGATATTTTTGCCGGTCAAACTGTTGACATCGGCGGTATTTTACGCACAATAGGTTGTATATTCCAATGTGCCGTTTGGCAGTGTGGAATGTGAGATGACAACGACAATGAGGTAAACGCATGATATCGGCGGCCCAGTGACAGCCGCAAAACAACAACCGAACGACGCGCGAGCGTCAAGTTTTTGCTTCCAGAAAAACGACCAACCTGAGCTGCCAAAGCTCTTGAAGAACAGAAGCAACACTTGGACCGCGCCCCGCAAGGGGCGTCGGCCATGCTGTTCTGTTCTGCCCCGTTGGTCGGGGTTTCTGGAGCGGTCGTGGTCCGACGTCCTTTTTTTGTTTCTTGTTGTGTCGGATCGCTAGGCCGCATAGCAATCGGCCGCCGCATTCTGATCCTGTCAGAATCGGCCCGGCCGGCATTCTTGATCCGTCTCACGCGCTGTGAGTCGATTTCCCGCGTGTTCGCGTGAACGAGGTTCTGTGTTTGTTTCTTTAATTCCAGGGCGCGAAGCCGCCCGCAACTTTTAGGGAGACGTGCGATGAGATGCTTGACTTTGGGTACTTGTTTCTTCAATTCCAGGGCGCAAAGCCGCCCGCAAATTCTTGGGAGGTGTGTGATGAGAAGGTTGGATGTTTTGCTTGTGAGTTTAGTGTCAATTGGTTGTATTCTCACTGGTAGTTTCGCACTTGGGGAAACCTACAGTGCGGATTATCGCGGTTCCAGTCCGATAATTGATGGCATTCTGAGCCCAGGCGAATGGGGTGCTGCTTTCAATATAACAATGGACCGACGCGACGGCGACGGAGAACACAATTCTGATCTTTATTTTCAGCACGATGGTACGTCTCTGTTCATGGGCGTCGACAGCCAGTGGGGTAGTGGAGGGGATGTTGTTTGGAGCTTTTACATTGACGGCGACCACGATGGAGCATTGAGTGGCAATCTGTCCAGCCCTTATGTTGATCTTAATATCGCCAGACCTTCTCCAGGCGGATATTCTGGATACATAGCCTATAATACTATGTTGTCAGTAAACGAAGATATTAAGATTAGTTCTGGCGTCAGCGCGAGTAGTGGTAGCACGAATGTGACCTACGAATTTTGTGTCCCTCTTGCTGATCTTGACGTCACACCGGGAGACTCCGTGGGAATCTTCTTTTCTCTTGGTTATGATGGGGTCACGGAACACCTCTACGAGCTACCAGGTGCTTCTCGCTTCACACCCCAGGACTGGGCCGTGTTAAACCTCCAGTTAGTTCCCGAGCCCTCAACCTTTAGTCTTTTGGGCATTGCTTTCATCGGCCTGTTCGGCTACGCATGGCGGCGAAAGCGAGCGGCGTAAAGCGGTAAGGCCGATCCATCGGTCATGCGAACGGGCCATCCGCGCGGATGGCCCGTTTTTGTTACAGTCGTGCCATTCAACTCGCCTGGAGGAGCGATTTCACTTCGGCCACGAAGCGACGCGCCTGCTCGAACATGGCCGCGACTTGATCGGCGGTGAACGCGGCGACGTCGGCGTAGTCCGCCTCGCACCGCTGGTCGAACGTGGCTCGAAACGACTTACCCAATTCAAGTGAGAACCGGCCGGTCTTTACATACTCGCGATTGAACCAAGAAATCACCGCACGGTGCTTGTGGAAATCGCAGTTGTTGTGAATCGCCAAGGCGGAAGCCGCATAGAACATGGCGTAGTAGCATCGGTTGACCGCGCTGAGACTTGAACTTGAACCACGTTCCGCCAGCATCGAGGCATCGGCAAGGACGGAATCCGACTTGGCCATTCGAATCGCTACAAGCTGCTTGCGTTGGTCGTCGGAAAGGGTCATATGACAATGCTGTCTCTGGTTGCGTGTTGCACGTAAGGAGTGAACGAGAGTGGGGGAGTGCGCAATTGCTCCTCTGAGTAGAAGTGCAGATCGAATAGCACGTCGTCGGTGACTTCAATATCGATTTGCTTTTCCAATATCTTATCCCTCTGTTGCCGGCTCACCGGCCGCTTGGTCACGCACAGCAGGTCGTAGTCGGAATCGGGTTCGGCGCCGCCCTCGACGCGCGAGCCGTAATGGTACAGTCGCACGAAATCATCGCCCAACACCGATTGAAGCATCTCGCGCAATTCGATCACGCAGGGATGAAGGACCGAATCCGAGCGTTTCGTTTCAGGCGTTTTCATGACGGCAAACCAACCCTCGAGCCCTTTGCATGGAACCTGCCCCACATTACAGGTTTTCCGCGACGGGCCGTGGAGAGGCCAACGCGAGCATCACACCACCTGAATATAGGGTACGCCGGAATCGTCATTGCGTCAAGTCTAGGACCGTGCTTGAGTGGGGACGAAGTCAACCGGCATTGCGATACTGAAGGAAATCCG
>JAUWPQ010000284.1 GCA_030611515.1 Planctomycetota bacterium | reverse complement strand
GCTCAGGAAAGCCGCAATACCGCCTATATCCGTGCTGGTGAATCGCCGCGCCGACCCCGTGGTTTCCAAAATCGTCTCCAAATCACCGCCCGGCGGGGCAATCACGAGAATAGGCGATCCAAGCCCAATTGCCTCGAACACCTTGCCCGTCACGATGCCGCGGTCGGCCAACGTGTTCGTTTCAGACACAGTGGTGATGACGACCGATACGCCCGCGCTCTTAACCGCCGCCAATGCTTCCATCCGCAACACCGCGCCGTGCAGCACGACATTCGGCATGATCTGATACCGCTGCGCCGCCTCGCGGACATATGCTGATTGTCGGCCGTAGTAGTGAAACCGCCACGGAGGCAAATCCACCGGCAGTCGCGCCAAAGCAGACATCAGCGGATCAACCACCCTCCAGGGCGGATGGAAATGCCCCGTATAAACGATCGCGAAGTGCCCAAAGTCGTGAGGCACAACCTGGCGCATCTCCTCCGGGTCATAGCCGTTGCTTACGACGTGCAACTTGTCGCCGACGCCGAACGCCTCGGCGATCAGCTTGGCATTGGAAGACGACACGATCATCGCCGCCGCACAGTCCGACAAGACACGTTGTTCACGCCGCATGGTTCGCTTCATCGGAAAGCCCGGCCGAGGCGGGTACGGGTGGCCCACGGTCCAGCCGTCTCGGTAGTCCAAGACGTAAGGCGCCGCGAGCCGTCGGGCCAACCGGCGGGCAATCTCAAACGCGTTGTACGGCGATCCCGTGGCCAAAATTACGTCCACGTCACCCGGCTGAAGACCGGCACACGCCTCGGCGACCGCGGCATTCCAGCCCGCCGCCGGGCTGATGTCGAGACGTCGCGCCACCTTCCGGCATGCACCGCCGATAAGGCGGGCTAATCCGCGATCGTTGCGATTCAAGTGTCCATTAGAAAGAAATCGCCACCGATGCCCCGTAAAAATGCGGCGAACCCCCGCGTGTTCAAGCTGCTCAGTCACGTGTGCTGCCGGTTCCGCAAATCGCCAGAGTGCGGGATCAGGGGTGACAACCGTTACCTCCCACCCCAACCTTGTCAGACACATCGCAGTGTTCCACGTCCGAACACAGGCAACCGTGCTGACGGGCGGAAAGTAGTAGGCCAGAAACAACAACTTAGGTCTATTGGACATCGCAAGTCAGGTTTGGTGGCCAACTGCCGCAAAGATCGGCCAAAATGGCAGCGATCCGCTCGGCCGCGTGACCGTCGCCGTATAAAACGGGATGCGGCCGGTCAATCACGGCCGAAGATTCTTTCGCGGCCGCGGCGATTCTCTCGGCATCGGCGCCGACCAGCCGGTTCCAGCCAGCCTCGACCGTCTCTATCCATTCTGTTTCGTCACGCAACGTAATGCAAGGAATACCCAAATAGTAAGCCTCTTTCTGAATCCCCCCCGAGTCGGTCAGGATGGCCGCCGCGTTCTGCTGGAGTTGCAGAATGTCTAAATAGCCGAGCGGTTCGATAATTAGCAGGTTCTTGTCGGCGTCCCTGAATCCCTCACCCCCGGCCCCTCTCCCGCAATCGGGCGAGGGGAGATATTGCTCCAGACCATGGCGGCGGATGGCGGCGCGGGTGCGGGGATGCAACGGCAAGACCACCGGCCGAGGCGCGTTCGACAATCCCTCCAAAATGCCCGCCAATCGTTCGGCGTCGTCGGTGTTCGCCGCCCGATGCACGGTGGCCACGAAATACCCGCCAGGCTCGACGCCCAACCGCTTCAGCACGTCCGATCTTTCGCGGGCAAGGGGAGCGAACAGCCGCACACTGTCGGCCATGATGTCGCCCACGTCGTGTACGCCCTCGGTGATCCCCTCGGCCGCCAACTGCCGCACCGATACTTGCGAAGGAACGAACAGCCACGCGGAAAGGTGATCGGCTACCACGCGGTTGATCTCCTCCGGCATACGACGATCGAAACTCCTCAGCCCGGCCTCGACGTGTGCCACGGGGATGTGCAACTTGGCCGCGGCCAACGCGCCGGCAACGGTCGAGTTGGTGTCGCCGTAGATGATTACCGCGTCCGGTTTAACTTCCAGAAGCACCTTTTCGATCCCTTCAAGCATGGCGGCCGTCTGCGCGGCGTGCGAGCCGGACCCGACGCCCAGATGCCGGTCGGGCGGCGGGATGTTCAACTCGCGGAAGAATACGTCCGACATGTTGTCGTCGTAGTGTTGGCCCGTATGGACCAGATACTCCTCATGCCGACGGCGCAATTCCGCGCTCAAAGGCGCCGCCTTGATGAACTGCGGCCGGGCGCCGACGATAGTCACAACGCGCATATTGTTGTCCTGCTTGTTATCCCTTCCCAAAAAATCGCATTATGTACCAACGGAAACTGAAGACACGGCAACTAGGTATCTGCTATTGCGAGGTTAGATGAGGATAGTGTTCTTCGCGCCGCTGAAACCTGAATATTTTGGGGTTGATGATGACGCCGTTTTCGATTTCCACGGCTCTCCGCAAGGTTTCGCACTATTTCATGAAACACCGCGTTTCATTATAGCAAGGCGTCGTACTCCGTGATGTGGGCAATGAGTTCGTCGAGGCCCTTCCCCGATAATCCCAATCGATCGAGCGTCCTGCCTTCCCGCCAGAAGTCCTTCTTCAGCAGCGCTCCGGCGATATTCACCAACGAGTCGCAGACGGGCGTGGCGACGCCGCACTTCTTCCCGAGAGAACTCATCAAACACAACCCCATCGGCACGTCCTCATGTATGTATCGTGTGTCGAGGCTCGTGGGGCCTTTCGGGGCGCTGTTCGCAAAGCTCCGGAACACCTGCAGAGAGTCCTTGGACAGGTCTTCCTCGTTCCGAAACTTACATGCGTCCACGTAATCCAAAGGATCGCAGCCGAATTTTTCCAGGATACCGTTCTTCTCCCGGTCGAGACCGCCAATCAGGTTCCATACAGAGGGCGTGAAAGCCTCTTTGTACATCCAGAACTCGCCGCCGCTATGTTCAATACGATTGGCCGATAGGATGGTTCCCGTTGTGTGTACGATCAAGTTGGGATTGTGCAGAGCGGATTCGACGATGTTCTTTCGCGCATGGCGGACGTTGTCAAAGAGCTGGCCGGCAATGGTCAAACCTTGTTCCTGGCCGCTGGAGGGGAGCATGGCCCAAGCATTGCGGACGTTTCTGAAGGAGATCCGAACCGTACCGGGCTCGACAATGCGGGCATTATAAACCGTGGATTCGCACTCGGCAAAAAGAACGTTCCGGTCGGGGCATTTCCCGCAAAAGAAGAGACTTCCCATATAGCCCGATATTACGATCACCATGCGGCAACCGGCCAGCAGCGGGCCAATCCGTTCGGAGAGCGTCTCGTGCTGCAAAGATTGGACCATCATGAAGACTACGTCCGCTCCAACCAGCGCTTCCTTATCGTTCCTCGTTGCCATCTCCAGCGGCGCAAACCCGCGAGCCTCCCGGGCGGTGGCGTCAACGTAATGAACGCCTCCGTTTTCAAGTATCTTGTCAAAGTTGCTGTCGTGTATGGAATGAGAGGTCTTCAATAGTCGGACACGATGTCCCCTTTCCACCAGTTTGCAGGCGTGAGCGCAACCAGCATTGCCGGCGCCTACGATGGCAACGATCATGTTGTCCCCTCGGTAAGATAAGCCAGCGCGAGCAGGCCAAGAACACCCACCAGGCACCGTGGTAAATGCCGCAATAGCGACGTTTGTGCGGCGTGCGAGCCGGAACCGACGCCCAGGTGCCGGTCGGGTGGCGGGATGTTCAACTCGCGGAAGAACACGTCCGACATGTTGTCGTCGTAGTGTTGGCCCGTATGGACCAGATACTCCTCATGCCGACGGCGTAGTTCCGCGCTCAATGGCGCTGCTTTGATAAACTGCGGCCGGGCACCGACGATGGTTACGAATCGCATCCGTTTTTTTCCAGCAACTGTCCCAAGTAGTCAAGCACGCGAGGATAGAGCCGCTTATGATAACTCGTATCATCGGCCGCCAGCACGGTATTGTGCCAGAGGCAGACAAACTCGCCCTGGTGGCGATATGTGGCGTCGATCAACTTGCAAACGCGGTCCAGCGCCGCCTCTTCGCCGAAATTCATATAGTTCGGTCGATCGAGCGTGCAGTCCATAACGACCAAAGGGTGTTCTTCAATGCCCAAGGGCCGCTGGCGGATGGGATCGAACAGGGGAATCGGTCGGCAGACGCCCAAGCGAAACCCCGCCACGTCGGCGTATCCAAGCGTGGCGTCCCAACGGATCCCGGCCTCCGCAATCATCGCCCCATGTGCCGGCTCGCGCCAGGCGAGATAGTGATGCCGGTTCTTTTCGATTGTCTGCCCCGAGACTTTCTGCAAATCTTCTCGTTCAATAGCAACGCGGGCGGGATTGGCCCCGGCTTCGTAGCTGGCGTGAAGCCCGATCTCGGCGCCCGATTTCATAACCTCTTGCAAGCGACGCCTTGTATGTCTGTGACGAAGGCGATAGTTTCCGTCATAAGGCGACCCGCCGCCGGCCATAAAGAAGAACACCGACCGGCATCGATCCGATGGAAATCGCCCGGTCAGTTGTCGATCCAATCGAATCACTTCGTCGAGGTTGTCTTGCGGATGTCGTTTCAATCCCACGGTCGCGGCGGCGTCGCGCAGCGCGTTGCGCATCGAACGCCGTCTCAGCAGGCCGCTTGCGAGGCATCGCGCGGCCGCAATCGCGCCATGCCG
>JAUWPQ010000345.1 GCA_030611515.1 Planctomycetota bacterium | reverse complement strand
GGTGAAAAGTTTGCGGCTGCAATCGGAAGTGCTGGCCGTCTTATCGGGTGAAGTCGCGCCGGGAATGGCACCCGCGATCGTCGCGCTTGGCGAGCAGGCAGGGCAACTGGCGGCATTGTCTGAACGCCTACAAGCGATTCTAAGGGCCGGTTGTGCGGAAGGTATCAAACATCGTGCAAGGGCCGAGGAACGCACAGGATCGACGCCTACGCGGCCAGTTTCGACGAAACCGCCCCCTGGACGGGCGAATAGCGGACAAAATTGTACCTTCGGGCGGGATTGCGAGCGGGTGCGAAGGTTTGCGAAACGGAGAAAATCGGAAAGGGGTAGTTGACAAATAACAATTAGACGATAGGATTACAGGCATGACGAAAAAACAGGCCAAACAATTCAGTGACGAAATCCGGTTTGCGATTGAGAACTGCGGTAAAACCCGCTACCAAATTGCTAAGGAAACGGGTATCGACGCGGCGGCACTCTGCCGTTTTGTACAAGGCAAAATGGGCCTTACCACGGATACCCTCGACAAGTTGACGGAATATCTCGGCCTGCGGATCGTAATGGACAAGCCCCCGAAGCGGAAAAACAAGTAACTCGGCGGACACCCTTTTCTTGAAGGAACCCTGTTATGACCATCGAAAAACGAGTGGCCGAATTGGAGCGGAAGAATCGGCGGCTGAGCTTCACCCTGATTTTCGCGGGTGGCACGGTTGCCTTGCTGGTCGTGCTGGCCGTGGCCTCCGGCATGGCACAACCTGGGAACGCGCCGCCGGAAAGGGTAACGGCACGCTGGTTTGTGGTTGTGGACGAAAACGGCAAGCCGCGCGCTGCGTTGGGCGTTGCCGACTTCGGGCCGGAGTTGTGGATGTACGATGAGAAGGGCGAGCGGCGCGTCGGGTTGGGAGTAACAGAGAAGGGGCCGATGCTGCGGCTGTACGACGGGAAGGGGAAGCCACGCGCCGTGTTGGGACTGGATAAGGATGGGCCGATGCTGGTGTTGTTCGACGAGAAGGGTAAGCCACGCGCCGGGCTGTCAGTAAGAGAGGATGGGCCGATGCTGGTGTTGTTCGACGGGAAGGCTTGCGCCGGGCTGGGAGTGGACAAGAATGGGCCGGCACTGCAACTGGACGATGAAAAGGGCCAGCGACGCGCCGGGTTGGCATTGGGCAAGTATGGGCCGATGCTGTCGCTGTTTGACGAGAATGGCAAGCCGCGCGCCAAGTTGTGTATCAATGAAGGTGGCATTGGATCGGTGGAGGTATTCAACACGTTTGGAAAGCGGGTAGCAACATTGCAGGCAAACAAGATGAATCAGGGAATGGTGACAGTTCACGACGTGAATGGGAAATTGAAGCGCGCTCTGACAGCGGATTAAAGAGTGACGCCGAACGCGCAAACCAATAAGGAAAAGGCGAGTAATCATGGCAAGCATATCGCGGGAACCGAACGGGCGCCGGACAATACAATTCGTCGGCGGCGACGGCAAGCGGCGGTCGATCCGGCTGGGCAAGATGTCACAACGGCTGGCCGAAACGGTGCAAGTGAAGGTGGAACACCTTGCGGCGGCGCAAGCGACCGGCGGCGCGCTGGACGGCGAAACAGCCCGATGGGTGGCCGACCTCGACGACGCCCTACATGCCCGGCTGGCGGCCGTGGGGCTGTTGGAACCCCGCAAGGCGGCGACCGTGGGCGGATTGCTTGACGCCTTCCTTGCAGCCAACACGCACGTCAAACCGGCAACGCGGGTAATGTGGCGGCACACTATCCGAAACCTCCGGGAATACTTCGGCGATACCCGACCGCTACGCACCCTCGGCGGCGGCGAAGCAGAAGGGTTCCGGCAAGGGCTTGTAGAACAAGGGCTGGCGGCGGCGACGGTATCGAGACGGCTTCAACTTACCCGTCAGATATTCGCCTACGCGATGCGTTGCGAGTGGATCGACCGCAACCCGTTCACCGGCGTATCGCATACGTCTGGAGACCCACGAAAGCGTCAACACTACGTCACAGAAGAGGAAACGGCCCGGCTTATCGACGCGGCCCCGAACTGGGTGTGGCGGACCATCATTGCCCTGGCCCGCTACGGCGGACTGCGGACCCCAAGCGAAACGCTATCCCTACGCATAGCCGCGCTCGATTGGGAGCATGGGGCTATGGCCGTCACATCGCCTAAGACGGAAGGGCACGGGCAGGGGCAACGGATGGTGCCGATGTTCGCCCGGTTGCGCCCGTTCCTTGACGAAGCATGGAGCATGGCCCAGGACGGACAGACGCACGTGATACCCGAGAACTTGTACTTGCCGGCGGCGCTTGGGCCGAACGGTTGGGTCAACTGCAATCTGCGGACCACGTTTCAGAAGATCGTCCGGCGGGCGGGCCTGGAGCCGTGGCCCCGTCTCTTCCATGCGCTGCGGGCAAGCTGTGAAAGCGACTTGGCCCGAGAGTATCCCATCACAACAGTTTGCAAGTGGATCGGCAACACGGTGGCGATAGCGGCGCGGCACTATATCCAGGTGACGGACGCCGACTTTCAACGGGCGGCAACGGGCGGTGCGGAGGCGGTGCAGAATCCGGTGCAGCAACCGCAAGAAACGGGCTGCAAGGCGCGGCAACAGAAACAAGAAACCCCCGCAATTGCCGAGAATTGCGAGGGTATGCGAGAGTGTACAACGGTACATGTGGGCGGCACTGGACTCGAACCAGCGACTTCCACCGTGTGAGGATGGCGCTCTAACCAACTGAGCTAGCCGCCCGAATAGAATGGAGTCTAATGGATTCGCCCGCGGAGTTCAAGTGGACGAGGGGGGCTCGAACTTCGG
>JAUWPQ010000352.1 GCA_030611515.1 Planctomycetota bacterium | reverse complement strand
TAGCGGGCGGGACGATGGAACCGACATTCGGCCTTGACCACCACGACCAACAGCCCGCTCTCCTCCATCTGGCGGTAATTTCCGCCGGCGGCCCGAAGAAGCTCGGTCCTTCCGATCTCAAAATAGGTAAAGTAGTAGGCGTGGTGAAGGAAACCCATCGGATCGGTCTCCTGGTATCGCACCCGAAGTTCAATTTCGTGTTGGTGGAGCATGGGTGGGTTCTCAATTGGTGTTACGGGATATATATTAGCGCAATATAAGATTTTGCGGGTTTGTCTTGCCCGCCAACCGGAAAAATACTCCCTTGCAGAAATACGCAGGCGCCAGATGTCCATAGACCAATCCTCCGGCATCGATTTCTCGACTATGCGAGGGAGGAACTATCCGGCGATCCGACAGTTTACGGTTTTTCTGGAAAACAAGGTAGGGACCCTGCTGGAAGTGGTCCGCCGGTTCGAGGGTAGCCGGGTACGGATCGTGGCCCTGTCGATCACCGACACCACGGAATGCGCCTTCGTGCGGTTCCTGCTGAGTCATCCCGAGCAGGGGCGCGAGATTTTGGAGCGGGCCGGGCTGGCGATCGTCGAAAGCGATCTAATCGGGGTGGAATTGCCCGAGGGGCCTCAGCCGCTGTTGGGTGTCTGCACCGCTCTGTTGCAGGCCGAGGTGAACATCTCGCAGGCGTATCCGTTGCTGATCCGCCCGCGCGGCAACGCCGCCGTGGCGCTGATGGTAGACAACATCGAGATCGCCCAGGAGACGCTTGTCGCCAAGGGCTTTTCGATGATTACCGAGGCCGATATGATGGAAGAAGATTAGGCGGAGGGTGGCGAGGGATGAGGGATGAAGGATGAAGGATGAAGGATGAAGGATGAAGGATGAGGGATACGATATTCCACGTCTCTCTTCCCTCCTCCCTCTTCTCTCTTCCAGCTACTCGTCCCACTCCGGCGGCACTTCCTTTAGTCCCCGAACGGTAGCCCGCGCCACCGCGTCCCAGGCCACGACCACCAACGAGAGGTTTTCGTCCGCCTCTTTCACGACGAACACGCCGTTGCGATTTTGCCGGGACGCCTTTTCGAGGAATTGATGCGGGACGATCGTCTCGCCGTCGCGCAGCCGCAACTCAACGGTGGCGTCTTTCGACCGAAGGCTCCAGAGCTGCGCGAACAGAGCCGCAATGGATTGCCCCGCCGGGCTTGGGTCGGAAATGGTCGGCGGCGAGTCACTCGGCGGAGTCCGAGCTTTGGCGGACAGAGACGCGGGCCGCGATTCCGCTTCCACCGTCGCGGCGGCTTTTGGAGTCTCAATATCCTTGATTTCCACCGTCGCGGCGGCTTTGGGAGTCTCAATATTCTTAATTTCTGTCGTTGCGGCGGCTTTGGGAGTCTCAATATCCTCGATTTGACCGAAATCGACCTTCTCTTGGGTCTGCTCCTCGCCGGGGCCTTCGTCGTATGTTGGGATGCGGAAGCGGGAGCCGCACTCGGGGCACTCGCCGGGCTTGCCCTGAAGGCTGGCCGGCCCGAACAGCCGGTGATTGTTCGGACAGAGGAACTCGATCTGAGGTTCCTTCTGAATCCCCCCCCCGACGGAAGCGAGTTTGTTGTCCGAAAAGCCCGAGTCGGTGAACTCCGGCAGCGAGACGTTGGAGTCGGAATCGCCCGCCTCGGGTATGTTCAGGTCGGCGGCGTCGGGGATGCGGAATTTAACCCCACAGCGGGGGCACTTGGCGGCCCGGCCCGCCTGCTCCGCCTGACAACGGATTCTGTGCCCATTCGGGCAAAGGAACTCGATCACGGTGATTGCCGTTGCTGAATGGTTGGTGGATCAACCGGCCCGACACGATATGCGCAGATTGCGCTTCGGCATAACGCATTGGCCGTTATGCTAAAGCATAACCTACAACTACCTAGATCGTACCTCGCCGCAACGAGCGAGACAATCGCTCCGCCGATAAAAAGGGCGATCCTTGACAGTTGTAGGGCGTGTGCGAAACTAAGGGGTGGAAACCTAAGAAGAAGGCCCCGCCGCATGTCGATCATCGTCGTTTGCACGGAATGTCGGAAGAGTTTCAATGTCAACGACAAGTTTGCCGGCAAGTCCGGCCCCTGCCCAAACTGCAAACACACCCTCCGCGTACCGGAAAAGTCCGAGGAGGTAAAGGTTCACACCCCCGAGCAGTTCGCCGGCGGCGGGCGCTCCAAAACCGGCAAACTCATCACAAAACCTATTACCCGAACCAACGCCAAGTTCCAACCGGTGACGACCGCCCTGATAGTCGCCGCCGTGTTGGTGACGCTGTTGGTGACGTGGGCGATGGGAGGGCTGTTTCAAGACAACACAGTGGCATTGGCCATCGGCCTGCTCGTGATTTCGCCGCTGTTGGCAATCGGCACCTACGAAGTGCTCCACGATGATGAATTTGAGCCGTACCGCGGCGTCCCACTTTACATTCGCTCAGTAATTTGCGGCACGGCATACGTGATTCTCTGGGGTATCTTCGCGCTGCTGGCTTCTCGCGGTCTGGTTACCGGCGAACTGTGGAACTGGGGGTTGGTCTTGCCGCCGCTGGTCGTTGCCGGCGGACTGGCGGCGATGGCCGTGTTGGACCTCGATTTCGGAAACGCAATGTTTCACTATGGTTTTTACCTGCTGGTGATCTTGGTGCTGCGTTGGGTGGCGGGAATGACGTGGATTTGGGATTTTT
>JAUWPQ010000046.1 GCA_030611515.1 Planctomycetota bacterium | reverse complement strand
GCGATTTCCTGATTTGCTCGATCGAGTTCCGCCTTCAGCCGGACGCGGGCGTTTGGGCAGTTGGCCGCCCAACTGCGGGTGAAGACGATGGCGTAATGGGCCAAGGCGATGGTGTGTATCACGGCGGACTTGACCGAAGCGGCCCAGCCCTTGGGTAAGGGAATGCGTGGCCGCCGAGAACGGACGAGCATAGCTCTGCCCCCCCGAAACGAATGTGACAAGAAAAGGATGCAACAACGAGGCCGCAGGAAGATCGTCATTTTACCGAAGCTGAAACCGGATCGACAGCCGGAGGCCCTTCTGGTGGTCACGGCTTGCTTCGGCGAGATTTTCTTTCACGGCAAGCCGGTCTTGGTCGGCGTGGAGCCGCACAGCATGGCATGGGTGTTGGGAGAACACGCCGCGGACCGCAGTGCTTCAACATGGAGCGAGGCGATGAAAGACTTCGACGTCTTGGGGCAAGCAGTGGTTGACGGTGGGCACGGCCTGACGTCAGAAGCGGCAAGCGTCGAGCCCGCTCTCCTTATGAACTTCTGGGGCTTTTCGTTGCCCACCACCGACTGATGGCAATTGCCACACCTGTCCCGCGGTTTTGCTGCAACAAGTGTCAAGTTCTGAAGTTGCGATTTGAAACGATCCTGTGAGTCCGGAAAATCCGCCGTTTTTCGCATAGATCATGCCGCGTCATTGGAGCAGACAATCTGGAAGAAGTCTGCGTTCCGCGAAGGCTGTAGCCGTCCCACCAAAAACGCCGATGCCAAATGATACGGTATGTTGCAGGGCTCGGTAATGCGGAGCCCTTTTGCTCAGGCCCAAGCTATGAGGCGAACACCCTATGGGCCACAGCCGATTGGGCACACTGCCCGACACTCACAGATGGCGATGCGTCGTTGGACTGATCACCGAGAACGCAGGCGTCAACGTCGTTGCTGACGCTACGATGCATGCCGCGCAGCGCGGGCTGGAACTGGCAGATTCTGATGAGGGGTTGCGTCAAACCTTCTTCTTGCTGTCTCAAGTGACGGTTGCTGCACGCCAGGAGGATTTCCGATCCGCCCTTGGCAACGTAGGGGTCAATATCCGAGGGGAGCCCGGAATTCTCAACATCGTCGCCGGCTTCACGGAAGCGGTCGATAGGCATCTTCGCGCAACCCGGGTGAGCTTCAAACTGGACGCGAAACAGGCAACGTTAACCTTCGCATTGCCGATATCAAACGCCGTCTTACCACCGGAATCCCGGACATTGAACTTGATCTCCTCGACATTGCGGCTTACGTTTACACCGCTGCCCTGCCCACGACGACCAGAATCCCAGTCTCAGCATTGCCGAGGGTGACGACGGGTGGGCACTGCTTAAGTGTCATGCCGGCTGTGCGACCGAGGACGTGGTCGCCGCCCTGGAAATGAGCATGGCGGACCTGATGCCAACGACGAAGCCGAATGGAAATACCCGCGATGCAGATCAGGTTGGCCCGCGTCGAATCACCAAGACGTATGACTACCGCGACGAGCGCGGCGAGTTGCTCTTCCAGGTCGTCCGTATGGAGCCGAAAACGTTTCGGCAGCGAGTGCCCAAAGCGGGTGGAGGCTGGTCCTGGTCGGTCAAGGATGTTCGACGTGTGCTTTACCGACTTCCCGAGCTAGTCGCAGCCGATGCGAAAAAAGTTGTCTTCGTCGTCGAAGGCGAAAAGGACGTCGACCGCCTCGTGTCTCTGGGATTCGTGGCGACATGTAACCCTGGCGGCGCCGGCAAGTGGAAGGAGGAGTATTGCGAGTTCTTCCGAGACCGGCCCGTGGTGATATTGCCTGACAACGACGACGTTGGGCGGGAACACGCTCAGGCGGTGGCCAAATCGCTGACCGGGATCGCAAAGGCGGTGAAGATTGTCAATCTGCCGGGTCTGCTGCCGAAGGCTGACGTTTCGGACTGGTTGGACTCCGGGGGAACTCGCGATCAACTCGCCGCGCTAGTGAAGGCGGCGCCGATGTACCGGCCCATTCCAAGCGAGGGCATGCCGCCGAAGTTACAGAAGTGGGGAACGATTGAGCCACTGGGGGTCGCAAATGTGCCGCCGTTCCCGGTGGCTGCCCGGCCTGTACAGCAGAAGCGGGATGCCACAGTTCGGCGTTTACTTGATGGGACACGCCGGAGACGACCTGCGGA
This sequence comes from Planctomycetota bacterium, assembly GCA_030611515.1. GTDB lineage: Bacteria > Planctomycetota > Planctomycetia > Pirellulales > Thermoguttaceae > JAHIKV01. The sequence continues at coordinate 19,649 of JAUWPQ010000046.1, read as the reverse complement.
TAGACCGGATAAGCCGGAAAGGCGAGCATGTGAAGCGGCCAGCGCTGACGATGGGGCTGGCAATTCAGCCGACGGTGCTGGAAGGGCTGTTGGAGAATGCCGCCTTTCGCGGTCGCGGGCTACTCGCACGTTTTCTCTATTCCTTGCCGGAAAGCCGCATCGGGGCGCGAAAGAATGCCGGTCGATGCGACGGTGTGCGACAACGCGACGATGAAAGACGGACAAGACTCTTTCCGTAACAATCTACAAGTTGCCAACTTAGGCGAAGAAGTGCGACGTGGTGCGACCAAGTGCGAAAGCACGCCCGGCAGGACTCGAACCTGCAACCTGCGGATTAGAAGTCCGCTCGATACCCCCAAATTTTCCGAGAAATCGGGCACTTCTCAACGAAGCGCAGCACAAGGCGCAGCACTTTCGGCAAACACGCTTTCCGCCGACCATCAACTGGCCAGCGTAGTCGAAGCGTGGCCCACTCTTCCGTCGGCAATTCGAGATAGCATCTTCGCCATCATCCAGGCCACGGGAGGTCGCCATGTATAGTGCCGCTCCGCACGCCACCAACCAGCCGCGGCCATCACACACGGCTTTGCCGAATGGCGCTCTGGATATTCTGACAATTCAACGGCGCGAACGTCGCATCTTGGCGATGCCAAGACGACCGACCATCCCGGAGGCATCGCACCGCGTGGCCCACGTTCGCGCACGTTTGCGCCGTGTGGCGTTCTGTTCCCGCCGTTGGACGAGTTACGCCGTTGTTGCCCGCGGCCCAACACGGGCCCACGTGGCATATCGACGCACATTCCCCCCGGTCGTAGGTACTACAGAAAATCGAGTCGGAGTCTTGGTCAGCGGGAACAGTCACCCTATTAAGGACAGTTTGTTTTCACGGTCCGACCAAAAATCACAACCCATCCAGAAAGGATTAGCTATGTCGGATTTTACCCATCTTAACTCGTCGCCGACCAGAGATCAGCACCATTTCTGGCGTTCGATCGTCGTGCCGACCGCCGCTGGAATCGAACGTTTCATTTGGCGTGTGACTTGGTTCAGCCTGTTCGTTTGGGTCCTACTTCAGAATCACGCTTGAGGAGAGCAACCATGAACATCGAAATGCGTCCGATTACGGATATTCGTCCCTACGAAAACAACCCCCGCCAGAACGACGCGGCCGTTGATGCCGTAGCCGAGTCGATCAAGGAATTCGGGTTCCGCCAGCCCATCGTGGTGGATACCGAGGGCGTCATTGTCTGCGGTCACACCCGCTATAAGGCCGCGCAGAAGTTGGGGCTGACGGAAGTGCCCGTCCACATCGCCACAGACCTGCCCCCGGCGCAGATCAAGGCCTATCGCATTGCCGACAACAAGACGGCTGATTTGGCAACCTGGGATTACGAGTTGCTGCCGATCGAGCTTGCCAAACTTCAGGAAGCGAACTTCGACCTGGAGTTGCTGGGGTTCTCAAAGGACGAGTTGGCGAAACTTCTTGACCCAGGCGTAAAGGACGGCCTGACCGATCCCGACGAGGTGCCGGAACCTCTCGACGAGGCGATTACCCAGCCGGGCGATCTGTGGATTCTCGGCGACCATCGGTTGCTCTGCGGTGATAGCAGTAAGCCGGAGGACGTCGACCGATTGTTGGCTGGCGCCACGATCCAGTTGGTGAACAGCGATCCGCCCTACAACGTCAAGGTCGAGCCGCGGAGCAACAACGCCATCTCCGCCGGCAACAGTTCGTTCACGAACTTCCACCACCAAGCGGCGGACTTGGCCCGGCATCCAGAGAAGTCCAAGCCGACACACCGGAAGATGCGAGCGAAGGACCGACCGCTGGAGAACGACTTCGTGACGGACGAGGCGTTCGAGGCGATGTTGCTCGTCTGGTTTGGGAACATGGCCCGGGTGCTGGAACCCGGCCGGAGTTTCTACATCTGGGGCGGCTACGCCAACTGCGGGAACTATCCGCCGGCGTTGAAAGCCAGCAAGTTGTACTTTGCCCAGGCGATTATCTGGGACAAAGAGCATCCGGTGTTGACTCGCAAGGACTTCATGGGCGCGCACGAGTGGTGCTTTTACGGGTGGAAGGAAGGCGCCGGCCACAAGTTCTTCGGGCCGAACAACGCCACCGACCTATGGCACGTCAAGAAGATCAATCCCAACAAGATGGTCCACTTGACCGAGAAGCCTGTCGAGTTGGCCGTTCGGGCGATGCAGTACTCGTCTCGTTCAGGCGAGAACGTGTTGGATTTGTTCGGCGGCAGCGGCAGCACGCTTATCGCCGCCGAGCAGACGGAACGCAAGGCGTTTCTAATGGAACTCGACGCGCCCTACTGCGACGTCATCGTCCAACGCTTCGAGAACTTCACCGGCAAGAAGGCAGTCTGCGAGAAGGCCGCGGCCACGACTGAGAAAACCCCGACGGAAGCCGGGGTAACAGGAGAAAGGACTCCCAATGCGGTTACTTGTTCCGCGTGAACTTGCCTCGCTCCGTCTTGCAGAAACGCGACTCACTGCCCTTGGCCACGATCTCGCGGATGATCGCGCTATAGACAGTGGCGTGCGGTGTCTTGCCGCCGGGCGATTTCCAGTAGCCCTTGGCCTCGGCCGCCTCGACGATCTCGCGGGCCGTCATCGGTTGGTCCGACTCTTCGAGCACACGGGCTGCGGCGTCCAGACCGCTCACTCGCTTGGCCTTGGTCGCCTTTGCGGCTGTCTTCTTCGCCGGGCGCTTATTCGATCGGGAAGGTGCCTTGGCGGTGGCCTTCTTCGCAGTCTTTCGGGTTTTCGGTTTGCTCTTCTTCATGGCACATCTCCTCGATTCGGGGTGAAAGGATTTTGGGGTCACCCGCACGTCATTACACAGGAGCCATGTTTTCAGAGAAAGCTCAAGCGACATTCCTGCCAGTTTGCAGCGATTCACCGGAATACTTTTTTGCGGAGGCGTAGCACCGGATGAGCGAACACAACAATGAAGGACGGCAAGGTGGCCCGTTGAACCCCCAGGCGCTATCGCTGGCGGACGCGGCCCGCGTCTTGACGGCCTCGGGCACCAAGCCGGTCACCGTGGAGATGCTTCGCAACGACATCGACGCCGGTGCCCCCACCAATCCGGACGGGACGGTCAATCTGGTGACCTTCGCCGCGTGGCTCGTGAAAAATGTGTTGCAACACATTTGGTGAAGGAGATGGCCCGTGCCGATTGACCCGAGACAACTACGTCCGACCGAACTGGTCCGGCTGCTCAACTCGACGCCGCTGGGCGAGGTGATCGGTGAGCGGCAGTTGTTGCGCCACCGCTCCCGGGCAGGATTCCGCATCGGGGACGATCGCCACGTCGATCTGTTCCGTTACGTGGCTTGGCTTGTGCAGGTCCGCCACGAACCCAGGCCCGAACGCGAAGGCGATCCCTATGGGCTGCTCAAAGAACGCGCCCGGGCACGTAACGCCGCGCTGTCACTTGCCGGCCGCGACATCGGCGAATTGCCGGCGGTCGTCAATCCAGAACGGAAGGCGCGGGCATCGACCGACTTCCGCTTCTTCTGCGATGCCTACTTCCCCTTCACGTTTTATCTGGCTTGGTCGCCCGACCACTTGAAGGTGATTGCCAAGATCGAGCAGGCCATGCAGCACGGCGGGCTGTTTGCGATGGCCATGCCCCGTGGCAGCGGCAAGACGAGTATCTGTGAGTGTGCCTGCATCTGGGCGGTACTTTACGGCCACCGGGACTTCGTGTGTCTGATCGGCAGCGACGAGGGTCACGCGATGGACATGCTCGAATCAATCAAGACCGAGTTAAACGGCAACGACCTACTGCTGGAGGATTTCCCCGAGGTGGTCTATCCAATCCAATGCCTCGATGGCATCGCCAACCGCTGTAGCGGGCAGCTCTACGAGGAAGAACGCACGCACATCGGCTGGACCGCCCGGGAGGTCGTGCTGCCGACGATTCCCGACAGCAAGGCATCGGGCGCCATCATCAAGGTCGCTGGCATCACCGGGCGCATTCGCGGCATGAAGTACAAGCGGGCAGACGGCCACTCGGTCCGTCCGTCGTTGGTCGTACTCGACGATCCGCAGACCGACGAGTCGGCCCGAAGCATCTCGCAGTGCGCCACACGGGAAAGCATCCTGGCCGGCGCCGTGCTGGGGCTGGCCGGGCCAGGCAAGAAGATCGCCGGCGTGATGCCTTGCACGGTCATCCGTCCCGAGGACATGGCCGACATAATCCTAGATCGCAACAAGCATCCGCAGTGGCAAGGGGAGCGGACCAAGATGGTCTACTCCTTCCCGACCAACGAAGCCCTGTGGGCCAAATATATCGAGATTCGTGCCGAGAGCTTGCGGGCCGAACGCGGACTGGCCGACGCCACTGAGTTCTACCGCCAGAATCGGGAGGAGATGGATGTCGGGTCAGTGGTTGCCTGGCCGGAACGGTTCAACCACGACGAGCTGTCGGCCATTCAGCACGCCATGAACTTGCGGCTCCAGGACGAACGGGCGTTCTGGGCCGAGTACCAGAACGAGCCCCTGCCGGAAGAGACGCTGCAGGACGACGAGCTGACGGCCGACCAAGTGATGGCCAAGACGAATCGCCTCCGCTACGGGGACGTGCCGATCGGTTGTAATCATCTGACCATGTTCGTGGACGTGCAGGCCGCGCTGCTGTACTACGTCGTGACCGCCTGGGAGGACGATTTCACCGGCTACGTGATCGACTACGGGGCCTATCCCGACCAGCGGCGGCCCTACTTCACGCTCCGCGACGCCCAGCCCACTCTATCCCAAACGGCCAAAGGCACCGGTCTTGAGGGCTCGATCTATGCCGGGCTGGAGGAGCTTACCAACCGCTGCCTCGGCCGGGAATGGCACCGGGACGACGGTGCCAACATGCGGATTGCGCGTTGTCTGATCGACGCCAACTGGGGCTCCTCCACTGATGTGGTCTACCAGTTCTGCCGCCAAAGCGCCCATTCGGCCCTGCTTTTGCCTAGTCACGGCCGGTTCGTCGGCGCGTCCAGCGTGCCGTTCTCCGAATACAAACGGAAACTTGGCGACCGTGTGGGTCTGAACTGGCGGATTCCCAACGTCCAAGGTAAGCGGGCCGTCCGACACGTTGTCTTCGACACCAACTACTGGAAGTCGTTCACCCACGCTCGTCTGGCGGTTTCGATGGGCGATCACGGCTGCCTCTCCCTTTTCGGCGACAATCCTTCACTCCACCGCCTTTTCGCCGAGCAGATCACGGCCGAGTACCGCGTGAAGACTGAGGGCCGCGGCCGCACTGTCGACGAGTGGAAAATGCGACCCGCCGCCGCAGACAACCATTGGCTCGACTGCCTTGTCGGCTGTGCTGTCGGCGCTTCGATTATGGGAGCCATATTGCCCGGTACAGACCAACGATCCGCGCGGACACGACCGAGACTTCGGCTTTCTGACTTGCAACGGAGTAGAGGATGAATCTGGAAAACAACCATCCATCGCAGCCCGACGACGATCACCGCGGCTTGGAATGCCGTGCGTGTGGCTGCAAACATTTTCGTGTAATCTACACAAGACCCTACAGAGGGGGCCAAGTAGCGCGCCGCCGGGAGTGCCGGCATTGCGGCCGACGGATAACGACGCGGGAACGGGCTATCGGCTAACCTGCAAACCCGCTCGCGGCACGGCTTCTCGGCGTCTTGATTTCCAAGATGGCAATATCGGACTCTTATGGCCGGAAAGTCAGCCGCAGCGTGGAGTGATCGGCCAAGAGCCGAAAAAGGAAGGTATCTTGACACTCATCGTAGGTCAACTAAAGTGAGGGGGATCTTGCTCTGAGCGTTCTTGGAAACGATCCGACGACGGAAACGGGAGGCGAAAGCCAGCAGAACATGCCCGACACCTTTCTCACTCTGTAAGGGGACCCGTGTGTTTGGCGGTCCGACGGTAAGCTTTGCGAGGACGTGACCAGAGACGTGGCAAGAGGAATCATGAACACGTTGAATATGAAAGGATCTCTACATGGCTGACGTCTTCGCCAGCATGCCATTTAGTGAGGACTTCGATTCAGTCTGGCGCGCCATACGAGAAGTGGTGACGAAGCAGAACTTGAGCTCCTACCGGACGGACCAGAAGCACCTTGCTGAATCGATTCCCGACGCAGTATGGAATGGAATCAAACAATCGCGATTTGTCGTTGCCGATGTCACGGGGAGTAATCCAAACGTGCTCAACGAAGTCGGATTCGCTCAAGCGCTTGGCAAGCCATTGATACTGTTCTCTCAGGGGAGCCCCACGGAGATTGCCTTCAACTTAAGGAATCTCCGAATTCTCAGATACGATCCGGTAAACCTTGGCCAGCTCTGTGGACTTCTCGAGTCTGCTCTCTTAGAGGCAACTTCTCCGAGTGAGACTCTTCGGGCGATGCTCGTGCCTAACAGCCTGGGGTACCCAACACTTGAATCGCGCTTCGTAATAGCCGCCAGCCCCTTGTCCTACCGTCGCGCAGTAGGCCGGTCGGGTGGATACTCGACCCTGCGGCGCACCTCGTCGGACTATGTTGGTATTCGGGGCATCCTGCGGGCGTTTGGGCTCTTGTTTGGTTTCGATACGCTGCCAGACATTGTCGATCCAGAGGACTGCACGGATGATGTGATCGAGAGTGGAATGGATCTCTACTGCATCGCCAGTCCCAAGGCCAATCGTTGGACACGTAAGCTCTTGGGTGGATTCCACAAGCGATGGGTGCCGCAGATTGAGTTTCGTGCCGATGCATCCAGCAGGGACTTGAAGAATGTCCGGGTTTCAATCTTCTCCGACGCATCCGAGCTTTGTCCCCCAGGTTGGTCCGTAAATGTCGAGGGCGACCGCTATGCCCGAGATTTCGGTGTCATTGTCAGAGGTCCCAATCCATTTCATGAGAACAACATGGCGGTTGTGATCGCTGGCCGTTCATCTCTCGGAACTGAAGCGGCTTCAATAGCTTTCACTGAACCCACAATCGTCGGACGTATCCGAGAGAGACTACAAGGTCTGAGGGTGGACCTTGAAGACCACAAGCAGCCATTCTGGGTTGTGGTAAGCATGAAACGAGCTATCGGAGACGGAAAGGAGGAAGCAGTGAAGGATTCACTTCGGGTTCACCAGGTGGACACCTTCCAGCACGCGTAGGCATACAGCCGCTGAACAAGGCGATGCAGGCAGACACGGGCTTCATCGCGCCGCTGATCGCCAGGGCGTTCGGGTTGGGGCGCTGACGAACAACCGCTTTCCAGATGCCTGTGACCCGTTCTCTGTTCCCAACCAACGCGCCCCAGTCACATCGACCACCGCGCGATTCCCAACAAAGGTATGACCCCGGTGAGACGTTCCGAAAAATGACCGTTTCTTGATATCTGAATCTGCCCTGGCCCAGAACCTGCACGGATTTTTGCAGGGAGGCATCAGATCTCCGGCGCAAGTTCGAGTTGCTTCACCTGAAACTTTACCAACAACCCATCCTCGATAAGAACCACAGCAACTGCGTGCAGTGGGTGGACCTGTCCATAAGCGTCCGATCGCATGGTGCAGATTGGTGCAGGTTGATGAAGCCGCGTCTATATGCGTAACGATTTCTTCGCAACGGCCGTTTCGCTCTTTACCGGTGCATTTCTGCGTGTATAACTGAATATAGAAAACCAGACACGGCGACGCTGACGGCTGATCCCTGCCGGCGATGCCAATACAGAAGGCCATGCGGGGCCGCATCCTCGCGTGGCCTTTTTTTGTTTGGCTCGCCGGTCTGGTTTGCCGCGGGTGGACCAGTGTCCGGCGAGGCCTCATACGCCTTGCTCGCTTGGTACGACACCAAGACCCGCCACTCTGAAAGGATGAAGGCGAAAGGATGAAGGATGAGTGAAGACTTGGAGACTACGATCCGCGACAACGCTCATGGGCCGGCAAAAGCCTCGGGGGATTCGGGGAGTATGGAGCAGCACAGCCTGCCCGACCAGATCGCGGCCGATCGATATTTGGAGAGTAAAAAGGCGGCTCGACGGAAGGGACTGGGAATCGGCCTGAAGAAACTGGTGCCGCCGGGGGCGGACTGACAAGTGAGTAACGCATGTTCGGTTGGTTGAGAAATATCCGTGGCGAACACAGACAGCGGCGCTCGCTTCGCACGCTCCACGTGCCCTTGCGCGTCCGTGGCCGCTACGATGCCGCCGCCACGACGGACGAAAACCGCCGGCACTGGGCCAACGCCGATCTGCTCTCGGTCAACGCCGCCAACAACCCCCGAGTTCGTCAGACGCTCCGCAGCCGGGCGCGGTACGAAGTGGCCAACAACAGCTACGCCCGGGGGATCGTTTCGACGCTGGCCAACGACAGCATCGGCACCGGACCCAGACTCCAGATGCTTACCGACGACGCCGAGGCCAACCGGGTGATCGAACAAGAGTTCATGCGGTGGGCCGATAGCGCCAGTCTGCCCGAGAAGCTCCGGACCATGCGGATGGCACGGGCCGAGTCGGGTGAGGCGTTTGCGATGCTGGTGGCCAATCCACGGGTGGATTCGCCGGTGAAACTGGACCTGCGGCTAATCGAGGCCGATCAGGTGGCCACGCCGTATATGAACCAATTCCTCTTCAAGGCCAACGCCGTTGATGGGATCGTCTTCGACGCCTACGGCAACCCGGTCGAGTACCATGTGTTGAAAAACCATCCGGGCGACACGATCGCCGGGTTCACATTGGACTACGACCGCGTGCCGGCGGCGTCGATGATCCACTATTTCCGGGCCGACCGGCCGGGCCAGAGCCGAGGGATTCCCGAGATTACGCCAGCGCTGCCGCTGTTTGCCCAACTGCGTCGGTACACGCTGGCGGTGTTGGCGGCGGCGGAAACGGCGGCCGATTTCGCGGCGGTGCTGTATACCGACGCCCCGGCCAACGGCGAAGCCGACCCGGTCGAACCGATGGACCTGGTGGAACTCGAACGTCGGATGGCCACGGTGCTACCGGGAGGATGGCGCCTGGGGCAAATACAAGCTGAGCAACCGGCGACGACCTACAGTGAGTTCAAGAAAGAGATTCTCAACGAGATCGCAAGATGTCTGTCGGTTCCTTACAACGTCGCCGCCTGCAATTCGTCCGGATACAACTACGCCTCCGGCCGCCTGGACCACCAGACCTACTACAAATCAATCCGCGTCGATCAGTCCCAACTCGGACTGAGCGTTCTCGACCGCGTGCTGCGGGCTTGGCTTGATGAGGCGATTCTCATCTCCGAACTATTGCCGCTGTGGATGCGGACTGCCGCGTTCCGCGACCTGCCTCACCAGTGGTTTTGGGATGGCCAGGAGCACGTCGATCCCGCGAAAGAGGCCAACGCCCAGGCGACGCGACTGCAGAATCACACGACCACGCTGGCCTACGAGTTTGCCCGACAGGGGCGCGACTGGGAAAGCGAACTGAAGCAGCGGGCCAAGGAGGTCGCTTTGATGGGAGATCTCGGACTGATGCCGCCGTCGCAGGGCGAACCTGCCGACGACGACAAAACAACGAAAGACGAGGAGACCGAAGATGCCGCTGCCAAAGCGTAAAAAGGGCGAGACCCACCAGCAGTTCATCGAGCGGTGCATGTCAAACCGCACGATGGTCAAGGAGTTTCCCGACGCCGCCCAACGCCGGGCGGTCTGTGAAGATCAAGCCAGGCTTCTGGGCACGGAAGCATTGAGTCTGCTGAGCGAGCCGGGAACCCTGGTGATCGAGGCGGCCGCCGACGGCGAGGCCGCCACGGACGGCAAGCCGCGTCTGCCCCGGTTCTCGATGGTCGCCTACACCGGCGGGCCGATGCGCGTGGCCGGCTGGCGCTATCCGGTCGTCGTGGACCTGGCTGGCTTGTCGATCCCTTCGCAGAGCCGGCCGATCCGGTTCGGCCACGATATGCAAAGCGGCGTGGGACACACCGATGCGATCCGGATCGAGGACGGCCAACTGGTGGCGGCTGGAGTCGTTTCGCGTAACACAGTCGCGGCGAAGGAAGTGGTCGCCTCGGCCCGCAATGGGTTCCCCTGGCAGGCGTCGATGGGGGCCGGCGTCGAGGAGTTCGAGTTCGTCAAGGAGAACCAGCAGGTGACGGTAAACGGTCGGGAGTTCTCCGGGCCGGTGAATGTCATCCGACGGGCGACCTTGGGTGAGATCAGTTTTGTGGACCTTGGGGCCGACGGCCGGACCAGCGCGAGCGTGGCGGCCGGGGCATCCGATTTTTCTCAGGAGCATTCGACTATGGACGAGATTACCAATACCCAACCCGAAAACGCTACCCAAGCCGTCGAGTCTGTCGAAGCGACGGTCCAGGCCGCAGCTACCGTCAAGGACATTGAGGGCCAACCCGACAAGACCACCGCCGAGATTCGCGCGACGGCACTGGCCGAGACCAACCGCATCACGGCGGTCCGCAAGGTCTGTGCCGGAAAGTTCCCCCAGATCGAGGCCAATGCGATCCGAGATGGTTGGGACGCCACCCGCACAGAGTTGGAGGTGCTGCGGGAAAGCCGCCCCAAGGCCCCGGCTATCCATGCCCACGACAATAATAATACTGTCAGCGGCGCCTTGCTGGAGGCGGCCTGCATGGTCACCGCCAAGCTCGACGGGGTAGAGAATCTATTCGACGAGCCGACCTTGGAGACAGCCCATAAGCGTTTCCGTGGCGGGATCACCCTGCAGGAACTTCTTCTGGAAGCGGCCTGGGCCAACGGCTACACGGGCCGCAACTTCCGCGAAGCCCGCAACGTGCTGCGGTTCGCCTTCCATCCGGAATTGGAGGCCGGGTTCTCGACCGTCGACATCGGCGGGATTCTCAGCAACGTGGCCAACAAGTTCTTGCTGGACGGGTTCTTCTCCGTTGAGCGGGCATGGCGAAACATCTGCGCGGTGCGGAACGTTTCGGACTTCAAGACCGTGACCAGCTACCGGCTGATCGGCAAGGACCAATACGAGCAGGTGCAGCCCGGCGGGGAACTGAAGCACGGCACCTTGGGCAATGAAACCTACACGAACAAGGCCGACACCTACGGGTTGATGCTCTCGATCGACCGCCGCGACGTGATCAACGACGATCTGGGCGCGATCACCACCGTCCCCCGCAAGCTCGGCCGCGGCTCGGGTTTGAAAATCAACGATGTCTTCTGGAGCACCTTCCTGAAAAACTCGTCGTTCTTTACCGCCAGCAATAAGAACTACCTGACCGGTGCCGACACGGCCCTGGGTATCGAGGGATTGACGAAGGCCGAGGTGGCCTTCATGGACCAGACGGACTCGGACGGCAAGCCGGTCGGCATCATGCCGGCGATCATGCTGGTGCCCACGGCCTTGAGCGCGATGGGAACGCAGTTGTTCAAGTCGCTGGAAATCCGCGATACCACGGCCAGCACGAAGTACCCGATTGCCAACCCGCACCAAGGGAAGTTCCGTGCGGAGGTGAGCCGCTACCTCTCCAACAGCCATTACACGGGTTATTCGAGCAAGGCCTGGTATCTGCTGGCCGATCCGAACGATCTGCCGGTGATCGAGGTCGCGTTCCTCAACGGGCAGGAGTCACCGACGATCGAGACGGCCGAGGCCGACTTCTCGGTGCTGGGCATCCAGATGCGTGGCTACCATGACTTCGGCGTCGCCCTGCAAGATGTTCGCGGCGGCGTGAAGGCCAAGGGCGAGGCCTGATTCTGAACACTCAACTCAAGGAGAAACCATTATGGCACTTGTAACATTTGTTTGCGAAGGCAATGCGCTCGACTACACCCCGTCATCCGACGTGGCCGCGGGCGACGTCGTCGTGCAAGGCGATCTGCTGGGCGTGGCTCGAACGCCAATCCCGGCCAACACGCCCGGCTCGTTGGCCATCAGCGGTGTGTTCGACTTTCCCAAGGCGACCGGGGCCGGCTCGGGCATCACCGCCGGAGTGAACGTCTACTGGGACGAGGCCGATAAGCAGGCCAAGACCGACGACGAGAGCGGAGCGAACAAACTGCTGGGCAAGACGATCCAGTCCGCGGCCGAGACGGATGCGACTGTTCGCGTGCGGTTGAACCAATAACGAGGGGCGAGGGATTGGGGGCGGGGGACGAGGGAACGATGACTAACCTACTGCAAAAGGCCTCCGACTGGTTGGAAGAAAAACGCACGCAGCACGCCGCGCAATCGGTGTGCTATGTGCGGGGCGGTCAGACGGTGGAACTCTCGGCTACCGTGGGCAAGACCACCTTCGAGGTTGACGACGGCTGTGGCGTATTGGTTCGCCACGAGTCCCGCGACTATCTGGTGCTGGCGGCAGACTTGAAGTTCGGGGATACGCCAATACTGCCCCAACGCGGCGACCGCGTGCGAGAGACGCAAGGCGGCACTGTCTACGTCTACGAGGTGATCGCACCGGGCAACGAACCCTGTTGGCGCTACAGCGACCCGTATCGCAAGACCTTGCGAATCCATGCCAAGCAAATCGACACGGAGGCAGCACCATGACCCGACGCTGGCTCAATTCGGTCGACGTGGAGATCGACGAGGCGACCGGTGCGATTCTGGTGCGGGGAGACTCCAGCACCACAACGGCACCGCCCGGTTCTCTGACCGGCGGGATGAAGACCATCGCATCGGCCGGCACGCCCGAGCCGCTGGTGGCAACGCCCACTCCCTGCCGCTGCGTGTGGATCGGCCCGCCGTGCGACGCCGACGGGCTGGGTACGAACAGCAAGCCGGTCTTACTCGGCGACCAACAGAACCAGAACATGCCACTGTTGCCAAACTCCGTCTCGGGTGTGGTGTTGAGCATCGACGACGCCAGCAAGGTGTACGTGAAGGTCGGCATCGACGGCGAGGGAGTGGCATATCGCATCTTCGCGTAGCGGGAGAGAGTAATGATGGACGCCAATAAGGCCGTACAATACCAGAACCCGGCACACGCCCACTCGGGCACACCCGAGGATACGTTTACCGTCGCCAGCGGCGCGGCCGACAAAGCCCGGCTTACGCAAACTGGCGTCGAGCGGACGGGAGCGACGGCAGACCTGCCACTGGACCTGTCCGCGCAGGGCAAGGCACCAGTCCGAGCACTGGGCGGTCCCTTCGTCGTCGGCCCGTACAACACGGCATCCGGCGGCTTATTGCCCCGCCCTTACACGGCTGATCCGGTCGGCAATCCCCATCTGTTAATACTCAGCGGTGGCGATTTCACGTCGGAGTTTACCAGCTATTATGTGTCTTTCACCGACGACGATCGCTTCAGGTGCTGCGAGGGATGGCCCAGCTATAATGCGGAACTCAACCGCACCGAAATCTATTTGATGTGGGATTATGTCTATTCGACCAGCGGCGTTGTAGTCGGCGTTTCCGCCAACGGTCTGGTCGCCGGTTTCGGGAACATGATAGACGGTTCTTCCGCTGCACTGGGGCAGTTGTGCGTTTCCGTCGGGCGGTTTTCGTTTGCCGCAGGCCTGTTGTGCAGGGCCTTCGGAGATCAGTCCCTGGCCGCTGGAAGCTACAGCAATGCCTACGGCGCCTCCTCGTTCGCCATCGGCAGTGCAAACGCGGCGGGCTACGGAAGCTGCGCCTTTGGCTATGGAATGACCGGTTGGTGGCCCGACTGGGTGCAGTCCGTCGTCGATTCAACGGTCACAATCTCCGGCGACGCGCGAAGCCGTTTCGCCCAATGGGACGGCGTGCTGCTATTCAATTCGGGCGGTCAACGGCTGGAGACCGGTATTGCCAGCGTCCCCGCTTATGCAAACGGGGTGACCACCTTCAGCATATACGAACAGCCTGCCTTCACCGCTGAGTGTATCGTCGATACCAGCGAAGGCCAGCTCGCCTTTGCCGAAGGGTGCTCTCGGGCCATCGGCCCCTTTGCTCACGCGGAAGGGTATTGCACACTCGCCTCCGGCCCACAGGCCCACTGCGAAGGGAACTCGACGGTTGCCTCCGCGGAGTCGGCCCACGCCGAGGGTTCTTACACGACCGCCGGCGCCCAGTATGCCCACGCCGAAGGATACTACAGCAGCGCCTCGGCCAAGGCGGCCCATGCCGGCGGATACTATTCCGTGGCGAACAAGCAATTCCAACGGGCGCTGGCCTCCGGCCGGTTCGCCTCGGATGGCGACTCGCAGTACACGGAGATCGTTTTGCGCCGGGCAACCAGCAACGCCACGCCGGCCGCACTGACCCTCGACGGCGCCACACCGTCGGGGACCACGGAGGAGACCAGCAACCGTTTTATCTGCGCCACCGGCAAGACATACGCCTGCCTGGTGATGATCGCCGCGCGAAAGTCGGACGGTACGTCGGCCTTCTTTTTGCGGCAAGTGCTCGTCAAAAATGTTAGCGGCACCGTGTCGTTGGAGGGTGCGGTGCAGACAGTCGGCGTGGACATCAACCCGGCCGGTTGGACTCAGCCGGCCATCACCGCTGACAACACGAACAAGTCGTTGGTGATTACGGTCACCGGCGTGGCCAGCACCAACATCCGTTGGTCGGCCACGATCCAGGCCCAAGAGATCAAGTATTAAGGAGGAGAAGGAAAGATGCCCGTTGAACTGAGCAGACCGGCGGTAACGCCCGCCAGTGAGCAGGTGAGTTACCCGCACGCCTGGTTCCCGCGAATCCTGATCGAGGCTCCCGATCCCAACCGGGACGCCGAGGTCCATGTGGACGTCGTGCCGTTTCGCGTGATGGACAAAGGCGGCAAGGAGTTGATGCCCAACACCCGGCGGCGGATGCACCTGGAAAAACTCTTCGATGTCAGCGAGTTCGACGAGAAGCAGGTCGAAGCGGTCACCCAGATTCTTGCCGGTGCCACGGTCGCCCAAAAACTCGGGCTGGTCCAGGTGGTGATGTACGCTGCGCTGGAGGCCAAGGGGAAGGAACAAGGGGTGATCTGATGGCAACGTCCAGCATGGCAATCCAGATCGCCGACGCCGTGGTCGAAGCCTTGAACGGCGCCACGCTCAGTCAACCGGTCACCGCCGCGCGCTACTACCTGCCGGAGTTCGACCTGAAAGAGATGAAAGATTTACACGTCTCCGTGGTGCCGGCGGAGCTTGATGAGGAGATTGCCGACCGCGCGCGGGACCGGGCCGAGTACAAAATCCACGTCGCCGTGCAGAAACGGGTCGCCAAGCAAGACCCGCCGGGCCTGGACACCGAGGCCATCGACGGACTGATGCAGTTGGTCCAGGAGATCGACGACCTGTTCCGCCACAAACCGCTTGCCGATTTCGAGCAAGCCCTCTGGACCAAGACCGAGAACAAGCCGATTTATGACCCAAAACACCTCCAAGAGAACCAACAGTTCACCAGCCTGCTGGCCTTTACCTTCCGCGTGATACGATGATCGGATACCGCATAAACGCCGCCAAGGGATTCTACTTCGACTCGGCCCGAGTGGTGAACGCCACCAGCCGCGCCGAGCGAAAAGTCCTCTCGCGCTTCGGGGCCTTTGTCCGGCGCGGCGCGCGGTCGAGCATCCGCAAACGGAAAGCCGTCTCGGAACCCGGCAGGCCGCCCAGCAGCCACGCGGGACTGCTGAAGAAGTCCATCTTCTTCGCCTATGAACCTACCAAGCAGTCGGTCGTCATCGGCCCGGCGCGGTTGAACAAGACCACCGGCGACGCCCTGCCGGCACTGGAATACGGCGGGCGGACGAAGATCGTATCCCGCAACCGACGCCAGCAGCAGACGGTTCGCACAGTCAGTATTCAATCGCGGCCCTTCATGGGACCAACCTTCGAGAGAGAGAAACCCAAGCTGCCGGCCATGTGGGCGGGCAGCGTGAAATGAGGCTGGAGACTGTAGGCTGAAGGCTGGAGGAAAAGGTTGGAACACGAGCCCTACAGCCTCCAGCCTACAGCCTCCAACCAAACACAAGGAGACCCAACCAATGTCCATAAAACTAGGACTCAACGCCAAGCTGTATAGAAACGCCGCCACCTATGAAACTCCCACCTGGAACGAGATGACCAACGTCAAGGACCTCACCTTGAATCTCGAATCGGGCGAGGCGGACGTCACCACTCGCGGCAACAACGGCTGGCGAGCGACCGTGGCGACACTGAAAGACGGCTCAATCGAGTTCGAGATGGTCTGGGACACGGAAGACACCGGTTTCACGGCCATCAAGACGGCTTGGTTCGGCGGCACGCCGATCGAGTTCGCCGTGTTGGACGGCGGGATTACCGAGGCCGGCACGCAAGGGCTGCGGGCGACCTTTTCGATCACCAAGTTCAGCCGCAACGAACCACTTGAAGAGGCGTTGACCGTCAGCGTCACCGCAAAGCCGACCTACGCTGAACACGCCCCCGAGTGGATGACCGTCAGCGGAAGCTAAAGGAGAAATCAAGCATGAAGACCTTCAAGGACAACGCCGGCCGGACGTGGACGATTACTGTCAACGTAGACGCCGTCAAGCGGGTGCGTGACCTGCTGGGGGAAGACTTGCTAGATGTAAAGCAAGTGCTGCAGCGGCTGATGATCGACCCGATTTTGCTCTGCGACGTGATCTACTGCGTCTGCAAGCCGCAGGCCGACGCCGAAAATATTTCCGACGTGGATTTCGCCCAAGCGATGGCCGGCGACTCGATCGCCCAGGCCAAGACGGCGCTGGTGGAGGAGTTGGTAAATTTTTCCCCAGACCCGAGGGACCGGGAGAACCTCGGGATCGCCATCGAGAAGTTCAACGCGATGACCGATCGGGCGCGGGAAGTGATCAAGACCCGGCTGAACAGTCCGACGTTGAGTCGAGAGATCGAGGCGGCGCTGAGCGCCGTTGGCGAATCGTTTGGGAACTCGCCGGAGTCACCGGAGTCGACCCCGGACCACTGACGCTCAGGGAGTTGCTGTGGATGGCCGAGTCCAGGCAGCGGGAGGCCTGGAGCCATACGTCCCAGGTCTTGGCAATGACGTACAACGCCCATCGCGGCAAGGGAGCCCGGGCAATGAAACCGGCCGAGTTCAACCCATTTGTCGAGAAACCCACGAAGCCAGTGGCGAAAACCAATGACCTGAGCATCCTTAAACAAGTGTTTGTAAAGGAGAGGCTGTAGGCCGGAGGCTGGAGGGTTCGCTTTCCACACTCTTCCTATAGCCTATAGCCTCCAGCCTAAAACCAAATGGCCAACTCTCAAGCAATCCGAGCCGGACGAGCGTTCGTCGAACTGTTCGCCAACGACAAGCGATTGGTGCGTGGCTTGAAAGCGGCCTCGGCCAAGCTCAAAGCTTGGGGCGCCGGTGTCACGGCGATGGGCCGAAAAGTCTTTGCCGGTGGGCTGGCCTTGGCCGCGCCGCTGGCGGCCGCCACCAAGACCTTCGCCGCAATGGGCGACACGGTCGCCAAAATGAGCCTGCGAACCGGCGTCTCGGCCGAGTCGCTCTCGGAGTTGGGCTTCGCCGCCGAGCAGTCGGGCAGCGATCTGCAAACGCTCGAAAAGGGCGTGAGGACTATGCAGCGAAGCATCACCGATGCAGGCCGTGGGCTTTCCACCCAGGTCGACGCCTTGGAAGACTTGGGGCTGAAGTACGAGGACCTCGCCGATCTCTCTCCGGAACAGCAGTTTAAGTTGTTCGCCGATCATCTGAGCCGGATCGAAGACCTCTCGAAGCGCGCCGCTCTGGCAATGATGTTGCTCGGCCGCGCGGGCACGCAACTACTTCCGCTCATGCAGGACGGCGCCGCGGGGATCGAGGCGTTGCAGAAGCAAGCACGGGAGTTGGGCCTGACCATTTCGACCGAGGACGCCAACGCGGCGGCCGCCCTGACCGACGCGATGAACATCCTCTGGCGGGTGTTCAAGCAGGGCGTGTTCGTGATCGGCTCGGCGCTGGGGCCGCTGCTGAAGGAGTTCGCCGAGCGGGCAGCACGGATCATAAAGACCGTCTTCGACTGGGTCAAACAGAACAAGGAGTTGATCGTCACCATCTTCAAGGTGGCCGTCGCCATGATGGCCGGTGGCGCGGCCTTGATGGTCCTGGGCGGACTGCTTTCCGGGCTGGGCACCGTCTTCGGGATGTTGGCCGGCATCGTCACGGGCGTTGGCTCGGCGCTGGGTGTAATCGGCACCGTGCTTGGGGCCATTCTCACGCCGGTCGGCATGGTCGTGACTGCCATAGCGGCGTTGGCTGCATATCTGCTCTATGTCTCCGGCGTGGGAGAGCAGGCTCTCGGCTGGCTCGGCCGGCAATTCAATGCGCTGAAGGAAACGGCGCTTGCCGCATGGCGAGGCATATCCGACGCCCTGGCCGCCGGCGACATCGCCCTGGCCGCCAAGGTTCTCTGGTTGACACTGAAGACAGAGTGGCAGAAGGGCGTCGCCTGGCTGACTGAAAAATGGATCGCCTTCAAAGAGACGCTCATGGCCGTCTGGACCGAGGCGGTCTACGGCACGGCCAAAATTCTCACCAGCGCCTGGGCCGGCATCCAGACCGCCTGGGTCGAGACGGTCGCCTTCATGTCCAAGGCCTGGACCATCTTCACCAGCGGGTTGGTCACCGGCTGGCGGACCGCGCAGAACTGGATCAGTAAGAAGTTTGTCCAGCTTATGGCCATGTTCGACGACACGGTCGACGTCGAGGCTACCCAAAAACTTCTGGACGAGGATTTTCAACGGGAACAACAGCAGCGCGAGGCCCGCACTCAAGGACAATTGGCCGAGATCGAGACCACCCGCCAGGCACGTCGCAAGGCCATCGACGAAGAGGAACGGGGAACGCTTGGTGAACTCGACAAGGAGAAAGACGCCCGGCACGCCGCCCGGCAGAAGCAATACGACGCCGACCTGAAGGCATCGGAAGAAGCGGTAAAACAAGCCCGCAAGGATTGGCAGTCGGCGCTGGACGAGGCGGCGAAAAAACGTGCCGCCATCTCGGAAAAGGTAGGCCCGGGCAAAACGAAAAAGCCGGGCATGCCGGAGTTGCCCGACGTCGAAGGTATCGGTCGTCGGGCCGCCAGTGTACAGGGCACATTCAATGCGATGGCCGTGCGTGGTCTGGAGAGCAGCGGCCCGGCCGAGCGGACCGCCAAAGGCGTGGAGCAAGTCGCCAAGAACACCAAGGAACTCGTCAAGGAGGCCAAGCTGGGCGGCTTGGTGTTCGCGTGAGCCGATGGCAGTAACCGTCACCGAAAAATTCGGCAGCCGCGAAACCAGCGAGGGCGAAAGCCCGTCGATCGACCTGCTCTACACCATCGATGGCACAAACGACGACATCGAGGCCAAAGGGAATCTGCTCGCCGCCTCCCCGATCCTCTACGACGGGCTGATCCGCCAGACCCTCCACATCGAGCAGATCGGCCCTCAGTTGTGGGACGGTTCAGTCCGTTATGGACCGCGAAAGCGCCCCGAGACGGGAGAGTCGAGTTTCTCGTTCGATACCGGCGGCGGCACACAACATATTACTCAGAGTTTGCAAACGCTCGGCGCTTATGCCCCGCCGGATATGACTCCACCCGATTACCAGGGTGCTATCGGCGCGACCGGCGAGAACGTCGAGGGCGTGGACGTCACCGTCCCGGTCGGCCTTGTCGAACTATCCGTGCGTTAAATCCGTAAAACAAGGAAGAAACGGATTTCACTCACGAATGAAAGGAGTCTCGACATGGCTGGAACACGTAAAGGTACATACAAAATCACAAATTGGAAGAAATACAACGAGTCG
>JAUWPQ010000077.1 GCA_030611515.1 Planctomycetota bacterium | reverse complement strand
GCCCGGCGGGTCTGGGCGAAACTGACCGCCACCCGCGCCATGTCAATGTGTCGGAGTTGGTCCAGCCGACTGGTCATATCCTCGCACAGACGGCGGATATGGCCGGTGAAGTCGAAGCCGGCGCTCGGCGGCGGGTCGCGGCGAAGGCGTCGTGGCTGTCGAACGGAGTCCATCCGTGACGTCCCTCACTGAAAAAGCCGGCCGATTTCCGTTCATCAAGGTGTAGCGGGCGGCTCAGACGCTTTGTCGACCGGTTTGACTTCGGATTCGGCCGCGTCGGTCGGTTCTTCGGCGGGCGGCGCGACCGGTTTGACTTCGGATTCGACCGTATCAGACTCGAACGAAGGTCGGGCGGCCTTGTGGCGGACGCGGTCGTTCTTGCCGACCAGTTCGAGAATCGCGCGCGTGCCGGCGTCGCCCAGGCGGGGTTTGGCCAGCCGCATCACGCGGGTATAGCCGCCGTCGCGGTCGGCGAACCGGGGGGCAATGTCGTCGAAGAGGATTCGGACCGCTTGCTTGTTGCCCAACAGCCGCAAGGCGCGACGTCTGGCGTTGACCACCGGCGAGATAGTCTTGCACCAAATCTGCCACTGCTCGCTGGAGCGCCACGTCCGCCATTGGTCGCTGTTCCGCTCGGCGTTGGGTTCCAACTCGTCGGCGGCTTCCTGATGGGGCAAGACACGTCGGGCGATGGTGATGCACCGCTCGACCAGCGGGCGGACCTCCTTGGCCTTCTCCAGGGTGGTGATGATCCGACCCTTGACCTTGGGCGAATTGGCCTCGCCCTCGGCGTCGCGTTCGGTCAGAAACAGCGCGGTGGCCAAGCTTTTCAGCAAGGCCCGTCGATGGCTCGGATTGCGGCCGAGTATTCGGCCTCGTCGTCTGTGTCGCATGGTCGTAACTTTCTGTCGCGCGACCGCCGGTCGCGGCTTTATGTATCGATCCGTTGAGGCGGCAGTTCAACTGCCGCCCAACAAGCATGTTGCGCGACCGCCGGTCGCGGCTTTATGTATTGCGGTGTTATGATTTACAGTGTTGACACCGGGGCGGGCGGCAGCCGCATACCCAGCCGTAGGCCGATGTCGGAGAGCTTTTCCCGCACCTCGGACATGGTAGTCTCGCCGAAGTTGCGGACCTCGAACATCTGCTCCTCGGAGTGGGTAACCAAGTCCCGGACGGTGGTGATGTTTTCCGACTCCAGGCAGTTTGTCGCCCGGACCGACAACTCCAACTCCGCCAGACTCATGGCCAGCTTGGCTTCGGTGGCCTGATCGACGGCGATCGAACCGATGGCGCGGGTTTCGCTGTGGACCATCGGCCCCAGTTCGTCGTATTGGACGAAGGGGTTGAGGTGCTTGCGGAGGATTTTGGCCGACTCGACCAGAGCCATCTCGGGCGCGATCGAGCCGTCGGTCCAGATTTCCAGAGTCAGCTTATCAAAGTTGGTCTTCTGGCCGACGCGGGTCTCCTCGACCTCGTAACGGACGCGAACCACGGGGCTGAAGGCGGCGTCGATCGGGATGATGCCGATCTCTTGAGCTTGGGGCGTGTGCTCGGCGGCCGGCACGTATCCCCGACCGTTCTCCACCACCATTTCCAGCAAAAACGGCACGTCCTCGGTCAGCGTGGTGATGACGTGGTCCTTGTTGATCACCTCGACTTGTTCGTCGGTGTGGATATCGGCGCCGGTGACGGGGCCTTTCCGGTCCTTCTCGATCCTCATTACCCGGGTTTGCTCGCTGTAGTTTTTCACCACCAGCGATTTAACGTTCAACACGATGTCGGTCACGTCCTCGAACACTCCCGGCAGGGAACTGAACTCGTGCTGAGCGCCGTGCAACTTGATTTGCGTGACCGCGCTGCCTTCGAGACTGGAAAGCAGGATACGGCGGAGACTGTTGCCGACCGTCGTCCCAAAACCACGCTCGAACGGTTCGGCGGTAAACTTGCCGTAGGTGGGCGAAAGGGTCGATTGTTCGGCCGTAATCAGGCTGGGCAATTCCAGGCCACGCCATCGAATACGCATAGGAAGGCTCCAATCCAATTACAATACTTGCGGCAATGTGTGGCTATTTGGAACAAAGCTCGACTATCAAGCGAGGCTGCACGGGGATCGACGCGTCGGCGGCCTCGGGTAAGCGGAGGACATGTCCCTCGGGCGGCGTTCCATCCACCCGGCTAAGAAAATCCGGTACCTCGCGGTGCGACTCGGCCAGAACCGATTGCACCAGTTGCACACTCTTCGGACGGTCCTTCACGCGGATCACGTCTCCCGCTCGAGTCGAGTAGCTGGGAATGTCGAGCCGACGGCCGTTGACCGTCACATGGCCGTGGGCAACTAACAGTCGGGCCTGCGCCCGCGAATGTCCGAATCCCAGCCGGTATACTACGTTGTCCAAGCGGCGTTCCAACAGGCTCATCAACGTTTCACCCGTGTTGCCTTTGCCTCTATCGGCCTGGACAAACGTCTTGCGGAACTGCCTCTCCAGCAGGCCGTAGTGGTTCTTAACCTTCTGCTTCTCGCGGAGGTGGACGCCGTAATCGGTCATCTTGCTGCGGCGGCCGGTGTTCATGCCGGGGGGCGATTCGCGGCGCTCAAACGCACACTTGGGCGTATCGCAACGGTTACCCTTGAGAAACAGTTTCGTTCCTTCGCGACGGCAAAGGCGGCAGACCGGTGAATGTCGACGGGCCATATTTGTTTAGTGGTCAGTGATTAGTGGTCGGTGGTCAGTGGCTAGTGATTAGTGGGTGATGGGTAGTTGCAAAAAGCATACAAAATTGAAGAAGCGTCTCTTCGTCCAAGTTTCTCGCTTCTGACCACTATCCACTACCCACTATCCACTACTTTATACTCGGCGGCGTTTCTTCGGACGGCAGCCGTTGTGCGGCAAGGGGGTGACGTCCTCGATCGATTTGATTTTCAATCCGGCGGCTTGCAGGGCGGTGATTGCGCTTTCGCGTCCGCTACCCGGCCCCTTCACTCTCACTTCGATTTCCTTCATTCCGCACTTCATCGCCTTGCTGGCGACTTGCTGAGCCGACAGTTGACCGGCAAAGGGGGTGCTCTTGCGGCTCCCTTTGAAGCCGCAGGTGCCGGCGCTGGCCCAGCAGATCACCTCGCCCTTGGTGTCCGTGATGGTGATGACCGTGTTGTTGAACGTCGCTTTGATATGCGCCACGCCCACGGTCACGTTGCGGCGCACCCTCTTTCGCGTCGTCGATGCGGTTTTCTTGGCCACTTATGAAAAACTCCAAAGTATAGTTTTCAGTTGTCGGTTGTTAGTGGTCAGAAAAGGATTACGAATGGTCCAACCAGAATCAAGAACTGAAAACTAATAACTAAAAACTGATAACTGAAAACTAGCAACTAACCTACCGCATATCCTTGACGCCCTTTTTGCCGGCAACGGTTTTCTTGGGGCCTTTTCGCGTTCGGGCGTTGGTGCGGGTGCGCTGGCCGCGGACCGGAAGGCCGCGCCGATGACGCAAGCCCCGATAACAGCCGATGTCTTTCAGCCGGACGACGTTCTGGTTTCGTTGCCGGCGGAGCTGTCCCTCGACAACGTAGTCCTTGTCCAAAAGCGCCGCCAACCGAGCCAACTCGTCCTCGCGCAGCTCGCGGGCGCGAATCTGAGGATCGATGCCGGCCTTGTGACAAAGATCGCGGGATATCTTCGGCCCCACGCCGTAAAGATAGGTCAGCGAGATTATCGCCGGACGGTCGTTCGGGATGTCAACACCCAACAAACGCGGCATACTTACGCACTCCCTTATTCAACTACCCTTCAACCCTGGCGCTGTTTGTGCCGTGGGTTGCTGCTGCAAACCACGTACACAACGCCACGGCGACGGACGACTTTACAATTTTCACAGATCCGTTTTACGCTGCTGCGGACTTTCATAGCTACGGCACTTTATCTAATTGGTTGCCGGCACGGAGCAAAGTGCCTCAGTATAAACGCCGACCCCCAATACACACAAGCCCCCCCGGCAAAGAAAAAGCTCTTTTCGGCCCGATTCTTGCACAAGGGGGCCGGAATGGAGGGGCTGAGCATACATCCGGCGGGTGGGACAATCGGGCGGCGACCTCGTGAAATTAGTAGGTTATGCTTCAGCATATCGAAGGTCTCTCGTTTCGCCATTTGACGTTCGTCGTTCGTCACCGCTTACCAAGTCTCTCCGTTCGGTCCCGCGGTCAGCACCCGAGGACCGTTTTCGGTAATGGCCACGGTGTGCTCGAAGTGGGCGCTGGGTCGGCCGTCGGCAGTTACTTGGGTCCAGTGGTCGGCCTTGGCGCGGACCCGTTTCGTGCCCATGTTCACCATCGGCTCGATGGCGATGACCAATCCCGGGGTGAGTCGGAAGTCGCCGCTACCCCGGCGGAGTTGGCGGTTGACGAAGTTGGGTACCTGGGGGTCTTCGTGCATGTCGCGGCCGATGCCGTGGCCGACGAACGCCTCGACCACCGAAAACTTGTGTTTCTTCACGTAAGCCTCCATCTCCTTGGCGACCTGACTCCAACGGGGGCGGCGGTCCAACAATGCTATCGACAGGCTCAATACGTTTCGGGTGACGTCCAGCAGGCGCCGCACGTCGGGCTCGATCCGGCCAACGGCATAGGTCGCCGCCGCGTCGCCGCACCAGCCGTTCAGCTTGCATCCGGTGTCGATGCTGACGATGTCTCCCTCCACCAACTTTCGGGGGCCGGGGATTCCGTGGACCACTTCCTCGTTTACCGAGATACAGGTGGCGGCGGGGAACGGCACGGTGCCCGGCACTTTCTTGAACAGCGGCGTGGCGTTGTGTTGGGCGAAAAAGCCGTCCACCATCGCGTCGAGTTCCGCGGTGGTCACGCCTGGGCGGATCATCGCCCCGATCCGCCGATGCACCTGCCAGACCAGCAGCCCGGCCTTGCGCATCTCGGCGATCTCACGCGGTGACCGTAATATCTCCACTCCTGTCGACTCCCGATCAAAAACTAACGTCGCCTGCTACAAAAGCTTGTCCAAGACCGCCTTGGCGCGGTCGAAAATTTCGTCCTCCGTCCCCAATCCGTCGATGCTCACGAACAATTTTTGTTGGTTGTAATAGTCCAACAGCGGCTTGGTCTGCTTGCGGTAGGCGTCCAGCCGTTGGCGGATCACCTCGGGGGAGTCGTCGGCCCGGCCGCGTTCGGCCAATCGCCGGAAAAGCTCCTCCTCGGGCACTTTCAGTTCCAGTGCCGCGTCCAGCGGGGTTCCTTTGTCGGCCAACATCTCGTCGAGCGCCTGGGCCTGGGCGATCGTCCGTGGGAAACCGTCCAATAGGTATCCGTTCCGGCAATCCGGTTGCCCGAGCCGTTCGACGATGATCGTCACGATCAGTTCGTCGGGCACCAAGGCCCCGGAAGACATGTACTCGTCGGCCTTCAGTCCGATTTCCGTCTTCGCGTCGCGCGCGGCGCGGAGCATGTCGCCGGTGGAGAGGTGGGCCAGCCCGTACAATTCGACCAGCCGCTGTGCTTGAGTCCCTTTGCCCGCGCCGGGCGGACCGATGAATATTACGCGCATGATTACATATCCCGTGTTGTCAACAAGGTCAAAGGTTCAAGGTTCAAGGTTCAAAAGAAAACCCTTAATAACCACGTTCCATCAATCGCTATCACGTAAAACCTTCATCCTTCATCCTTCATCCCTCATCCCTTCCTCCTACCCTTTCTCCAAGAGTCCCTTGTAATTCCTCATCACCAAGTGGCTGTCGATTTTCTGCACCACGTCGAAGGCCACGCTGACGGCGATCAGCAGACTGGTGCCGCCGTAGAAGCTGGCCAACCCAAAGGGGATGTTCGCCAAGGCCGACACTATCGTGGGAATAATGGCGACGGCGGCGAGAAAACCGGCGCCGACGTAGGTGATCCGGACCATTACTTTTTCCAGGTAGTCGGCCGTGCGTCTGCCCGGCCGGTATCCCGGAATAAAGGTGCCGTAATTTTTCAGGTTGTCCGACATGTCCTTGGGATTGAAGGAGATGGCGGTCCAGAAGTAGCAGAAGAAGTAGATCAAGACGATATAGAGGACATTGTAGACCCAGGAGTCGCCGCGAGCGAAGGCCTGTTCGATCGGTCCCCAGAAGGCCGGGTTTGATTGGGACAGATACTGGAAGATTACCGAGGGAAACAACAACAAGCTGCTGGCGAAGATGATGGGCATCACGCCGGCCTGATTGATCCGTAGCGGCAGGTATTGCCGCGTGCCGCCGTAGACTCGCCGTCCGCGAACGTGTTTGGCGCTTTGGGTGGGAATGCGTCGCTGGCCCTGGGTAATCAGCACAATACCCACCACCACGCCCGCAAACAGCACGGCCAGGAGCAGCAGCGTCTCGACGCCGATGGCGCCGCGGCCGCCTCCTCCCAGTTCCAATCCGGTTTTGGAAATCGGCTTGACGATGTCCAGATAAAAGGCCGATGGCATTCGGGCAAGAATGCCGGCCATGATCAACAGGCTGATGCCGTTGCCGATCCCGTATTCGTCGATTTGCTCACCCAGCCACATTAGAAACACCGTGCCGGCGGTCATCGTCATCACGCCGACGAGCTGCCAACTGAACGGCAGTGATCCACCGGCGGTGAGGAACTGCTCGTGGATCAGCTTGTTTTGTATAAGGAAGCCCACGTAGAACCAGCTTTGACCGATGCACAGAATGACGGTGGCGTAGCGGGTGTACTCGTTGATTTTTTTCTGCCCGCTTTCACCTTCCTTTTTCAGCTTCTCCAGCGGCGGATAGACGCTGCCGAGCAATTGGAAGATAATCGAGGCGGAGATGTAGGGCATGATCCCCAGGCCGAAGATCGTCGCCTGGCTGAGCTGGCTGGCGCTGAAGACGGACATCTGATCGATCAAAGCCCCCAGGCCGCCGGTGCTTTGCGAAAAGAAAGCGGTCATCTTACCGGGATCGACGATCGGCAGGGTAATCTGCCAGCCGATCCGGTAGATGGCCAGCAGGCCAAGGGTCAGCAGAATCTTCTGCCGCAATTCCGGAACGGTAAAGATTACGCGAATCTTTTCCCACATGGCTCGATCCATCTGCTAGGGGGTGGGGAGCAAACAGAGGGGGAGACAGGGAGACAAGGAGACAAGGAGGCAAGGAGGCAAGGAGTCGGGGAAAGTACGGACGGCGCAATGTCTCCTTGTTTCCTTGTCTCCTTGCCTCCTTGTCTCCCTGTCTCCTTGTCTTTCCTCATGACTTACTCCCAGACACCTTGTGACGCATTTTGTTCTTCACCACCGGCGCCTTGCCGGGCAGGACAACGGTCTGGCCGCCGGCCTTTTCGATCTTTTCGGTTGCCGACCGGCTGAAACGATGGGCCGAAACCTTCAGGTTTTTGGTCAACCCTCCGTTCCCCAGCACCTTCAGCAGATCGTAGCGTCCCTTCAAGAGGCCCTTGTCTTCGAGCGATTCGGGCGAGACCTCCTCACCGTTTTGGAAGTGATTTTCCAACGAGTCGAGGTTGACGATGGCCACCTGCTCGGCCCAACGGTTGTTGAAACCACGTTTTGGGATGCGGCGGACCAGCGGCATTTGCCCCCCCTCGAATACCGCCAGCGAGGAGGATCCGGCCCGAGAGCGTTGTCCCTTGTGTCCGCGCGTGGCGGTTTTTCCGTGGCCGGACCCCGGCCCGCGACCGACGCGCTTCCGCGACTTGTTTTTCCGTATTCCGCGATGGATGTCGTTAAGGTTCATGTGAGCGATACTCCCCGCAGGCGTTCGACTTCGCTTTGCGAGCGGAGTTGCTTGAGGGCGTTAAGGGTGGCCTTTACGAGGTTGGTCGAATTGTTCGAGCCGAAGCTCTTGGTCAAGATGTCTTTCAGTCCGCAGGCTTCGCACACGGCACGGACGACCGCCCCGGCAATCACACCGGTGCCAGGCCCGCCGGGCACGAGGATCACCCGGGCCGCGCCAAACTGACCCGTGACCGTGTGGGGAATGGTGGTTCCCTCCATGTGAACGGTCATCATGTTGCGGGAGCCGTCCTTGACGGCCTTTGCCACCGCCGGCGGCACCTCGTTGGCCTTGCCGTATCCCCAGCCCACTTTGCTCTGGCCGTCGCCGACGACCACCAGCGCCGTGAAGCTGAAACGCCGGCCGCCTTTGACCACCGCGGCGCAACGCCGAATCTTGATGACCTTGTCGATCAGTTGTCCTTGGATTTCGTCGGTTGACATGGGCAGAGGTCAGAGGTCAGAGGTCAGGGAGCAGATAAAAATGTCGCTTGCGGTTTCGCACTCTCCAGTTTCCACTAAAAAACCAATCCAGCTTCTCTGGCGGCGTCGGCCAGTGCGGCCATGCGGCCGTGATACTTGTACTCGCGTCGATCGAAGACGACTTCTTTTACGCCCGCGGCCAATGCCCGCCGGGCAATTTCCTTACCCACCGCGGCGGCGGCCGCCTTGTTGCCGCCGTAGCGGATTTCCTCACGGAGTTGTTTGTCGCGGGTGCCGGCGGCGGCCAGAGTCTTGCCCTCGCCGTCGTCGATAATCTGGGCGTAACAATTCTGCAGGCTGCGGAATACGCACAGCCGGGGTCGGCTGGTGTCGTGTTTCAGCCGGTTGCGAATCCGAAAGGCCCTTCGCTTTCGCTGCCGACCGATTTGTTTTTCGTGTTTCATCGCGTATTTCTCCCCGCGGCCTTTTGGTCGCGGCATTATATCTCACATCCGTTGGGGTGGCAGTTAAACTGCCATCCCAACTCGAAATGTATTATTTCACCATTGCCTTGCCCTGTTTGCGGCGGACCACCTCACCAAGGTAGCGGATGCCCTTGCCCTTGTACGGCTCCGGCTTCCGCAACGCTCTGACGGAGGCGGCAAAGTGGCCGACCTTTTGCTTGTCGATCCCTTGGATCACGATATGCTGCTGGTCGGGTACGGCCACGGTCACTCCGTCGGGGATTGGAACCTGGAGTTCGTTTGCCAGTCCCACGCGGAGTTGGAGCACGTTGCCTTGGACGGCGGCAAGGTAGCCGACACCATGTATTTCCAGCCGCTTTTCATAACCCTGAGTGACGCCGACGACCATGTTGGCCACCAGCGCGCGACTCAGCCCGTGCAGTGCGCGGCTGGTGCGTTGATCGTCGCGCCGGGTAACGACAATGGCGTTGGCCTGCTCGTCGTGGGCCATGGAGACCTCGGGGCGATGCTCCCATTGGAGCTTTCCCTTGGGACCTTCGATGGTGACCATGCAGTCGGCCAATTGGACCTTCACCCCAGCGGGTATCTGCACCGGTTGATTTCCGATCCGCGACATTGATGTAAGTGGTTAGTGGCCAGTGGCCAGTGGTTAGTTGTTAGTTGTTGTTTTTATTACTGGCCACTGGCCACCGGCCACTGGCCACTATCCTACCAGACCTCGCAGAGCACCTCTCCGCCAAGTTTTCGTTGCCTGGCCTCTCGGTCGCTGATCACTCCACGGCTGGTGCTGATAATGCAGATTCCCAGCCCGCCGAGGATCGGCTTCAACTCGGTGGCGCCGCTGTAGACGCGCCGCCCCGGCTTACTGATCCGTCGGATGCGGCGGATCACCCGCTCTCCGTTCGGGCCGTATTTCAGGTGAACGCGCAGGTGGCTTGCCGGTTTATCCTCCACTTCCTCCCAATCCCAAATATATCCTTCGCGCTTCAACACTTCCGCCAATCCCCGTTTGATCTTGGACAGCGGCATTTCGACTTGGGGCCGTTCGACGCGCACCGCGTTGCGGATACGGGTCAACATGTCGGCGATCGGGTCGGTCATCATCGGTTTTATGGTCCTACGTAAAGCAATGTCGCGGCGGTTCGGCGGTTACTCGGCGAAATCGGCCTCGGACATTAATTCTTTGACCTGCAACAGGGTCTCTTTACCAACTCGCTTTGCGGACGCCGGGAATCAATCCTCCGTCGGCGAGATTTCGGAAGCAAATCCGGCAAATTCCAAACTTCTGGTACACAGCCCGCGGACGCCCGCAAATCCGACACCGCCGCACATGGCGGGTCGAGAACTTGGGCTGCCTCAGTGACTTGGCGATCTTCGATTTACTTGCCATTTGTAGTGGTCAGTGGTCAGTGGTCAGTGGTCAGTGGTCAGTGGTCAGTGGTCAGTGGTCAGTGGTCAGTGGTCAGTGGTCAGTGGTCAGTGGTCAGTGGACGATGGTATTTGGAAAGTTAATAAATCATTTCTGGCCACTGGCCACTAGCCACTAGCCACTGGCCACTAGCCACTAGCCACTAGCCACTAGCCACTGGCCACTGGCCACTTCTCTATGCCGCCCGTAGCGGCATTCCCAACTCCTTCAACAATACGCGCGCC
Source organism: Planctomycetota bacterium (assembly GCA_030611515.1). Classification (GTDB taxonomy): domain Bacteria; phylum Planctomycetota; class Planctomycetia; order Pirellulales; family Thermoguttaceae; genus JAHIKV01. Next base: position 7,196 of record JAUWPQ010000077.1, on the reverse strand, counting down.
TCGTCGTCGTTGTCGGCACTCGTGACCAACGTAATGTTCATCCCCTGGGTGAAGGAAAACTTGTCGGGATTCAGTTCCGGGAACACCAACAACTCAGTCAACCCCAGGTTGAAGTTTCCCCGGCCGTCGAAGGCGTTCGGGGACAAGCCTCGAAAGTCGCGCACCCGGGGCAAGGCCAGCGAGACCAGCCGGTCGAGGAACTCGTACATCCGCTTTCCTCGCAGCGTTACCTTGCAGCCGATGGCCATTCCCTCGCGGAGCTTGAAATTGGCGATCGACTTGCGGCTGATCGCGATCGTCGGCTTTTGTCCGGAAATCTGTTTTAGCGCCTCGACGGCTTCCTCCAGGTATTTTTTTTCGCCGATGGCCTTGCCCACTCCCATGTTGATGACGATTTTTTCGAGTCGCGGCAAAGACATCCGGTTCGCGCGGCCGAACTTCTCGGCCAGCCCCGGCAGGATTTCCTTTACGTACTTTTCCTGCAACCGCGGGACTGGGACCACTTCCGGCTCTTGCGGTTTCTCGGCCTTGGCGGCCTTTTTCGGTTTTTTCGCTTTATCTGCGGTCATTTTCGGTTCGCGTTATTTTTTGTGGCGCGGGCGTCTCGCCGGCAACATATCCAGCAGGCGGGACGCCTGCACCACAATGAGTTATTTTCCCTTTGCGTAGCGGTCCTTTGGCGGAGACAATTGGCCGTTGCCGGCGCCGCATTTTTTGCAATAACGTTCCTTGACGCCGTTGTCCAGGTATCGCACGCCGAGGCGAGTGGCGGCGCCACACGCCTCGCACACCAACATCACGTTGCTGGTGCGGACCGGCATTTCCTTCGAGAGCCGGCCACCCTGCGGGTTCTTCTGGCTGCGGCGGACGTGTTTGTACACACGGTTGACGCCCTCGACGATCAGTTTGCCCGCCTTGCGTTCCACGCGGAGCACCTTGCCGGTGGCCCCGCGGTCGTCGCCGGCGATCACTTTTACGGTATCGTTAGTCTTTATTCGCATCACACCACCTCGTTCGCAAGGCTAACGATTTTCATGAAGTTCCGGTCTCGCAGTTCGCGGGCGACGGCGCCGAAGATTCGCGTTCCTTTTGGGTTCCGATCGTTGTCGATAATCACCGCCGCGTTGCTGTCGAAGCGGACATAGCTGCCGTCGGCCCGTCGGGTGGGCTGCTTGCAGCGGACGATCACCGCCCGGACCACCGTCCCTTTTTTCAGGTCTCCGCCCGAGGTGACGGCCTTAACGCTGCAGACGATGACGTCGCCCACCCGGGCGAACCGCTTCCGCGATCCCCCCAGCACCTTGATGCACATAAGTTCCTTGGCTCCGGTGTTGTCGGCCACGGCCAAGCGGGTTTGCATCTGAATCATGGTTGTTCCTTCTCGGCCTCCTGCCGGGCATCGTCGCGTTGCGCGGCGGCCCGCATCGCCGCCAGGTCGATCATCCGCCCTTTCTCCACCACCCGGGTCAAAGCCCATCGCTTAGTCTTCGACATCGGCCGCGATTCGACGATTTCCACCAAGTCGCCGACGCTAGACTCGTTGTTCTCGTCATGCACGTGGCAGACGGTTTTGCGGTGGACGTACTTTCCGTACCGCGGATGCTTAACCAGCCGTGGAATCTCCACCCGGCGGGTCTTTGCCATCTTGTCGCTGGTGACGATCCCGGTTTGTACTCGCTTAGGCATGGGTCTTATCCCTGTTTCTCGGCGCCCGCTTCGACGACGTCGCGACCGACGGCCGCGTCTTTATCGGCGGCGCGCCGGCGATGGTTCTGAAGCGTCTTGATCCTGGCGATCAAGCGTCGTTGTTTTCGCAATTCGCTGGGAGCGTCGAGCCGTTCCGTCTGTGCCTGAAGCCGCAGATGGAACAAGTTGCCGGCCGTCTCCTTCAGGGTCAACACCAACTGCTCGTCGCTCATGTCTCGAAGTTCGGAAGCCTTGGTCATCGCTAGGTCTCTTAGTGGCCAGTGATCCGTTTTTGTTGACTTATCCCATACTGGCCACTGACCACTGGCCACTGGCCGCTTTTCCTATATTGGTCGTCGTCGGAGGAAACGCACTTTGACCGGCATTTTGTGAGCCAGGCGGGTGAAACAAAGCCGCGCGGCCTCCTCGGAAATGCCGCCGATTTCGTACAACACCGTTCCCGGCCTGACCACCGCGGCCCAATATTCCGGCTCACCCTTCCCTTTGCCCATGCGGGTTTCCAAGGGGATGGAGGTGATCGGCTTGTGAGGGAAGACGCGGATGTAGAGCCGGCCTTCGCTGCGAAGGTATTGCTGGGCGGCGATGCGGCCGGCCTCGATCGTCTGCGCGCTGATCCAGCCGCCTTGCATCGACTGCAAGCCGTAATCGCCGAAGACGACGCGGTTGCCCCTCGAGGCATTACCTTTTATACGTCCTCTTTGACTTTTTCGGTGCTTGACCCGTTTTGGCATCAGCGCCATCGGTCTGGTCCTCGCTGTAGGTTCCCTGGTTGATCCACACTTGTACGCCGATGTGTCCTTGAGCGATCATCGCTTCGGTGAAGCCGTAATCGATTTTTGCCTGCAAGGTGCTCAGCGGAATGGAGCCGGCGATTTGTTTCTCGCGGCGCGACATTTCCGCCCCACCCAGTCGGCCGGACAACTGAATCTTGATTCCCTTTGCTCCCGCCTCCATCGTTTGTTCGAGCGACCTTTTCATGGTCCGCCGGAAGCCGGACCGTTTGGCCAACTGCTCGGCGATGTCCTCGGCCACCAGTTGGGCCACCAGTTCGGGGCGATTGATCTCCTCGATCTTGATGTTTATCCGCCGTTTGGTCTTTTCTTGCAGTTCTTTCTGCAACTCCTCGACCCGCTCTCCCTTCCGTCCGATCAAAATACCCGGCCGGGCCGAAAACAACACCACCTTTACTTCGTCGCGGGTGCGCTCGATCTCGATCTTGGCGATCGCCGGATACAACGGCTTGCCGAACTTGTCCTTGCGGCCCTTGACGAACTTGCGGATTTTATAGTCCTCGACCAGCAAGTCGGCGAACTCCTGCTTCGAGGCGTACCACCGACTCTTCCAACCGATCATAATGCCGGTGCGAAATCCAATAGGATTGACTTTTTGACCCATGTGCTATTCCAGTGCCACGTGGATGTGCGAAAATCGTTTTTTGATGACCGAGGACATACCGCGGGCATGTGGGCGCATCCGCTTGAACATCGGCCCGCCGTCCACACGGCAATCGGCCACCATCAGGTGGTGCAGGTTTTGCGCGCGGCGGTCCTCGGCGTTGCTCAGTGCGCTGCGGAGCACCTTTTCCAACATCCGCGCCCCGCGCTGCGGCTGATACTTGAGGATGTCCAGGGCGTCGTCGGCCAGCTTGCCGCGAATCAAGTCGGCCAGCGGGCGCACCTTTGTGGCGCTGATCCGCGCGAATCTGTGTGTCGCCTTGTAAGCCATCGTGCCGTCCCTATCGCTTGCCTTTGCCGCCGTGTCCGCGGAACGTCCGCGTCGGCGAGAATTCACCCAGCCGATGTCCAACCATCTCCTCGGTCACAAACACCTTGAGGTGTACCCTGCCGTTGTGGACCATGAACGTGTGCCCGACGAACTCCGGCACGATCGTACATGCCCTGGCCCAGGTCTTGATCGGTTCCTTCGTCCCCGCGTCGTTCTGTTTCTGTACCTTCAGAAACAGCTTCGGGGTGATGAACGGACCTTTTTTCAGTGATCTTCCCATGATAATAGTGGCCAGTGGTTAGTGGTCAGTGGCCAGTGTATTTTTCAGTGTGTTTTGTCGAGGATATCCACCACAAAACCGATGATGCAAAAAACGCTCTCCCCAAATGTAATTTCCCTGCTCTGTCATTCACTGACCACTGGCCACTATTTAATCTTCAACTGTCCATACCGCCGCGATTTCCGTCGTCGGACAATCGCTTTGTTCGATGGTTTTTTCCGTTTTCGGGTACCGCCGCCCTTTGCCGACTTTCCGGTAGGGCTAACCGGATGCCGCCCGCCCTTGGTTCGACCCTCTCCGCCGCCGTGGGGATGATCGACGGGATTCATGGCGGTGCCGCGGACGTGGGGACGCCGGCCAAGCCACCGTTTGCGGCCGGCTTTACCCAAGACAATTCCCATGTGGTCGGAGTTGCCAACCACGCCGATTGTCGCCCGACAAGCGGAGGGTACGCGGCGAATCTCTCCGCTGGGGAGGTTGATCTGCGCCCAATCGGCGTCGCGGGCGGCCAACGAGGCGCGGATACCGGCCGAGCGGCACAGCACTCCGCCGCGTCCGGGCAGCATCTCGACGTTGTGAACGTCCGTACCCAGCGGAATGGCCGACAGAGGCAGGCAGTTGCCGACCGAAATCGAGGCGTCCGGACCGCTAAGGACCTGGTCGCCCGCTTTCAGCCCTTCCGGCGCGAGGATGTATCGTTTCTCGCCGTCCACGTAGTGCAACAAGGCGATCCGGGCACTGCGGTTCGGATCGTACTGGATAGAGTTGACCACGGCGGGGACTCCATCCTTGTCGCGGCGGAAGTCGATTTTCCGCAACTGCCGCTTATGACCGCCGCCGCGATGCTGTGCAGTGATTATGCCCTGGTTGTTCCGGCCGCCCTTGCGCCGCTTCGTCTTCAGCAGAGCCTTCACCGGCTTAGCGCCGGGGGTCAACTCGACGAAGTCGCTCACGGTCGCGCCGCGGCGGCCAGGACTGGTCGGATTGTATTTGCGGATGCCCATGAGAGAGTTTTCAGTTATCAGTTTTCAGTTGTCAGTAGAAAAAACTGACAACTGACAACTTTTTAGAAGAAGCTAATCCTATGTTCCGGGTCCAAAGTGACAATGGCCTTTTTCCAAGCGGCGGTGGTTCCCTTGCGAAATCGTGCCCGGCGGGGCTTGCCCTTGCGGTTCTGGATGTTCACCCGCACCACCTTTACGTCAAACAGATCCTCCACGGCCCGGCGGACGTCGTCCTTGCCCGCCATCCGGCTCACCTCGAAGGCATAAGCGTTGCAGCGGGTCGCCTTGTGCATCCCCTTTTCGGTCACCAGCGGCCGAAGGATGATCTGGTGCGGCTCCAACTTCAGGGCGGTTTTGGTGGCGTCTCGGGCCATCGTCTATTTCCTCAGTATTATCGCGTTATGCCGCTTGCGGCTTCGCATTGGGCGCGACCATCGGTCGCGGCTTTATGTCTCGTTTGCGGTTTCGCATTGGTCGCGACCGGCGGTCGCCGCTTTCTGGAACGCCTCCAACGCCGAGGTGGTCATCAACAACCGCTTAGGAGTCAACACGCTCAACGCGTTTAGCTCCGCCACCGGAGAAACCGACACGCCGGTCAGGTTGCGAAGGCTCTTGTACACGTTAATGTCATAATCGGGCACGGCTACCAGCAAGGTGATGTCGCTCAGCTTTAATGCTTTCAGGATGGAAACCGCTTCCTGCGTCCTTGGCTGCTCGAAGGAGAGCTGGTCGATCAGCGTGACTTCGTCGTCGGCGATGCGTGAGGCCAGGGCCATTCGCGTGGCCAACCGGAGGGCCTTCTTCGGCAGCCGGTACGACCAGTCGCGCGGCTTTTTGGCGTGGATGTGCCCGCCACCGCGGCGGATACCGCTGCGGCGCGAGCCGGCCCGCGCGTTACCCGTTCCCTTCTGGCGATACATCTTCTTAGTCGTACCCGCCACTTCCGAGCGGGTCTTGGTGCTCGCCGAGCCTTGACGCAAATTGGTCTGGTACATCACCACGGCGTCGTGCAACAACTGCTTGCTGATGCGCGGGGCCAATCGCGCGGGATCGATCTCGTACTTGCCGATCTCGGCCCCGGTGCGATCGTATATCGGTAAGTTGACCATTGCGTATACCTTATCTCTTGTCTCTTGTCTCTTCAATGGCCGGTGAACCGGCCATCCCTCATCCCTCGTCCCTCACCCCTCGTCCCTCGTTTACAACTTATTCGTCTGCTGAATCATCACATAGCCGCCGTTTGGCCCGGGGATCGCCCCACGAACCACCAGCAGGTTGTTTTCCACGTCCACTTGGACGACTTTCAGGTTGCGGACGGTGCGGCGCACGGCGCCGTAGTGGCCCGGCATCCGCCGGCCCTTGAAGATGCGGTGAGGATCGGTGCAGCAGCCGGTCGAACCGGCGTGCCGATGTACCTTTTTGACGCCGTGCGAGGCCCGCTGTCCGTGGAAGCCGTGCCGCTTCATCACGCCGGCGGTCCCGCGGCCTTTGCTGGTGCCGACCACGTCGACGGCCACGATTTCGGAGAAGACGTCGACCTTCAATTCCTGGCCGACTTGGAGACCTTCGATCGGGCCTCGAAACTCCCGAACCCAACGCTTTGGCTCGCAATCGGCCTTGGGTACGGCCTCCATGCCGCCGGCGGCGCGGCGCTTCTGCCGCTTGCTTTCGAGTTTGGCGACGTGTCCGCGGACGGAGCGACCGGCAAGGCGGCGAGGTTTGTCGAGGTAGCCCAACTGAACGGCTTCGTAGCCGTCGCGCTCCACGGTCCGCAATTGAAGGACGTGGCAAGGGCCAGCCTGAATCACGGTTGCCGGGATTACCTGGCCTACTGAATCGAAAATCTGCGTCATCCCGACCTTGCGGCCGAGCAATCCTGCTACCATGGCTCGCTGCCTTTGTAATACGTCGCCGGCGGGAACGGCCGGCCTACGGCCGACATTACCTGCCGAGCTTCCGTTTCATATTTTTTTGTCCCGCTAGTGGCTGCTAGTGGCCTTAATTTTGATGTCCACGCCAGCCGGCAAACTCAACTTGTTCAGCGCCTCGATGGTCTTTGCCGTCGCCTGCATAATGTCGATCAACCGCTTGTGCGTGCGAATCTCGAACTGCTGGCGGGCCTTCTTATCCACGTGCGGACTCGATTGGACCGTGTACCGCTCGATGCGCGTCGGCAGTGGGATCGGGCCGTGGACCACCGAACCGGTCCGCTTCGCCGTATCCACGATGTCGATCGCGCTTTGATCCAGGATCGCGTGATCGTACGCTTCCATCCGAATGCGGATAATCTCGCTAGTATGACCGGCCACGGAAGTCCTCCGGGTAATTCAACCGCCGACTTGCCAAGCAACACTCCACCCAAAGGGCGGAAAACTACAAATGCTATCATCATCGTCCAAAGGCGTCAATGGCCTATCGGGAAAAATTCACGGTAATTTCCACACGCCTGTGTCCCACCCCTACACGGTCGGAGAAGTCTT
>JAUWPQ010000304.1 GCA_030611515.1 Planctomycetota bacterium | reverse complement strand
CCCTCTTTCACTTTACCAGCAAGTCGCGCAACTCGTCTCGCCAGTCGCGGCCCAAAGGCTGTGCCTCGTCCAGTATCTGAAACCGGAACACATGGTCCTTGAAATCGGAGCTAAGTTGTTGCCAGGTGACTTTTTTTCCCACTCGATCAAAGTAACCGGCTACTTTGCGCTTATACGTAGTGTCGGGGTTTCCTTCGAGATGCGCGCCCTTGCTCTCGATCACTAGTACGCGATGATGGGACTTGCCCTCGTGGGTCTGTTGCACCACAAAATCGGGATATATTCTGTGGCGACGGTATCCCTGAATCATAAAGTTCTCGGGGCCCACGCGGTTGCGATACCACCACAACACGTCGGCGTTGCGGTCGAGCACCAACGCCACGGCGCGTTCATATTCATTCTGGCTCTCGCGCTCCACGAAATCAAATAGCGAGCGCTGCACTTGCCGGCCGTCATCGTGGGTCAGCGGCACGAGCGGCCGCTGGGAGGAAATACTAATCGAGGATGGTATTTCAAACCGACATTCGGCGCACTCCAAGTAAAATTGTATCGAGCCTCGGTCAAAATACTCACCGAAAGCCGCTTCGGTCTGGCGGTCCAATTCGCTTTGGATGAATCCCTCGATTTTGTCCCGGACCACGGATTTCACTAGAGCAAGCCGATTTTGCAGCAGTTCCCGCAGCTCCATTCTCAACAACCGTTCGTAGACTTTGCGGACAACCGTTTGAAGCTGTTTGAAACTGAGAAAATCGAACCGCAAGCTGGCGGCTATCCAGGCCAGGACTTGCTCGTCCGTTTCCATCAGATCGACGTCCGTCTCATATTCCCGGGTCAATTCCGTGCCGATGCTGATGCGGTAAAAACGGTCTTTTGCCTTCTTAATCTCGTCCACCAGCGGCCAGTCGATTTTTCGGTACGCAAAGTCGTTCACGTCGACGCGGCTGATCAAATGCTCGAAATAATCCAGCGGCCGAAAGCGGGCGCTCTTTCCGCTCCCCTCCTTCACGCAAAACCGCGGCAGATAAATCTTGCCCTCGAACGGCTTGGTGTACAACTCGGCAAACAAGGGCCGGATGGCGACGGTTCGTTGCGCCCTATGGCCGCCGTCTCCGTCCGCGTCCACCACCATCCCCTCCAGGTCTCCCTCGTATCCTTCCCTTTCCAGTGCCGTTTTGACTTGCTTGGCGATTTCGCCGGCCCGCTGGTGGAGACAATAGACGTAGCTTTCGTTCAATTCAGGGAAAGGAGTCCGCTGCTGATATGGTTGACGCAGCACGCGCCCCACCAGTTGCGTCATACTCAGTCCGCTGCCCGTGTTGTTCAACGACGCCAGAATATATGCAAACGGACAATCCCAGCCTTCCTGCAATGCGCTCTTGGTGATGATCCATTCGACCGGGCAACCGGGGTCCGTCAGGTCGATATTCTCCAGGCCGTCGTTTTCCGCCGATTTGATGCGAATGGCCTCGGCCGGCACCGAAAGCCGCTGGGCCAAAAACTCCGCCACGTCCTCGGCATGGATGAACTTTTGGCCCCGCTGGTCGCGGCCGGTGCGCTCGACCTGAACCAATACTATCGGACGGATCAATCGCTCACCGCCGGTTTGAGTGAAATACTCGCGGGCCTTTCGCTCCAGCGAAGCGCGCTTGTCGCGGGCTTGGGTGAGAACATTCTTCCACGACCGCTGCCCGCTGGTGGCGATGTTCAGCGGCAGTTTGATCATCTCCTCATCGAGCAATTCCTGCCCCGTCACGCGACAGACGATGTTGGTCCCCTTCTTCGGCGTGGCTGAAAGCTCCACGACCACCGAGGCGTTGAACTCCTCGATGGTTCGACGGGCCAGAGTGCTCGTGGCTTTGTGCCCCTCGTCGAGGATCACCGCCGGTTGGCATAGTTTCACCAGATTGCCGATCGAGGTCTTGGCCAGATAATTACCCCGCGCCTCGTCCTCGACGAGCATGTCCAAGTTGCCGATCCGTTCCTTCAATGCCTTGTGCGCCGCCGGGTCGTCCTCGGGCGGGAAGTGCCGGACGATGTTCCCGCCGCTGTCGCTGAAAAACTTCAACTGCTCCTTCGTCTCGCGGTTCGTGCTGGCAAGCTGCACCATCAAGATATTCAGACATTCACGCAGCCGCGCCGGCGAGAGCCGGGCTATCTCATGCTTCTCCCATATCTCGATCCGCCGGCTCACCGAGTGCTCGAGCATCAGCCGGTACATATCGCCGCGATCGCGCAGCCGCCGCAGCGTGTCGCGGTATATCTGACTGCTGGGCACTACCCAGAGAATCAGCCCCGCCCCGTTTCGGTCGGTCAGAAGCGTGCGGTGGATCGAGCCGAGGATTTGCGTGGCCAACAGCGTCTTGCCGCCGCCGGTGGGGACTTTGATGCAAAACGTGGGCAGATCGTCGCCAAGTCCGTTGCGGCGCTCCGAATAAACGCCCAGCCGCATCGCCTCCCAGGCGTCCAACGAGGCGTGTTTCCGGTTGCCGTCGGCGCGCTCGCGGGCAACCGCCCGGAGATAGGCGTGGACCTCATCCACCACGCGGCGTTGATATATCTTCAAGTCCATCGCGGCAACCCTATTTCAGCCCAAAGGGAACCAGCATCGGCCGAATCCGTTTGCCGTTTTCTCGCTCGAACTGCCGCAATTCCTCGGGATGCAGCCAAATCTTCTCGCAATATATGACCCACTGCTTCCGCTTATCCTTCTTGAGCAGTTGCTTGAGCGTGGTGAGGCTCATTTCCCGGTCGGCGGTCCGGTTGGGCGTGTAGAGCAGGTAATAGCTCGTACCCCCGGCCACGTCGGTCGAGCCGATCAACCCGCTCTTCTCGTTGATCTTTTTCAGGTCGATCTCCCGGCTCGTCTCGGTGTAGAAAACATACTTGGCGACCTCCTCGTACGTCGGCAACTTTTTGCCGAAGTCCCGGTACTCGCCGAACAACGGCTCGCCAATAGTTGCATAGCTAAAGGTGCCGTCAAGAGCGGGGCGTTTTCCAATAGCCCATTTACCTGTGATTACTCGCCGCACTCGCTCGACAGTCACCGTCTGACAGATATTTACCCGCTTATTTTGTTGTTCCTTCGTGTCGTAAGGTTGCTGAACCAGCACGAAATGACGTGCCGTCTTGGCATCGGCATTTATGGCCAACACCGCATGCGCCGTTGTTCCCGATCCCGCACACGAATCAAGGACAATATCGCCTTCATTGGTCGAAAATCGCAGAATTTCCAACATCAAGTCGAGCGGCTTGGGGGCATGAAACACTCGGCTTCCGAATATCTCGGTCAAAAGTGGCTGTCCTTTCTCCGTTAGAAAGCCTTTCTTGAGCCACACGGTTTTTGGTTTCAATGGTGTAGGCCGCGATTTTCGGTACACCTTCCAATTGCCGTTGCCGTTCACACGGCGACCGACCAACTCATTTGCGTTATTACGCACCTTGTTTTGGCCCCAAGACCAGCAACCCTCGAAGCCATCATCCCAAATTGGCTCAATTTTCTTGTCCCTGGGCCGCTGCTCCAGACTGACACTGCCGTCGCTCGTTGAAATGAAAAGCGGAAAAAACAGGTTCTTACGGTTGTGTTTTCCGAACTCGCGGTGCGTGTTACGCAACTCCAATAGCCGGTACACACCCGAATCATCGTGCAGCGTGTACTCGTCACGAATTTGCGCAACGCTTTTTGGCGTTTTGAACTCGCAGCCATCCGGACGCTTCGAGTAGACCAACAGATAGTCGTGGCTCTGTGCGAATCCTCCCCGCAGACCGCGGCCCTTGCGGTTATTTAGCACTGTAATCTGGGCTACAAAGCAATCGGTTCCAAAAATCTCGTCCATCATCATTCGCAGATGGTCAATCTCATTATCGTCGATCGACACCCAAATGGAGCCATCCTCCCGTAGCAATTCCTTTAGGAGTTGCAGCCGCGGATACATCATGCAGCACCACTTGTCGTGGCGGGTGGCGTCGTCGCCTTCCTTGCCGACGGTCCGGCCGATCCACTCCTTGAACTGCGGCTGCGTCAGGTTGTCGTTGTAGACCCAACACTCGTTGCCGGTGTTGTACGGCGGGTCGATGTAGACGCACTTCACCTTTCCGGCGTGGGTGGGCAGAAGCGACTTGAGCGCCGCAAGATTGTCCCCCTCGATTATCAGATTGCCGCCCAGC
>JAUWPQ010000367.1 GCA_030611515.1 Planctomycetota bacterium | reverse complement strand
GGAATAGCCCCACCGAGATTGATGCAATCAACGGTGCTGTAGTAAGCATGCACGATCCCTCGCCCGCTGGATGGGAGGAGCTAAACCGGCGATACTTCGAGCGGTTGTCGAAGGGCGACAGCGGAACCGGAGATGATTCGGATGGTAAGTAAGGATTGCAAATTGAAAATTCTGAAACGAGCCGTTTCGTGTGGACTCATTCAATTTTCAATTTCCATTTTCCTCCTTCTGATCTTGTCGCTCTCTTCCGTCCACGCGGCCGATGCACGCAAGGTTGTGATCCCCTTCGATTTCGTCTCGAAGTTCGACGACGGACGTTACGGCCGGATGTTGGGCGACATGATCTGGACGAAGCTCTCGCGCACCGGCGGGTTCATTATTCCCGAATCGATGCACGAGGTGCGCGGCTACTGCGGCGCCTATAAGCTCACTCCATCGCCCGAGTTGGACATGGCGGCGATGCGGAAAATCGTCCGCGAGGATTTCGACGCCCAGATCGGCGTCTGGGGGAGCATCGAGCGGGCGCCGGGAGCGGAAGGCGACGTCTATGACCTGACGATCAAGTGCGTGGATTTCTCCGACCGACAGCGGGCGAAGGTGATTTACGAGACAAAAGTCCGCACGAAAACCGTCAGCGAAGTCCCCCACGTGTACGTCAAACGGATGCTCGACGCCCTCCACGGCCGTAAGCCCGGCCAACCGCCCGCGCCGGATATGATCGCCGAAGAGAACTGGAAGAAGGAGCTAAATCTGGTTGTCGGCGATTTTCAACGCGGCGCGGACGGCGTTCCCAAGGGCTGGGACAATACGGCCGGCCAGCAGCGAAAGCCGCTCGGCGGAGAGGTGCGTTGGACCACCGAGAACGGCAATTCAACCAACCGGGTGATCCGCTTCGTCCTCGACAAGCAGGTGGCCGAAACCACGGGCGTAATGTACTATAGCGACTACTTTCCGGTCGAAGAGGGCGCGAAGTATCGCTTTCAATGCCGATGGCGGACGGACGGCCCGGCCGTGAAAGTTTTCGTGAAGTGTTACGATTACCTGCCCGAGGAAGGCCGCCGCCGCGAGGTTTATCGCAGCCAGCAAAACTTCAAGGGACCAAAAAACTCCTGGAACACGCACACCGAGGATTTCACCCCGAAACACACGAAATACTCGCCCAGATGGGGCCGCGTGATGCTCTACGCATACCTCACGCCGGGCACGATCGAGTTCGACGACGTGATCGTCAAGCGGATCGTCCCCGCCTCGCCCGGCGAGCGGTTAAAGGTCCGCCGCCATTCAAGCCAGAGCAAAATAACCGTCGAGGAGATGGAGGCCAACGAGCGCCGCGGCCGTGACGGCAAGGACGACAAGCAAAAGTGAACGAACACAATTCCAACTATACCCCGCAAGACTTCGGCGTAAGCCCGTTGATGTTCTACTATGAGGTCACGTTGGCCTGCGACCTGGTGTGCAAGCACTGTCGGGCGTCGTCCCAGGCCGATCCGCACAGGGACGAGCTTTCCACCGTCCGGGCGAAGGCTTTGATCGATCAGGTGGCCTCGTTTCCGCGCCGCCCGAATCTGGTGCTGACCGGCGGCGACCCGCTGAAACGGGCCGATCTGTTCACGCTTATCCGTCACGCGGTGGAGGCTGGATTGCACGTGGCGCTTACCCCCTCGGCCACGCCGCTGGCCACGTTCGAGTCGTTCCAGCGGGCGAAAGAATCGGGTGTGCGGGTCTTGGGAATCAGCCTCGACGGCGCGGAGCCGGAAGTCCATGACGCCTTTCGCGGTTGGGAGGGGAGTTTTCGGCACACGTTGGAAATGCTCGAAAACGCACGTCGGCTGCAATTGCCCGTGCAGGTCAACACGACTATCACCAGCCGCAACTTCCATCAGGTGGACGCCTTGGCCGATTTGTTGGCCGAGCAGGGGATCGCCATGTGGTCGGTGTTCTTCCTGGTGCCGGTCGGGCGCGGGGTCGAGGAGCAACGGATCTCGCCCGAGCAATACGAAATGGTATTCGAGCGGCTCTGGCATCATGCCCAACGGCAGCCTTACGGCGTGAAGACGACCGAGGCCCCGCACTATCGGCGTTTCGTGCTCCAGCGCGGCGGCGATCCGTTGGCGGGGCCGGGCCGTTCCTCTCCCGCTCGGGCGCCGTTGGGTGTGGGCGACGGCAAGGGAGTGATGTTCGTCAGCCACGTGGGCGAGATTTTTCCCGCCGGGTTCCTGCCGCTCTGCTGCGGACGGTTTCCGACCGACTCGGTGGTCGATGTCTATCAAAACCATCCGACGTTCGTCGCCTTGCGCGACGTGGACAAGCTGAAGGGGCGTTGCGGCATTTGCGAGTATCGCCGCGTCTGCGGCGGCAGCCGTGCCCGAGCTTTCGCATTGACGGGCGACTTCATGCA
>JAUWPQ010000394.1 GCA_030611515.1 Planctomycetota bacterium | reverse complement strand
GCCACTGGCTTTGCCAGTGTTGCATCGAAGCAAGCACTGGCAGAGCCAGTGGCACCCAACCTGTCAAACCCAGCTTGGTGGACCACTAGTGGATATTGCCTCTTGAAAATCTATCTCAAAATGTGGCGCAGCCGAGGGTGGCTGTGCCACAATAAGTGAATCGCAAGATCACGTCCGTTTACGGACGTTTCCGCCGAAGGCGGTATTAGGCCCGGCGTTCACGCCGGGTTAGTAGGGAGCGGACGTTTGTAATTGTCAGGCCCGTTCACGGGCCTCCTCCGACTTTCGGTGCATAAGGAAAGCCTTGCGTAACTCTTTGTTACACAAGGCTTTACGTTCAGTGGAGGATAGGGGGCTCGAACCCCTGACCTTCTGGATGCCATCCAGACGCTCTCCCAACTGAGCTAATCCCCCGCAGCCGGCCCAGAACGGCTCAACGCCGGCCCTCGACCGATAACACAAGCCGATAAGTTATCGGCATTTCGCCCGAGTGTCAAGAAGCGGGATGATTTCCGGCAATGGGTCAGCCCCCCCCTGCCTCTGACTTCTGATCTCTGATAGCTACTTTCCCGGCTTTACACGCAGGGGGCTGTTTGGGTATCCTTCGCCGCCGCGGAATCGGCAGGCGGCCGCCTTTCATGCCCCGGCTTATCGAGGATCCTTTTTTATGTGCCAATTTTCCATGCTTATTTTGATGGCGGCTATCGGAGCGTTGCCCAATGCCGATGCCCGGCCGGACGACGCCGAACCGGCGGCCGCTGCCGATTTCCGCATCGACAACGCGGTCTATCTCGGCGAAGGCAAAGAACCGTTGTGCCGAAGTACCACGATCTTTCACAAAGGCATGGTTTACGATTGCATGAAGGCGCCGTCGGAAACGATCGTCTTCGACATGTCCGCCGGCCGATTCATTCTCTTGAACCTGAAGAATCGGACTCGCGCCGAGTTGACCACGGACGAGGTGGCGTCGTTCGCCGACCGCTTGCAAGAGGTGGCCGCCAGGAGTCTCGACCCGCTGGTGAAATTTCTTGCCGCACCGAAGTTTCGGGAACACGTCGATCGAGCCACCGGCACGTTGACGCTCGACAGTCCGCTGGTCGTCTACCGGTTGACGCTGTTGCCCGAGCAAGACCCGCGTGTGATGGCGCAGTATCACGAGTTTTCGGACTGGTACGCGCGGCTGAACTCGCTGTTGTCGCCCGGTTCGCGTCCGCCTTTCGGACGGCTGGTGGTCAACGCGGCGTTGGCTCAGCGGAGTGCGACCGCGTCGGAAGTAGTGCTGAGGCTTTCGTCCGACGGCGCGTCGGGCCGTGGGCCGACCACGATCCGCAGCGAGCACCGCCTGGTCCGCCCGCTGACGGCGGTCGATCTGGACCGCGTCGGCCAGGCGCGAAAGCAGATGGTCGGCTTCAAGCCGGTCGGTTTCGCACAATACCGCAAGACGGAATTGCGCTGACACGCCGGCGGTGGATGGCACTGTGAAAGTGTGCCACTGGCTCTGCCAGTGCCTGGTGGTAGATGGCACTGTGGAAGTGTGCCACTGGCTTTGCCAGTGCCTTCTCTGGAACTTCTCAGACGACGGCTCCTTCCGGTAAACCGTGAATCATCGGCAAGTTGGGATGCTGTTGTCGTGAGGGCACATCGAGGTAGTATCCGGCCG
>JAUWPQ010000051.1 GCA_030611515.1 Planctomycetota bacterium | reverse complement strand
GTAGTGGGTAGTGGGTAGTGGGTAGTGGGTAGTGGGTAGTGGGTAGTGGGTAGTGGGTAGTGGGTCGCCGTGCCAGCGACCGCTTAAACGGTTTGTATTTTCTTCTCTCTCCCCCTTTCTCCCTTCTCTCTTCTCTCTTCTCTCTTCTCTCCTCCCTCTTCCCTCTCCCGCCCCTCGTCCCTCACCCCTCGTCCCTCTCCCCCAGCAGCACCACGCACTGGGCGGCGACGGCCTTTTCGAGGCCGATCGAACCGATGCCCTCGCCGGTCTTGGCTTGCAGGCCGACCCGTTCGAGATCGATGCCGAGAATATCGGCCAAACGCTGGCGAATACTGAGGCGATGGGTAAGGAGTTTTGGACGCTGGACGAAGATGATGCAGTCGATGTTGACGATTTTCCAGCCCAGGGCGGCCACCGCCTCGAGCGCGGCGGCGAGCATCTCGGTCGAATCGCGGCCGCGGTTCGCCGGATCGGTGTCGGGAAACATCTGGCCGACGTCGCCCAGCGCGGCGGCGCCCAGCAGGGCGTCGATCACCGCGTGCAGCAGCGAGTCGCCGTCGCTGTGGCCGATAGCCTCCCGGTCGTGCGGGATGTCGATCCCGCCGATCCGTAGCGGTCCGCCCGGCCGCAGCCGATGCAAGTCGTGCCCGATTCCAACGCGCATGTCGTTCGTGGCGTGGTCTCCTTGTGCAAAAAGTCTTCGCGGGGGATTATACCGAGAGAAGAGGGAAGAGGGAAGAGAGAAGAGGGAAGACACTTTCCCTCGTTCCCATGCTCTGCGTGGGAACGCACTTGTTCCGACACTCTGCGTCGGCGGCGAGGGGCGACGCAAAGCGTCGTGGGCGGTGCGTTCCCACGGAGGACCGTGGGAACGAGGGATATCTATCCTCTCTCTTCCCTCTTCGCTCTTCCCTCCGCTACTTCCCCCCGATATGGGCGGAGTCTATAATCGACCGTATTGGAGTGGACGTTTAATCGCTCTTTGCACGGAGAAAATCATGTCCGAGGAAACCCAGATTAAGGAGAATACCAAGCCCGCGCCTGGGACCGGAAAGTTTCTCGGTTGCGGGTGTTTAGCCTGGTTACTTATCGGGCTGTTCGCACTGGCTTGCTTTGGAATGACGGCGGCGGGTTGGTTGCGATGTTGGTCCCAGTGAAATGTGTAGCTAGGGAGGCTGCGCGAAGAATCCAATGCCGTAATAACCTCAAGCAAATTGGGCTGGCGTTACAAAACTATCGTGAAAAGTATGCCTGCTATCCGCCAGCGTATACAGTCGACGAACAAGGCCGACCCATGCACAGTTGGCGGGCACTGATTTTGCCGTTTACGGACTATCCGCAGGACGAAGTCCAATACGATTTCAGCCAACCGTGGAACAGCCCTGCCAATCTCGCCTTCGCCAAAGAATCGCAGGCGTACCAGATATATTGCTGTCAAACCGAGTTTCTCCAGGATCGAGATCGACCCGAGACAAGCTACGTGATGTTGGTCGGCCCGAATGCTTTTGCAAATGGTGCAACGCCCAGGAAGTTTGCGGACCTCACGGATGGAAGCAACAATACGATAATGGTTGGCGAAATGTCGCACTCGGGCATTTTCTGGACCGAGCCGCGAGATTTGAACACACTGGAGATGAGTTCCAAACTCAACGACCCGAACCAGATTGGTTTGCGGAGCGAACATTCAGGCGGATTGCACGTGCTTTTCGCCGACGGTTCGGTTCGTTTTTTGAGCGCGTCAATGGACCTGAAAGTTTATGAAGCTATGACAACCATCAACGACGGGGAGGACATAAGCGAGTTTTATTGATGATGTCAAACAAGTCCATTTAGCCCGCCGTGAATGCACGGTGGCCACCCGCGGCCCGGAAATATGGCCGTCGTGCCGAGGGCCGCTAAACTGAAAACGGATAACTGACAACTCCCCACAAGAAAAAGCGGCCGCCGCCGGCTCGGGGGGGATGAGCCAGCGGCGGCACAGGGAGGGCGTTTGCCCTGATCCATGTCGTTGGGGCGAAAGTGCAACCGTCGCCTCAACGGTTGATTCAACTGGTCGATCCGCTACGGCATCTGGATGCCGAGCTTCTCCTCTTCCTCTTCTTGGATGATGATCCGGGGAGTGACCATCATCATCAGGCTTTGGGTTTCCCGCCCAATGCCCACGTTCTTGAACAGCCGGTTGATGTAAGGGAGTTTGTTGAGCATCGGCGTGCCGAACTCGTTGCGGCCCTCGCTGAGGCGCTTGATGCCGCCGAGCAACACCGTGCCGCCGTCGGGTACGCTGACCGTTGTGGCCACCGTCACGATCGAGAAGGTCGGCAACTGGACCGTGGTGCCGGTGTTGGTCGTCGTAGTGGCGTCGCCTGTTTGGTTCCACAGTCTGGACGGATCGGTGGCCGCCGGCTGAATTCCGGCACGAGTGGTGTCGGTGGTGGTGGTTTGCGTGCCGGTGAATTGGAATGTGTTCACCTCGCCGATCGTGCTGAAGAAGGGCACGACTGTCAAGCGGACAAACCGCCGGTCGGCGGAGACCACTGCCTGGACGGTCATGAAAGTTCCTTCGGAGAGGACGACGATGACCGGCTGTTGTGCGGCGGCGAAGTCTCCCACCACCGGGATCACGCTGATAACGAAGGGGCTTTGCGATTGGTCGGCGATCATCGCCTGTTGGCCGTTGAAGAGCGTAACCTTTGGCGCTTGCAACACGTTGCTGCGGCGGTCGCCCTGGGCGGCGCTGATGAAGAAATAGGCCTCCAGGTCGCTGAGGATGGCGAATCCCAATTGGGCGCCGGCGGTGGCGTCGAACCCACCGAACTGCGGCACGGCAAGCGTGTAGCTTCCCTGGGTGAAGGGGATGTCCAGGTCGGCGTTGAACATGCCCGGCGCGCTCATGCCGACGGTGACCGTCCGGCTGCTGTCCCGGTCGGTTACATCGCGTGGCACGCCCTGGCCGATGTTGAAGTCGGGGGGATCGCTGACGTAGCCCGCCGAGTTGCGGGCGCCGAAGGCTACTCCCTTGCCGTCTATGTTGTCGTTCAGATCGAAGTCGAAATCCACACCGATCCGCTCGAAGAAGTTGTCGTTGAGCGTGATGAAACGGACCTCGATGGTAACTTGCAGGTCTTGCAGCCGTCGCAACTGTTCGAGCAGGTCGGCCAACTCCTCATGCACGTCTTGGGTTTGGCTGACGACGATACTGAGGTTTGTCTCGAAGGGGCGGATTGTACCCGGCCCGCCGACTTCGTCCCATGTGGTGGGCCTTACCGTGGAGGTGATTAAGTCGATGAGGCTGTCGAAGTCGGCCTGCGCCCCGCCGCCGAGGCTGCCCGGTCCGGGACCGACCGGCGAGCCATGCGGCGCGATGGGTAGTCCCGATCGAGAGCCAGAGCCGATCTGCGCCAGCAAGTTGGGGTCGATCGCGGCGCCGTTCTGCCTGCCGTCGTGGCTGGCCACCACTGCCAGCGGCGTGGCGGTGGCCGAGCCGAAGGGGACCGACCCGCCGAACCCCACGCTGCTCATGGCGCCGTCGTAGGCGGCCCCCAGACCCATCCTGGTGGGCACGAAGTTCGGAATCGGAATCACCATGTCGGCTACGTTGTAGGTTCGGGTATATACTTCTCCGTCGCGCATCTGTTCGCTGGTGATCTTCAATACCTCGTCCTTGATCACATAGCTCAGGTGCAACGGCTGGAGGATCAGGTTCAGAGCGCTCTTGAGCATGATCTCCTTGCGCAACTCGATGGTGACCGGCGTGTCCGTGGTCACGCCCTCCTCGGCCAAGCCCTGGGGGTCGAGATAAACGTTCACTTCCGCCAGCTTGGCGAGATAGTCGAGCACCTTGCTCAGCGGGACACCGGTGAATTGCAGCAAGACGGGCGCGCGGAGCTTCTTCTCGATCTCGATCTCCCGCTCCGAACGGTAACGGCGGCCGTCGCCGGCGAACTTTTTCCGTCTGCCGATCATGTCCTTCCAATCCTTGATGTCGGGAAAGACCATCGGGTTCTTGCCCGAAAACGGGATGCTCGCAAAGTCCACCTCACCAAGCGTATCGACGAAGCCTTGCTCTTTCAGGCTCTGGATGGATTTTGCCCGCCTGAAGTTGTTGACCAGTTTGGCGTTCAGGAGGACTTGCACGACGACCGGGTTTTTCGGGTCCAGTTCGGCGGCGCGTTTGGCCACCACCTGGGCCTCGTCGAAACGTTGCTCGTCCGTAAGCCGGTTGTATTTATCGATCAACATGGCGAGTTTTTCTTGCACTTCGACTTTTACCCGCTGTCCGCGCTCGACTTCCTGGCGGACACGGTTGTTTTGTTCGGCCAATTCAAGTCGCGGCCGGTTCTTTTCGAGCACTTGTTTGGTCTCCGCGACCGCGCGGTCCACGCGGCGGAGCAGTTGAGCGCGGGCCGTGCCGTCCAGACCGGCCGATTCGACTTTCTTCCGCGCCTCTTCCAACAACAGCAGCGCGCTGTTGGGATCAGTATTGCGCATGGCGCGGGCGTTCGATTCGCGGTGGGCCAAGTCTGCGGCTACTCGTCGGTAGAGCAACTGTTGCCGCATCGCGGCCTCATCCATCATGGTCGGGGCCGGGTTGGCTCGCGGCGCTCCGGCGCGCGAGGGCGCCGATAGGAGTTGCAAGTGGTCCTGCAACCGCTGCGCGGTCATCGGATCCAGGTCGTTCGGATATTGGGTGGCCTGACGGAAGAATTCGTATGCCCGAGTGGCATCGTGGTTCATCAGGGCCTTTTCGCCCTGTTGGAACAGCGCCATTCCGGGCGTTTGGACCATGCCGGCCGCGCGGGGCGTCGGCGGCGCAGGCGGCCGCGCCGGAGTTGGTGCGTATTGGCCGGAGTTCTGTGCCCAACGCCGGTCGGAAGGATTCGTCGGCCGTTGGTTGGCCGCCAGAACGTTCCGCGTCGGATCGTTGTTTTTATCGTACAGTGCGTGCGTGGCGTTGCGGTTCGGCCCTTCGACGCCGCCGGCTGGCACGACTCGCGAGTCCCCGCGTTGCCGCAGTAGAGCGAGGTCCAGCAGCACCAATCCAGGTCGGTCCTCGTCCGGTGCGAAGGCGCTGTCGGGCAACCGCAGCGTGTCCGCCCGGCGGGCCAACGATTCCGCCCGGTTCAGGTCTCCGGCGGCGATCGCCTCGCGGGCCTGGCGGATCAACTCGACGGCTTGCCGCCGGGTCGCCACGTTCGCCGCCGGCGCCGACGCGCTGGCAAACCCCGGCTCGGACGCCGTCGTCGCGATTGGCCGGCCGACGCCTTGTTTGCGCGCAGCGGCAATCCGTCCGAGTAAGTCTTGCGGCTTCTGTTCAAACGGACCATAAGTGATTCTCATACCGGCCGCGCGGTCGGCCAGTCGTGTGGCCTCGTCATACTTGCGCCAACGCGTCAAGGCGTCGGCTTGTTCCATCAAGTTTCGGGCATAAGCGCGGGCATAGGCTTCGGTGCTCTTGTCGAGACCGGAAAGTTCACGATATTTTCGGATGGCGGTTTCGACTTTTTCCGGGGTGTCGTCCAACGGTCGATAATTGACTTGCATCGCTCGCGCCTGCCGGACAAACTCGGCGGCGCGGCGGACGTCGCCTACCGCCAACGCCAATCGCGCCTCGCGCAACGGGTTGCCGTCGGCCGTCCGATCGTCTCCGGGCGCTCGGGCATCGTTTTCTCCCGGCTGCGTTATCGGGTAAGGCCGAATCGGCGGCGGTTGCATGGGCGAAGAACCTTCGGCCGACGGCGAGCGGACCTGCGTGGACTCGACCATCGGCAGCGGCGTGACTTTTCCCGCGCCGGCGGCCGACGTGGACTCGACCGCGTGTCCGGTGAAGGGGTCGCTGCTCGGGGCCTGCTTCTTCTTGTTCAATCCAAACGGCGAGAATAGCTTGCTGGGCTTGATCGGCGAGGCGCCCGCGGAGTTGCGTTTCCGCTCCAGGTCGCGCCGCGCTTTTTTGGGCGTTTCGCCCATGTAAAATCTGCTGTACCGCACGTCGAGGGCCTCGGCCTTGGAGATCAAAGCGTCGGCCGCCGAGAGGTCGTTTTCGGCCATTGCCTGCCGTGCGCGGTGAAGCAGATCGGCGGCTTGCCGGTTTTTGTCCTTGGAATTATTTTCGGCCGATGCCGACTGCTCCAAGGCCGCCGCTCCAAGCCGGGCTGCCAGCGTACAGTCTGGAACGCCGGCCGCCGCTGTTACGGCCCAAAAAACCATTGCGAACGTGATACAACCGACGAGTGCGTTTGGTGTCGTTTTCAACAGAACTCTCCTTATGAGACTCATTCGCTTCGTGCCGGCGTTATTCCGCCCGCCAGACATCGAATAGAGGTCGAGTTCGAGATCAAATCCTGAAATTCCGGTGGATAAGAGCGGGTTAAATACTCCGGCTTACCACGCGGGTCAAGGGCAGTTGCATGAAATTTCCCCGACTCGGAGACAATCCGCTTTGCGGGTCGAGTGGAATCAGGTTGCCTATTCCCCCAATACTGCCCGCCCAATCGAAATCTACCCGGCAGATGGGTAGATGATGCCATCGCATAACACTTTAAGGGGATTATGTGATGGCAATCGGGTGAAGGGATTCTGAGAAACGCGTCGAGTCCAAAGCGGTGATTAGCCGTGATCGCTTGGAAAGAATAATGTAGGAGGCGTCTTCAGACGCCGATGGTGGCGGGAAGTTCGCTGGAATTCGGCGACTGGAGTCGCCTCCTACAATCATGCAATCACATTTTCAACGGACCGCGCAAGCGATGACGGGCCGCTATCGCCGTCCTGGCTTTTTCCTGGTCGGCCCCGGCATGAACAGTTTGTCGAGCGCGCCTTTTGGATGCGGCATGTTGGGGACCGGATTTTGGAGAGTTCCGCCCGCGGCCGGAGACGTCGCCTCGGACGCGGCAGTGATTTTATCGCGATCCGGTCTGTCGTCCAACTCGTTGTGGACGACTAGATTTCCTTCCGCGTCGAGCAACAGGATTTCGCCGAGGGAAGTCAGTCCGCTTCCCCTTCGGTCGGAAAGATTCTCGCCGCCGCGAAAGTCGATGGCGATTGCCCTGGAGTAGTAGTTTACGAGCCATTCTTTGCCGGCTACCGTGGGAGTGGGCATACGCCCCATCTCGCCGAACGGCATTTCGGGATGGCGCATGTCTTCCATGCCTCGAGGTCCGCGCCGTGGATCACGAGGCTCGTTCCTTCGACCGGTTCCTCGACGAACTGCCGGGGTGCGACCGGCGCCGGGCGGCATACCTCCCAAGCCCTCTAGCCCCATCGGATTCGGGGGCATCATTCTTCCCATTGCCCCGCGCATTCGGTTGCCGTCTTCGACGCGACGGAACTTCTTGTCGGGAAAATTGAGCGTTTGGCCGCGTTCGACGTTAAATTCATCGTGTGCCAGGAATCCGCGGCGTTGCACCCATTTGGCCAACATCACGCGGCCGGTCGGATCGCGGTTGGCACGCCCCTGACTGACGGAGACCGCCAGCACGCGCGTGTCGCGGGGCACGGAGACCACCGGCGACGGATCAGACCATTTTGTTTCCAGCCATTTCTGTTCGGCCAATTCGGGGTCTGCCAGATAAATGGGCTTGAGGTTGCGGTTGGGGTTATGCAGCCCGAGCCGGACGCGGTATACGTATTGTTTCCCCGGCTCCACGTTGAAGTCGAAGAAGCGAAGCAGCAGGTTGGAGGGCGGCTTGTTTTGCTCGGCGATCCTTTGGGCATCGGCAGTATCCGTTCCGAGTGGATTGTTTCTTTCCGTGTTAAAGGGATCATCTTCGGCGTTCGGCATGCCGCCGGGCCTGCCAAACCCTCTGGGGCCCATGCGACCGGGCATACCCCCGCGCCGACCCATTCCGCCGCCGAGAAACTCCTCGCCCATTACCCCGCGTCCGCTAGGCATCCCCCTGCCCATGCCCATGCCCATGCCCATACCCATGGCGCCGGTGCTGAGGATCGGAATCTCCTCCGGATGGGCGACGTTTTCATCCCACTGGCTTCCAACCAACGGCGCCAAGGGGAAAACAAGTCGCTCGTGGAGATATTTTTGCTCGACGACCTCCGTGCCGCCGGATTGCGACCATTTGCTCATGGCCTCCTTCATGGCTTTGTTGGATTGAATTTTCCGCGCCTTCTTCCAATCGATATTCGCTGCCTCGCTTGGACCGGCCACTTCCACGCGCTCGATCCAGTACCCAAGATACCTTGGTACATCATTTTGGGGATCGAAGAATTTGGAACTTCTAAAGGCTTCGATGAAGGCAAGCTCTTGCTTTTCGATTGGCACCAGCGCGGTAAGAACGATCCACCGCTGTCCGCGGACTTCGTTTGCCGAGCCTGTCATTGTCGGCCGCGGCCCTCCCGGGAACATGCCTTCACCGATGGGGTTCGCTCTTCCCGCGGCGTTCTCCTCCGGGGTGGCTATCATCTGAAACGCGCCCACGTCGGCCTTGCCGCGAAGCTGATGCGCCGCCAGCAACGGCGGGGCGCCGCGCAGCGAACGCGTCGCAAAGAGCCGATTGTCCCAGGGTCTATCGGTGACATATTCCTTCTCCTTAATGGGAATACGGCTCCGTTCCGCGAGGGAGGCGTAGTCTTGTACTTTCAGGTCCGTTTCCGGCGGCGTCCCCTCGATAGTTGTCTCTCCCTGCTGGACGGCTTGGATCAACTGCTCGGGAGTACGGTCATATCTATCCACCTTGTTAAAGGCGGAGTAGACCATCAGTAGGAAAATCAGCGCCACGACTCCCAAGCCGATTTTCTCCACGTTTTGGAGCAGTAGCTCCTGGAGGGTCTTGACGTCCAGTTTTACTTTGACTTTCATGGCTTATCTCCCCGGAGTCGCGGCGGGCGTCGGCGGCAATCCGGCCGGCGCCGCGGGGTCGGCAGCCCCGGCCGGCTGCGCGGTCGAGGCCGCTCCGGTACCCAGTTTTTCCCGGTCGGGTGGATTGTAGATGTAGATGACGGCATGGATTTCGACCGGCATGTCGAACTGCCCGGCCTCTTGCGGCGGACTGCCCGCGCCTGGGGCGATTCCACCGCCCATCGGTCCGCCGCGCGGCGGTCGATAAGCGCCTCCCATGTCCATTCCGCCCATTCCATATCCCCTACCCCCTCCAGCCATCGCTCCAGATCCGGACGCTGGGCCTTGGGTCTTCAAGAGGCGGACCCTTCGGACCTCGATGGGCATGTTCGAGTTGGCGCATTCAACCAAAAACTTTGGTACTTTCCGTTGGTCCATCACCAGCGACATGCGGATCGGCATCATCTTGAATTCGGCGTACGGCTGCTTTGCGTATGGGTACTGCTCTTGGTACGGCAGGGGTTGCCCATTGTCGTCGATGTAGCGGCTCTCGACCAGTTGGCGAATAATTTGTTCTTCGGACGTTCCGCCGGCCGCGGCGCCAGGGCCCATTCCCATCCCCATTCCCATCCCCATTCCCATCTCGCCGCCCATCGGGGCAGGTCCACCCATCCCCGGTGCGCCGGGGCCGCCGCCCATTCCGCCCATTTCACCCATGCCGCCGCCCATGCCGCCCTGTTGGCCTTGCAGCCCCAAGACATTTTCGGTGCTTTTCCAGGCCATCACGGCGTCCCTGCCGATTTCCAACGCCTCGATCCGCTTGACCGAGGCGTTGTTCTGATTGGTCGCGCCTTCGTTGGAGTTTTTGATTACCCGAAGCAGCGCCTCATACACCCAGAGATCCTCTTGGGCCAGCACGACGGCCTGCGTGGAGGGCGTTTGTTGCCACTCGAACCGATCCAGCAGCCGGGTGTAATCGTTCTCGTTCCAATCGATCACGCCGGTCCATTCGACTTCAGCGGCGGCGCCGGGCATTGCGCCCATCTCCCCGCCAGGCATCATGCCGACGCCGGGGCGCAAACCACCGGCTACCTTGGCCGCCTTTTCTCCAGGCTTCTCCTCGACCGGCCGCCGAACGTCAATCGCCTGCAACAGCTTGGGGAAGTAGTCCTTAATATAGTTTTGGTAGCGCTCGCGATATCTTCGGGCAAGTTCCTCCTGCGGGCGAAGGTTCTCGAACTGCCTCTTGAAATCCTCGCCGAGCACGTCGGTGGGGAAGGGATTTTTTTTCTTTTGCTCGCTGTAGAAGATTTCCCAAGCGTCGAAGACGATCTGCTTCAAGGTTGTATGCTGCTTGTTGATCTCGTCGATTTTGTTTTGGTTGGGATGGCCCGCTTGAATTCCGGCGACGCCGCTGAAATCGCCGTCGATTTTCGATTTAAGTGTCTGGAATTGTCCCGACAGTCCGCTGGTCGCCAGCCACCAACAGACAAGAGCGGTCAACAACATCGCGCCGCAGATTACCCAGAAATGGTACTTCTTGACGGCAGCGATGATCGGTTTGAGCTTGTCCATGTCGGTATCTCGGATTGTCGGCGTTTCTTAAGTCTCGGAACGTCGCGACCGTTTAGCGGCCGCCGGCACGGCGGCCTTTGTTCTGCCGCAAGCCGCCGTGCCGGCGGCTGCTAAACACGCAACTCCTATGGTTGAACTGGTGGATTTTCCCCTGGTTTTCCCTTTTCTTTTGCCTCGTGCCGTTCGCTGGGGGTTTTCGGTTGCCAACAGAACTGCACGTCGAAATCGAAGCGTAGCAGCGAAATGATGTTTCCGGTGTTTGCGCCGGCAGCCGCGCCGGCAGCCGGGCGGGGCCGCGTCATGCCAGGCATACCGGCCATACCGGGCATACCACCCTCCATCATGTTCCCCGCGCCGCCGTAGCCCATTTCAGGCTCGGCATTGGGGTCGATCACTTCTTGAGGGTAGACCTTCAATGGGTTGACCAGCACGGGATGAACAATACCAAGCTCTTCCATCGACATGGTTTCCAGTCCGCCGCGGTCGCCGCGGGGAAGCTCCACCTTGCCGTGGAGGATGTTGTCTATCAAGGTGTTGCGGACGAATTGCGCTCCCTGATTGGCGCGTTCGGCGTTGTGCCAATGATGGCCGCTGAGTCGCACGATCCACCCCGGGCCTTTCGGGCCGGTCTCGCCCGACTGGTCGTCCGCCGGGTTGGCGTTCGGATCCGCCGGCGCCATACCGCCTGGCACGGGCGGATTGCCCGCCGGCGGTTGGCCCTTCTCATTTGCACCCTTCGGCTCCCAGTTCTTCGCTTCCACGTACCAGGTCGAAACGTCCTCCATATATTGGCAGTCAAAATTGGTGACGTGCAACTCGTTGCGTTCGGGGATGGGGATCGGTTTTTCGTCCCCTTTGGGAGGCGGCTCGTAAGGCAGGCACTGGTTGATTGCCCGCAGCAACTCCAGCCAGCGGAGCCGGCCCTCGACGTTTCCGACCAGGTGTTGCCCAATCTGGTCGGTGACTTGGAACTCGGTTTTGGCCTGCTCGAACGCGCTGGAAAGCTGGCCCGATCTGGAGTTGATCTGCTGGGCCTTGCTCGTTGACGGTTTCCAGGTGTCCGGGTTGACGGTGCTGAGCGCCAGCGAATAGGCGGCGTAACTGACGCTGCAAGCGAGCATAAACATCGCCGCCGCCGCCACCGCCCAGGGCTTCTTGCGTCGGATCAACCGGTCGTTAATGATCTCCTTGGGCAGCAGGTTCGTGTGGACTCCGCTCTTTCCCAGACCTTGCAACGCCAAGCCGTAACAGACACCGAAACTGAGCAGATTTTCCTGGAACGCCGGCGCGGTGAGGACCTGGGAGCCGACAAGCCTTTTATAGGAGTCGGGCTTTTCGATCTTGTAGTCGAGGCTTTGCGAGAGGTATCGGCACAGCCCGGGGAGTTTCATGGCGTTGCCCAAGGCCACGACCCGACCGATCTTCGCCGCCCGGTCGAGATTCGAGAAATAGCCGATCGAACGCTGCAACTCGGTCAACAGATCGCTGAAGACCGGCCGCATGGCCTGAAAGACCGCCTTCGGATCGGCTGCCGCCGTGGCGTTTCGTTTCAGATGCTCGGCCTTGGCGAAGGTCAACTTCAATTCCCGAGTCAAAGCCTTGGTGAAGTGGTTGCCGCCGATCGGAATGCTCCGCTGCCAAACCCGATAGCCGTTGGTGATTACCAGATCGGTGGCGTCGGTGCCCATCGATACGATCACTACCGACTCGGGCGGTTCCTCGGGATCGTATTCGTCGGCCGGCGGCAACTCGTCCATCTGGTCGAACAGCAGGAAGTTGTACAACACCAGCGGCGTAAGCTGAACGATGTCCACCTCGATGTCGAGCTTCAGGAACGGGTCCAAGGCGCGAAAGACGGCGTCGCGCTTCATGGCGAACAGGCCGACTTCCGTCTCCAAGGCGAACCCTTCTTCGACGCTGCCTCCGCCCATCCGCTGATAGTCCCAGACCACGTCGTTTAGATCGAAGGGGATCTGCTGCTTCGCCTCGTAGCGGACGATGTCGGGGATTTTTTTGGCCTCGACCGGCGGCAACTTGATGAATCGGGCCAGACCGCTCTGGCCGGAAACCGAAACCGCCACCCGATCTCCCAACACCGTGTTTCTCGAAAGAAACTGCTCGAGCGCCTCCGAGATCAACTCGGCGGGATCGGAACCCGGCTGGCTGAGTATCTTCGGGTACTCGATATAGTCAAACGCCTCGGCGATGAGTTTCCGGGGATTGTCGTGGGCGCGGCACCGAAGCGCCTTCAATGCGCACTGACCAATGTCGATACCCCATACGGCACCGCTTGCCATGATACGAACCCTCTTTTAATGCCGGCCCAAAATGGCGGGAAATTCCGGCAATGTCTCTGTTCCTGACAACCCCAGGCCCGAAGCTGACCTGTCAAGATGGGATACAACCAAGCTGCCTACTCCTCCATACACTTAATGTATCGTTGAATAAGGGCAAATGTCAACCGATTGCCATGTTTCCGCCGGGGGGTTATGGTGACTAAGGATGGCCGTAAGTGGGTGGCGGCTAGTGGTTAGCGGCCCGCGGCCACCCGCCCTGTGGGTGGTGCAAGCGTTTAGTCGCCGCTTCCACGCGGTGCTGAGATGGTGTAATTCCAGCTTTCGGCGGATCGTTCCCGGCGTGGACGCCGGGCTAAACGGACAAAAAATCGTTTTTTCGCGTAATTCACTACTACCCCACCACCATGAAGTTCAACCGCCTGATCGCCCTGTTTCCCTGTGAGAGCCTCGAGGATTTCGACCTCGGGCGGAAGGAAAACGACGCCGAGGAACTGCTTTCGGCGTGGTCGGCGTTATGGCACCCCGCGCTGCTCGCCGGTCAGGACGACATTCCTTCTTGGCTCCCCCCTTCGACTCCTCCGCCGGACCCGTCCGGCTGCCTGGTTATTATCCCCGATTGCTGCGAGCCGTCGCTGAGTGAACAGTGGCTGGCCGAGGCCGAGGCGGCCGGGGCATGTCTGTTGCGGGGCATGAAACACCGAGACCAGATGCTTGCCGTCGCCCTGGAACGGCTCGGTCCCGATACCCCGGCGGTCGATGGCGATCTGGCGGCAGACTTCCTGGCTTTAGGATATTGCCATCTCCAGGTGGAACTAATCAATCGCAAGTCGCGGTACATGAGCAACCTCGACGAGTCCTCGTTTCGGGTCTCGGCACTGGCAGCGGCCCAAGCGGCGGTCGAAGGCGACAAGGCCGACGCGCGAGATCAACTCCAGGCGGCATTCGATCGGTTGCACGAATCTCGCGAGTATTTCCATCCCCTCGAAATCCGGCTGCTCGACCTGACGTTGCTCGCCCCAACCACGATCGGCGCTGCGTTGCTGGACAGGTTGCCAACCTGTCCTACAAACTTGCCAACCTGTCCTACAAACTTGCTGGTCTCCGGCGAGGTGATCGATCGGATGGCCCGAGACGAGCCGAAAACCCTGGAAGCGCTGAAAAAGTCGCTGGAAGACGGCAAGGTCGAATTGATCGGCGGCGAGTACGGCGAAGTCCCGCTGCCGTTGCTCGGTCCCGAGGCCGTCAACCTGAATCTTACCCGCGGACTGGCGGCGTATGAAGAACATTTGGGTCATCGGCCCGTCGTTTTCGGCCGCCGCCGCTTCGGGCTGACCCCCGTCTTGCCGCGGATACTTCATCGCCGCGGATTCACCGCCGCCTTCCACTGCACTCTCGACGACGGCCGCTTTCCCGTCGGAACCCAGACCCGAGTGCAATGGGAGGGGTTCGACTCGACGACCATCGATTCGCTCTGCTGCATTCCGGTAGACGCCGGTCGGGCAAGCTCGTTCCTACAGTTGGCCGAGAAACTCGGCGACGCGATGAACCTGGACCAAACGCCCACGGTGATTTTTGCCCATTGGCCGGGCGGATCCAACCGATGGTACGACGATCTGCGACGCATCGCCGCCTACAGCTCGGTCCTGGGCACGTTCTCGACCATCTCCGCTTACTTCGAGCAGACAAGTTTCGCCGGCCATCAGGAGCGCAACAATCCGGACGATTATCGCTCGCCGTATCTGGTGCAAGACGTGGCCGCCGGACGCCGCGATCCAATCTCCCGCTGGGTACGCTACTTCGCCCGGCGAGCAAAACTCGACGCTTGTCAAACCCTGCTCGCAATGGAGACCTGTGTAGCGGGCGGGCGGAAGAGAGAAGAGGGAGGAGAGAAAAGAGAAGAGGGAGAGAAGGGGGAGTGCGAGCAAATCGCTATTGCCGTCGAGGATACCCGCGACGGTGTGGAACCCGACGACGCAGCGCTGGACGCTCGACTACAAAACTTGCTCGGCAAGCCGCTTGCCGGTTTCGCACACTCGATCGCCGGCGATTCGGATTCGACCCAGCGCGGCATTTTGGCGGTCAATCCGTGCAGCTTCCGCCAACGTCTGCGGAACGTTGAAGTGCCGGCGATGGGATTCGCGTGGATCGGCGGCGGCGAGGAATCGGCGCCGCCGCCCGTTGCGAAGGAGAAGAAACGCTGGCTGCTACCCCGCAAGAAAGAGCCGCCGTTGGCCGAGCCGAACGTGTTGCGGAACGAGTTTTTCGAGATTCGATTCGATCCGCAAACGGGGGCAATTCGCTCGATTTCCGACTATCGCAGCCGCGATCCCCGGCTGGCCCAGCAGATCGCCCTCCGATTGCCACGCGGCGGCAAACCGGGCGACGAAACAAACTACTCGATCATGGCGGCAGACCGGATCGACGTGACATCCGCCGGGCCCGTGCTGGGCGAGATCGTCTGCCACGGCAGATTGATCGACCGAGACGGCCGGCGCGTGGCCGGATTCAAGCAAACTACCCGCGCCTGGCGCGGCAGCCGGACGATCGAACTCCTGGTCGAATTGGACGTCGATCGGCTTCCCGGCCCAAACCCGTGGGACTCGTACTACGCCGTCCGCTTCGCCTGGAAGGACGAAACTCTTAGCCTCTATCGCAGCGCGAACATGGCGAACGTGCCGACGGAACTGACGCGGATCGAATCGCCGCAATTTCTCGACCTCCGCCGCGACCGGCTACGGACGACGTTGCTCTGCGGCGGACTGCCCTACCATCGCCGTTTCGGTCTGCGGAAGCTCGATACACTGCTGATCGTCCAGGGCGAGACGGCCCGCTCGTTCCGGTTGGGCATCGGCATCGACGTGCCGCATCCGACGGCCGCGGCGACGGGTTTTCTATCGCCGCCGCTGGAGTTGCCCGACCAACCGCCGCCGCCCTCGCCCACCGGCTGGCTGTTCCATCTCGATTGCCGCAACGTTTTGGCGACCCACTGGGAACCTTTTGTAGCACAGCCGCCCTCGGTTGTGTCCGATGTAACGGGTAGCGATGCCGAAGAATCGTTTAGCGGCCGTCGGCACGACGGCCCCTTGGGATTCCGCGTCCGGCTGTTGGAGACCGACGGGCGCGGCGTCCGCCTGGGATTGCGTTGTCTTCGCTCGGTGTCGTCAGCTCGGATATTGAACGTCGGCGACGCGCCGCCGGACGAGCTGAAAGTAGAAGGCGACCGCATCGAAATCCCCATCGGCCCGCACCAATGGATCGAAGTTGAGGTCCGTTTTTCGTAATCGTTTTGCCTGAATTTTCCACAAGGGACACCATGTGTAAGCTGCACTGGCCCTGCGAATTGACGCCACCGACGGAGTGGGATATGATGGGATTGGACTTTCCGCGGGTGGTCCCAATAGCAAAACTATCGCGACCGCCCACGGACAAGATGTGCCCGAGGAGACTTTTTGTGTTATGGTATGATAATTGAAGCTTATCAAACTCGACGGTTGGAGAACCACACATGATTACGATTCGAGTATCGGCCGACATCAAAGACGACCGACGGGTCGTCTTGACGCTGCCGCCCGAGGTTCCCGTCGGCAGGTCGGAGTTGATTGTCAATGTTGACTCCGAGCCGGTGTCGGAGTCACGCCTTCCCCGATCCAATTTGGCGGACTGGGCCGACCAGAACGCTGAACACTGGGGAAACCGGTTAAGCGCCGCGGATGTCGAGGGCTTTACCGGCCGAGGAAAATGAGCATGCCGCAACGCCTCTTGCTGCTTGATACCAGTTTTGTTCTCGCGCTCGAGAACCGGGACGATCCCTTCCACGAACGGGCCAAATCACTTGCAAGCGGCTTAGCCCAAGAAGAAAGTATTCTCCTGCTTCACTGGGGAATTATCCTGGAGATCGGCGACGGTTACGCACGAGTCGATCGACGCGAAAAGGGTTACGCACTCCTCGATAAATTTCAGAAAGAAGAAGGATTCCAGATCGTTCAACTCACGAATGATCTGCTACAAGATGCAATCAAACTCTATAGCGAGCGACGCGATAAGAATTGGGGGCTTACCGATTGCGTGTCGTTCGTGCTGATGCGACGGGCAGGCATAGTTGAAGCCCTAACCGCCGATGCCCACTTTCGTCAGGCTGGATTCAAGGCACTGCTGCTGGAATCAAATTAGGGTGTCAACTTTGACCGAACCGATCATCACCGTTTCCGGGTTGCGGGGGATCGTGGGCGAGACGCTCACGCCAGAGGTGGCCGCGCGATACGCGATAGCCTTCGCGGCCGGCGCGCCGCCGGGCGAGATTCTCGTCGGACGCGATGGCCGACGCTCGGGCAAAATGCTCTCGCTGTCCATTCAGGCCGGTCTGCATGCCCTCGGGCGGAGGACCATCGACGCCGGGGTGATCGCCACGCCTACCGCCGGCATCCTGCTGCGAGACTTCCACGCCGCCGGCGCTATCCAAATCACCGCCAGCCACAATCCCACGCCGTATAACGGAATGAAGCTGTTTTCCGCCGAAGGCCGGGTGATTCCCGCCGGGCCGGGTCGAGAAGTTTTGGAGCGTTATCGAACCGGTGCGCCAGCTTGGCTGCCATACGCCAGTCTCGCCTTGTGGCAGCCAAGCAGCACCCAACGCTGCAACGACACCACCACCGCCCACCTGCTGGCCGTTCTGGCCACCGTCGACGCTGAGCGGATCCGCCAATGTCGGTTCCGCGTGGTATTGGACAGCAACCACGGCGCCGGCGGCATTTTGGGGCGACGACTGCTCGACGAGCTTGGTTGCCTGGTCACGCTGTTGGGCGAGCAGCCCAACGGCCGGTTCGCCCACCCGGCCGAGCCGACCGCCGAAAACCTCGCCGGAGTGTTGAAAAGCGTTGCCGAGCACGAAGCGGAGATCGGCTTCTGCCAGGATCCCGACGCCGACCGTTTGGCGGTTATCGACCACTCGGGCCGCTACCTGGGCGAGGAATACACGCTGGCGATGTGCGTCGATCACGTGCTGCGGCGGCAAAAGGGACCGGTAGTGGCCAACTGCGCCAGCAGCCGGATGTCGCAAGACATTGCCCAGCGGTACGGAGTGCCGTATTTCCGCTCGGCCGTGGGCGAGGCGAACGTGGCCGACGCGATGATCGCCCAGGGGGCCGTCTTCGGCGGCGAGGGGAACGGCGGACCGATCGACCCGCGCGTGGGCTACGTCCGCGACAGCTTTGTCGGCATGGCGTTGCTGCTGGACGCGATGGCCGCGCGAGAGACGCCGATCGGTCAACTGGCCGACGAGTTGCCGCGCTACGAGATTGTGAAGACAAAAATCTCCCTTCCGCCAGAAAAACTGCCCGCCGCGCTCAACGCATTGGAAAAGCATTTTTCCGATGCGACCGCCGACCGGCTCGACGGCCTGCGGCTCGACTGGCCGGACCGATGGCTGTTGGTCCGCGGCAGCAATACGGAGCCGATCGTCCGTGCGATCGCCGAGGCCCCCACGGCCGCGGAAGCGGCGCGGTTGTGCGAGGTGGCCGCGAGAATAATAGACTCAACCTAATTGCACCCGATTGACTCGCCTCAGCCGACAGAATAGTATTGATGAATGAGTAAAAAGCAAGTCGGCAACAATTCAGCAAGAATGAACCACACCGCCCATCTGATTCCCGCCACGCAAATCCCTTGTTACTGGTTCGAGCAGAACGATGACGTTTCCCGCCACGTCGCCCGGATCATCGCCAACACGATCCGCGAGCGCAACTCGTTCGGCCACGACGCCGTTCTCGGGCTGCCCACCGGCTCGACTCCGGTGGGCATCTACCGCGAGTTGATCCGCATGCACCGCGAGGAGGGGCTGGACTTCTCCCGCGTCGTCACTTTCAACCTGGACGAATACTACGGACTGCGGGCCGATCGGCTGCAAAGCTACCACCGCTGGATGTTCGAGACTTTTTTCGACCACGTGAACATTCCGCGCGAGAACATCCATCTTCTCGACGGCGCCACGCCGCCGGAGGCGATCGAGGAGCATTGCCGGCGGTACGAGGAGAAAATTCGCCGGGCCGGGGGGATCGACGTGTTGCTGTTGGGCATCGGACGCGACGGCCACATCGCCTTCAACGAGCCGTTCGCCGTCCGCAACAGCCGCACCCGGCTGGTAACGCTCGATCCGGTGACGCGGAAGGACGCGGCCGGCGACTTTTTCCACGAGGACAACGTACCCGCCCAGGCGTTGACAATGGGCATCGCCACGATCTTCGAGGCGCGGCAGATCATCCTGCTGGCATTCGGCGAACACAAAGCCCACATCATCCGCGAGGCGGTCGAAGGGCCGATGACCGACCGTGTGCCGGCCAGCTTCCTCCGCGAACATCAGGACGCCTCGTTCATTCTGGACGACGCCTCGGCCGCCGAGTTGACCGGCCTGGCCACGCCCTGGGTGTTGGGCAACGTCGAATGGACCGACGCGCTCATCAAGCGCGCGGTGCTGTGGCTTTGCGGTCAGACGGAAAAGGCCCTGCTGAAACTCGACGGTGACGACTTCCGCCACCACAACCTCCACCAATTGCTCCGCCATCACGGCCCCTCGGCCAAGCTGGCCCATCGCGTCTTCAAGTGGATGTTGGAAACGATCGAATATCATCCCGGCGGCCGGCAGCCGCGGCGGATACTCTGCTTCAGCCCGCACCCGGACGACGACGTTATCAGCATGGGCGGAACGCTGATCCGGCTGGTCGAGGACGGGCACGACGTACACGTGGCTTACATGACCAGCGGCAACATCGCCGTCTTCGACCACGACGCCCGACGCATCGCCGACCTAATGGCCGAGATCAACCGGAGCTTCGACATCGACGTGGAAAAAACCCCTGGCCTGGAAGCCGCTATAGCGAAATCGCTGAGCACCAAGGGAGCCGGTGATCCCGACCAGCCGGAAGTGCTGCGCATCAAGACGCTGATCCGCTGGAGCGAGGCGAAGGACGCCGCCGGGGTCTGCGGCTGCAAGGAGGAAAACCTGCACTTTCTCGACCTGCCCTTCTATCAGACCGGCACTATCGCCAAACGCCCGATCACCGAGGAAGACGTCGGCCGCATCCGCGAGTTGATCGAACGGATCGAGCCGGACCAGGTTTACGTCGCCGGCGATCTATCCGATCCGCACGGCACGCACCGGCTCTGTGCCCAGGCGATATTCCGGGCGATCGACGGGATGGAGCCGGAAGTGTTGCTCTATCGCGGGGCGTGGCAGGAATGGCCGCTGCACCAGATCGACATCGCCGTCCCCTTAAGCCCGGAAGACATCAAGCGCAAGCGGACGGCCATCTTCCGACATCAGTCGCAGAAGGACACGGCGTTGTTCCCCGGCCCGGACGATCCCCGCGAGTTCTGGGAGCGTGCCGAGGACCGCAACAGCCGTACGGCCGATCTCTACAACCGCGTCGGCCTGCCCGAGTATTACGCCATGGAGGCGTTCGTCCGCCGGCAAGGGCAAATCAGCAGTTAAGCATTTTTCTCGACGTATAGCGGGCGGGCTTGCCCGCCGTGGAAACGAGAAAAACGCGGCGGGCAAGCCCGCC
>JAUWPQ010000329.1 GCA_030611515.1 Planctomycetota bacterium | reverse complement strand
CCTGCTGCTGGTGGTGCTGGCGATCCTGACGCTGTTCGCGTTGATTTCGGTGGCGTTCGTGGTCCTCAGCGGCCAGGCCCAGCGGAGCGCGAAGAGCATCGAGCGGTTCGAGCAGGTGATCGACCCGCCCGAGAAACTTTTACATCAAGCCGCCATGCAGGTCTTTACCGGATCGAACAGTGCTGCTTCCATCATGGGGGCGCATAGCTTGTTGGAAGATATTTATGGGAACGGCGCGATTGGTGGAACGATGAATTCCGCCGCGGCTGTCTGCGGTGGCCAACTGGTGGCTGTTGCTCCTGATATGTCCACTATGCCAAACGTGGCCGACCAGGTCCGCCGTGTGGGTTGTGTATTAACGATGTTCTCCGGCCCCGCAATGGGACAGAGCACGAGGATCGTCGGTTACGACCTGGCAAACAACCTCTTCCATCTCTTCGCCTTTGAGGGCCAGACAGTGGATATGGACGGCAACGTCTTTGTCCACGGCATCCCGCTTTTTGGTAATTATGTAATCAACAGCGTTCCGTTCAGCGGCACGGGTTTTGGGTACAACCCGAGTTACAGCCCATCTAATCCGCTAACCGGTGAAACCCCGCTAAGCCTAGCCTACGATCCAATAAACGATACCATTGTGCAAACCGTCGCCGACCCCACGATGTGGCAATCATTATGGCCAGTAGCGTTGCTGCCAAATATCGC
Organism: Planctomycetota bacterium; assembly: GCA_030611515.1. Taxonomy (GTDB): domain Bacteria; phylum Planctomycetota; class Planctomycetia; order Pirellulales; family Thermoguttaceae; genus JAHIKV01. The sequence continues at coordinate 2,504 of JAUWPQ010000329.1, read as the reverse complement.
GATAAACCGTTCTCCTGAAACGACCGGTGGCGGTGCGAACGAGGACTACGACGCGGCCGATTTCCAAAACATGCTGCTTGCCGCGCAAGTGGTGCCAACTGGTGGTACGGCCATCCAAACGCTTCCCTCGCTCCATCGGCCCGCGCTGGTGCGGTATTGGGTCAACGAACAACCGGCCGGACAACAGACGTGGAATAACCTCTGGAACACAAACCCCGATTTGTGTCGGGCGATCATGCTTCGACCGATTGGCGGGTATCCGACTGCCGACCACCCCAGCTTCACCGGCAGCAATCCTAACCCCAGCGGCTTCGATTCGATCAACGGCCCCTGGGACGTTGACAACGACGGGGACGGAGTAACGGACAGCGTGTGGGTTGATCTTGGTATGCCGGTCCGGGCGACGACCGACGGCCGCTTATACAAGCCGCTGTTCGCCATCCTCTGCGTCGATCTCGACGGCCGGCTGAACCTAAACGCCCACGGCTCGCTGCCGCAGATCAACCCGACGTACTACGGCCAAATGATATCTACGCCGGGCGTGTTGGCCGGCGGCGTCACCACGACGAACATCCTATCGCGCGGCCTGGGATTCGGACCGGCCGAAATCAATCTCCGCCATCTGTTCAACGATGACTTTGCCATCTACGGGCAGCTTATGACTGGCGGCGGCGGATACCAGGGTCGATACGGCTCGACCGGCGTGCCCGGCGCGGCAGGACTGCTCGACCCGCTCAGCACGAACAAGTGGTTCGAGTACGCTGGCGAGCAGAACCGCACTTATCGCTACTGGTGGGGCTTTCAGACAAAAGACGCAAACACGTACGTGCGAGATTCATTCGGCTCGCCGCCCGACCCGTTCGGCACCGGGGGCGTCGGGCTGGACCTGGCCGGCCGGCCGCTGTACATGGGCGGCATGGGCGGCACGATCGTCGATAACCCTTATGAGATGAATCTCGACGCGAACCAAAGCCGCGGCGTACCGAGCAGCATCGCCACGGTGGACAATCCGTTCAGTCTGGCCGAACTGGAGCGGCTGCTGCGGCCGTTCGACCACGACGCCCCGGCCTTGCCCGCTCGGCTGTGGACGCTCACCTCGGACACCAGCACTCCCCCGATCAATGTGTTGGTGAATAATCCCGCGCGGCGAAAGTCGTTCACCACCGAGAGCTGGGATCTGCCCTGTCCGGGCGTTCCGCCGGAGTGGCGGGTCGCCGAACGGTTGAAGAAACGGCTGACCGACGACGGGCTGACCGAACCCCAAGCATTGGCGTTGCTGCCGCAGTTGTTGCCGACGGACTTGCTGGCCGGACTGCGGATGAACATCAACCGCCCGTTGGGCAACGGACGAGCGTATAGCGTGAATCTCGGCGACGACACCGACAATCCAGGCATCGTCGACGCGCCGCCAGCGGCGAATCCGACCGCTCCCGCAAAAGAAGTGCAACTCGCCGACAGCCCAACCACCACGGTGTCAGTTCCCATAACCTACGACGGCGCGGGCGCGCTGGCCGGCAACCCGTTGCAGGCCCGGCAGCTTATGGCCCGGCACCTGTACGTACTGGTGTTCACGCTGGCCGATCGGGCGGCGCTGATAAGTCAGTTCGGCAATGCGGAGGACGCGGCGCGGGCCGTGGCGCAATGGGCGGTAAACGTGGTCGATTTCCGCGACCGCGACAACATCATGACCCCCTTCGACTACGATTCCAGGTTCGCCTACGACGACGCCGCGCACGCGATCACCGCCGGCTGGAGTCCGCCGGGCAACGCGCTGCATCGGGTCTGGGGCTGTGAGCGACCGGAACTGCTGATTACCGAAACGCTGGCCTTTCACGACCGGAAAACCGAAGACCTCGAAGACGACGGCGGGAAGGTCCATCCGGATGGCGGCGGACCCTCGGAGGACAACAACTCAGACTACGACCAGAAGAAGCGACCGCAAGGCTCACTGTTTGTCGAGTTGTACAACCCCGCGGGGCCGTTCGACCCGCCGGCCGATGCGACGGAGGCAGACCCCGCACCCGAAGGCAATCCGCCATATCTATTCGGGACGGACATGTCCGGGACGCGGCACTACGTTGGTTGCGTCCGGCTGGACCAGACAACGCCCCAGGGGCATCCGGTGTGGCGGCTGGCCATCACGGCCGGCGGCGCAGAGGCCACCAAGGATCTCAACGACCCGCGCGGCGCAAATCGGCCGGACATCGAAAGGAGCGTCTATTTCGTCGATCCAGCAGCGGCAAACATTACCGGCGGCGGCACGAAATATCATACGACCAGCAACAACATCGCCCCCGTTCTGCCCGGCCGGTACGCCGTGATCGGACCCGACAATGAAACTCTCGTGGGCACGCGGACGGATGGAATTGCCACGAAGACGCGGAGAATCGAACTGACGGAAGACGACGATCCTAATGATGCGACGGATCAAGTGAGCGTCATACGTAATTTGCGTCCTAAAGATACAGACCCCTCGCCCGATTCAAACGAGCTTCCGACCGGCG
>JAUWPQ010000005.1 GCA_030611515.1 Planctomycetota bacterium | reverse complement strand
GGCTCCGCCGATTCTCAGCCGTTTCGAGTGCGATGTTGAAGTTTTGCAGTCCGACGCGAATGCTGCCGCGCGCGAGGTAAGCAATCTGGACCTTGCTTACATTGATCCGCCGTATAATCAGCATCCTTATGGTTCAAACTATTTCATGCTGAACCTCTTGGTTCACTACCAGCGGCCGAAGGAGACCAGCAAGGTTTCCGGTATACCAGCGGACTGGCGCAGATCAGGCTACAACACCAAGGCACAATCCTTGGAACTGCTGCGAGACCTGCTGCATACGCTCGACTCGCGTTTCCTGCTGGTGTCGTTCAACGATGAGGGATTTGTCAAACCCGATACGATGATGACTTTGCTAAGACAACTTGGTTCGGTTCAAGTGCTTGAGATGCAGTACAACACGTTCCGTGGAAGCAGAAATCTTCAGAACCGCGATATTCACGTCACGGAACACTTGTTCCTGGTGGAACGCAAGTAACTTCACATCCCAAATGGAGAGGGGAGGTGCATTTTGCCACCTTTCCCAAAGGGAAAGGGGAGGCTTTTCAATCACGCTCTGGGGGCGTTCAGGCCGAAATTCAGCCGCAAAACCCCTCTTCGTGGTGGGTTAGACCTGAATTTTTCAGAATTGGCACGCCTGTTTCCATTTTTTCCCTCTCGTCCGCCTTGCGTGAATTTGGACGCTGGCTATATTAAGAGATTCGTGTGGATGGGCGCAACCGGCTAGCGTAGCTCAATTGGCAGAGCAGTTGATTTGTAATCAACAGGTTGTGGGTTCAAGTCCCTCCGCTAGCTTAAAGTGACTAATGCCGAAATTTAAATGACGAATGAAGGTTAGGGAATGGCGAATGGTGGTTCGGCATTCGTCATTTGGATTTTGTCATTCATCATTTTTGCTCGCGAGGGGGGTTTCCCGAGCGGTCAAAGGGGTCAGACTGTAAATCTGATGGACATGTCCTTCGAAGGTTCGAATCCTTCACCCCCCACTAGGAAATGTCGAATGACGAAATTCAAATGACGAATGAAATGCGAAAACGGACGGCGGATGGCACATACATTCGTCATTTGAATTTCGACATTCGGCATTTTGACATGCGGGTGTAGCTCAACGGTAGAGCCGTAGCCTTCCAAGCTACTCACGAGGGTTCGACTCCCTTCACCCGCTTAAAAGCATAGAAGGAGTGTGAAAGAGAGAAGAGAAGAGGGACGAGAGAAGAGAGATGTATCGGTTTCCCTTCCCTCTTCTCTTTTTACCCTTCCTGGGTCAGTGGAGAAGACGACAACCGCCAGTGAACCATTTTTTACTCGAAACCTGTAGAGGCGCGTTTCACGCATCCTACAAAGTAGAGAGTCGATAGATATAAAGGAGCTTTTGATACGCGAGTGCGGCGGCCCACGGCATCGATGCGATGCACTTGGGTTTTGGGAAGAGGCACAGGCTGCTGTAGCTCAGCTGGCAGAGCGCGTCCTTGGTAAGGACGAGGTCATGGGTCCGATTCCCATCAGCAGCTCTTATGTAGGCCAGTCGAGAGCCTCGGCGCAGGAGTCTCGTCCGACCGTAATTATTACTCTAACCGACCCGCTTGATCAAACGCAGGGAGATAGAAACCAAAATGGCCAAGGAAGTATTTTCACGGACCAAACCTCACGTCAATGTGGGCACGATCGGTCACATTGATCATGGCAAAACCACGCTAACCGGCGCCATCTTGGCCGTCCAGCAGAAAAAAGGGCTGGCCGCGTTCAAGTCGTACGCCGACATCGCCAAGGGCGGCACGGTGCGCGACGCCACCAAGACCGTGACCATCGCGGTGGCCCACGTCGAATACGAGACGGAGAAGCGGCACTACGCCCACATCGACTGCCCGGGCCACGCCGACTTCATTAAGAACATGATCACCGGCGCCGCGCAGATGGACGGTGCGATCCTGGTGGTCTCCGCGGCCGACGGCCCCATGCCTCAGACCCGCGAGCACGTCTTGCTGGCCCGTCAGGTAAACGTCCCCGCCCTGGTCGTGTTCCTGAACAAGTGCGACCTGGTCGACGACCCCGAACTGCTGGAGTTGGTCGAGTTGGAACTCCGCGAGTTGTTGACCCACTACGGCTTCCCTGGCGACGACATCCCCATCATCCGGGGCGACTCGCTCACTGCGTACAACAAGCCGGAAGATCCCGAGTCCGTCAAGTGCATCGGCGAATTGCTCGACGCGGTCGACGCCTACATTCCCGAGCCGGAGCGAGAGGTTGACAAGCCCTTCCTGATGGCCATCGAGGACGTGTTCTCGATTGAAGGCCGCGGCACCGTGGCCACCGGACGGATCGAGCGCGGCATGATCAAGACCGGCGAGGAGGTCGAGATCGTCGGCTTCAGCCCCGAGTCGCGGAAGACGGTCTGCACCGGCGTGGAAATGTTCAACAAAACGCTGGGTGAAGGCCAGGCGGGCGACAACGTCGGATGCCTGTTGCGAGGCGTCAAGCGCGAGGAAATCGAGCGCGGCCAGGTGTTGGCCAAGCCCGGTTCGATTACCCCGCACACGAATTTCGAGGCCGAGGTCTACGTCCTGTCGAAGGAAGAGGGCGGACGGCATACACCGTTCTTCAGCGGGTATCGGCCGCAGTTCTACTTCCGCACGACCGACGTCACCGGCACCGCGAAGCTCATCGGCGACGCCGAGATGTGCATGCCCGGCGACAATGTCAGAATCGAAGTGGAATTGATGTCGCCGATCGCCATGGACGCCAACGTGCGGTTCGCCATCCGCGAGGGCGGCCGAACCGTCGGCTCGGGGGTGGTCACCAAGGTACTCGAGTAGTCAATGACGAAGGTCGAAGTTCAAATAACGAAAGAATGACGGAATCACAATGACGAACAATCTGACGGACGACAAGCGCGGCTTGGACATTCGTCATTTGAATTTCGTCATTCGTCCTTTCGTCGTAGGGGTGTAGCTCAATTGGTAGAGCACTGGTCTCCAAAACCAGCGGTTGGGAGTTCGATCCCCCCCGCCCCTGCCATTCAAGTTGGTGTTGAGAACGTGTTGTAAAATGTGGCACAGCCGCCCTCGGCTGTGTCCGAAAGAGTATCTGGTTCTCACAGCCGAGGGCGGCTGTGCCACATTTTCAGCGAGGTTGCCGCAACAGTGGGAGCTTTTTTCCGAGAATTGCTGCGGGTCGGTATTTACAAGCGGAGCCAAGGGCGGATTACCCGTCAGGTTACCTTTGCCGCCGTTGCGCTGACGATTGCGCTGGGGTTCTGGAGGCTTAGCATAACCCTCGCGGGCAAGGGGCTCGAGTTCCAGTTCCTCCTGCCGGGGCTGTTGCTGGCTGCCAGCCTGTGGGCAACGTACCGCTTGGTTAACTTTCCGGTCTTCGCCGATTTCCTGATCGCGGTGGAAGCGGAGATAAACAAGGTTTCCTGGCCCACCCGGCCGGAGTTGTTTCGCGCATCGCTCGTGGTGCTGATCTTTATTTTTTCCATGGCGGTCATCCTGGCCTTATTCGATTTATCGTGGAGCTTGCTTTTCAGGAAAGTGCTACACATCCTGTAAGGGGCGTGGCGTGACGGACGAACCGAACAAAGTGAACGAGCAACCAACCGCGGAGCCGGCGGCGGCGGAATTGCCTGCCGAGCCGCCCGCCGACCAGCGCGCGGAAGTGCAATCTGAGATACCGGCGTATGCGGCTACGCCTATCGAAACTGAAGAGGCTCCGCCGGAGCCGTCCGCGACCGAGGAACCGGCCTCGCCGCCGGTTGAAGAGCCGACCCAGCCGACCGAGGAACCGGCCGCACCACCGGTTGAAGAGCCGGTCCCGCCGGCCGAAGAGTCGAAGTCGGACAAAATGGATTGGTACATTCTCAAGGTGCAGAGCAACCGCGAGGATTCGATCCGCGATGGCCTGATGCGGCGGCTGGCGATCGCCGGGTTGGATTACTATTTCGACGAGATCATCGTACCGACGGAGAAGGTCACGGAGTTCAAGGGGGGAAAGAAGAAAATCGTCAAGCGGAAACTTTACCCGGGCTACCTCGTCGTCCACATGGAAATCAACGACGACACGTGGTTCCTGGTCCGCGAGACGCCTGGGATCGGCGATTTCACCGGCGCGGCGGGCCGGCCCAGCCCGATGCTCCCCCACGAAGTCGAACGCATCATCGTTAAACAAGAGGAAAAGAGCGAAAAAGCGCCCAAGCTGAAAATCGCCTTCACCAAGGGCGAGCGAATAAAAATCAAGGAAGGAACTTTCGAGAGCTTCGAGGGCGAAGTGGACAACATCGACGAGACGAACGGGCGGGTAACCGTGATGATCAACATCTTCGGCCGCTCCACCCCGGTCGAATTGGAATACTGGCAGCTTGAAGCATTGTAGAAAGGGGGGGATTCGGGATTCGGGGTTCGGGATTCGGGGTACATTGCTACCCCGAATCCCGAATCCCGAACCCCGATCCCCGAATATCAATGGCAAAAAAATTAGTCGACACAGTGAAGTTTCAGGTTCCCGGTGGACAGGCGACGCCTGCCCCGCCGGTGGGCACCTCGCTGGGACGGTTCGGCATAAACCTCGGACAGTTCGTGCAGCAGTTCAACGAGCGGACCAAGGACGCCGGCGGAATGCCGATCCCGGTGGTGGTCAAGGTGTACAACGACCGGAGTTTCGAGTTCGTCACGAAGAGTCCGCCCGCCGCCGCGCTGTTGAAGCAGGCCGCCTCGATCGCCAAGGGATCGGGTGTGCCGAACAAGGAGAAGGTGGGCAAGGTTACGATCGCCCAAATTGACGAAATCTGCAAGACGAAAGCGGCCGACCTCAACGCGAGCGACCCGGAACATGCCCGACGAATGATCGAAGGCACGGCGCGCAGCATGGGGTTGGAGGTGGATAGGGATTAGGAATTGGGGATTAGAGGGTGGAAAGTGAGGAAGCCGCTTGCGGTTTCGCACTGAAAACTGACAACTGAATACTGATAACCGCTATGCCAAAAACAGCAAAACGTATGACGGCCATGCTCAAAAAAGCGCCGGGGGAGAAGAGGCTCCTGCCGGTCGACGAAGCGGTGGTCGTCCTGAAAACCTTCGACACCACGAAGTTCGACCAGTCGGTCGAAGTCGCCATCCGGTTGGGTATCGATCCGAAACAGGCCGATCAGCTCGTGCGCGGTTCGATCGTGTTGCCAAACGGCATCGGCAAGACGTTGCGGGTAATTGTGTTCGCCAAGGACGACAAGGTGGACGAGGCCAAGGCGGCCGGGGCCGACGAGGTCGGCGGGCCGGAGTTGGCCGAGAAGATCAAGGGTGGATGGACCGACTTCGACGTCTGCATCGCCTCACCCGACATGATGGGCGCGGTCGGTCCGTTGGGGAAAATCCTCGGTCCCCGTGGCCTGATGCCTTCCCCCCGCGCCGGAACCGTCACCCCGGACGTGGGCAAGGTCGTCAAGGAGTACAAGGCCGGCAAGGTTGAGTTCCGCAACGACAAGGACGGCAACGTCCACGCGGTGGTCGGCAAGCTGAGCTTCGACGCCGCGAAACTAGCCGAGAACGTCAAAGCCTTCATCAACCACGTCAACGGCATGAAGCCCCAGGCCGTCAAAGGCCAATACGTCAAGGGCATCGCCCTGAGCGCCACAATGAGCCCCAGCGTGAAAATGCAAATATAAATCATTCCCGTTTAGCTCCGGGTGTCCACGCCGCTGACAACTGACTACTGACTACTGACTACCATGAGCAAGTACGTAAAAAATCTGGTTTCGGAACACCTCCGCGGGCGGCTGGGAAACGTTCAAGACGCTTTGTTGGTGAACATGATCGGGTTGGACGCCAACGCCAACTCGCGGTTGAGGGCGGTGTTGCGCGGCAAAAACATCCACGTGATGGTGGTGAAGAACAGCCTGGCGGCACGAGCCACCGAAGGCACTCCGTTGGCTCCCCTGTTTGCCGGCTTGGAAAACACCGCGGCGATCTGCTGGGGCGCCGAGGACATCGTCAGCCTGGCCAAGGAAGTCGCCAAGTTGGCCAAGGATAAGGAGTATTCCCCCTTCCAGGCGCGTGGCGGGATGATGGACGGCGAGTGCCTCGACGCCGCCCGCGTCGAACAGATCAGCAAATGGCCCAGCCGCGAAGAGCAATTGAGTATCATTTCGGGGCAGATACTTTCTCCGGGCGCGACGTTGGCCGGTCAGTTGGACTCGGTCGGCGGCGCCTTGGCAAGCCAGATTAAACAAATAGGCGAGGAAGAGGACGCCGGCGACGTCGATAAGCCGGCCGCCGCGTAGCGGCGACATATTTCAGACATGAATACACTCCGGCGGCTGTTAGCCGCCGGCTATTGGCAAGTTCGTATTACCCGCAAATTGATCCGAGTGTGAGAAAGGACAGATGTTGTCATGGCGACAGACGTAGCACCCCGCGAATTTTCCGCGTTATCCCAAGAGCTTGGCGAGAAGATCGTCGGCTTGACCCTTAAGGAAGCCAAGGAACTCAGTGACTATCTCGAAGAGGTCCACGACATCAAACCGGCCGCCGGCGGCGCGGTGATGATGACCGCTCCGGCCGGAGACGGCGATGGCGCGGCCGCGGCCGAGAAGACCGACTTCGACGTGGTTCTGGAGGGATTCGGCGACAAGAAAATCGGCGTCATCAAAGTGGTTCGTGCCGTGACCAGTTTGGGGCTGAAGGAGGCCAAGGACCTGGTCGAGAGCGTGCCCGCCAAAATCAAGGAAGGACTCTCCAAGGAAGACGCCGAAAAACTGAAGACCGAACTGGAGGAAGCCGGAGGCACGGTTTCTCTCAAGTGATCGTTGCTCGTTCCGCTGTAAAACCGTGGCCAAAAAGTCGCGGCCTGTATAAACGCGGATGGGTGGCACGGGCATCTTGCCCGTGCTCCGGCCTGCACTGGCGAGACGCCAGTGCCACCCAAACCCGCTACCGCCGGTTCTCCGCTACCGCCGGTCGCGGCCGTGTGTCGAGTTCGCGCTGAAATTCCCCCGAGGAGGGCGATCCCTTATGGCCACTACGGCTCAACGACGGCTTAAACCCCAGCATTCACGCCACTTCGGCAGACTTCGATCCACTTACCCAATCCCCAACCTGACGGAAATCCAGACGCGCAGCTACGATGCTTTTCTGCAGTACGGCCTACCCTGGCAGGAACGCAACGACCAGGGGATCGAGGGTGTGCTGCGGGAAATTTTCCCCGTCGAAAGCTACGATAAAACGCTTCGCCTAGAGTACATCCGCTACGAGTTGGGCAAGCCGCGCTACGAGCCGGACGAGTGCCGCCAACTGCGGTTGACCTACGGCCGGCCGTTCAAGGTTTGGCTTCGCCTGACCAAGGAGCAGCCGGTCGAGGAGGAAGTATACCTCGGCGACATTCCGATCATGCTCGGCGGCGGCGAGTTCATCATCAACGGGGCCGAGCGCGTAGTGGTAAGCCAGCTCCACCGCAGCCCCGGCGTGGACTTCGTCAGCGAAATCGAGGGCACCAGCGAACGACGCCTGCACAGTTGCCGCATCATTCCCGAACGCGGAAGTTGGATCGAACTGAACGTCAACCGCAAGGAAAGCCTTACGGTCCGCATCGACCAGAGCGGCAAGTTCTCCATCATGACTCTGCTGAGGGCGATGGACCAGAAGTACAGCGACGACGCCAACCTGCTGCGAGTGTTCTTCTCCACCGAGACGGTCAAAGTCACCGACGGTCGCAGCGTCTCGAAGATCGAGGGAAAGATGGCCGTCGGCGACGTGATCTATCCCGCCGATAGTCCGCGGGCCGGCGAGATCATCGTCGAGTGCGCCCAGAAAATCACCAAGAACCTCGCCGAGACGATCTGCACTTCCGGGCTGAAGCAGTTGGAGGTCATGGACAATCCCAAGAATCCGCTGCTGCTGAACGCCCTGGCCGACGACAACACGGCCAGCCACGAGGAGGCGCTGTTGCGGATTTACCAGCGGTTGCGCCCCGGCAACCCGCCGCAGTTGGAAAAGGCCAGAACTCTGTTTCACGAGAAGTTCTTCGACACCAACCGCTATCGGCTGGGCCGCGTGGGCCGCTTCCGCATCAACCGCAAGCTAGGGATGGACATCGACGAATCGGAGATGACCCTTCGCCCCGACGATCTGATCTCGGCGATCAAATACATCGTGCTGCTGCGGGCCGGCGAGCAGGGCGCGGAAATCGACGACATCGACCACTTGGGCAACCGGCGGTTGAGGACCATCGACGAGTTGGCCTCCGACGAGTTGCGCAAGGGCTTTCTCAAACTCCGCCGCACGGTGCAGGAGCGGATGAGCCTCAAGGATCTGGAGGACATAACGCCCCGCAGTCTGGTCAACCCGAAGAGCATTTCGGCGGCGATCGAATACTTCTTCGGCCGCGGCGAGCTTTCGCAGGTGGTCGATCAGACAAACCCCCTGTCGATGCTTACCCACGAACGGCGTCTCTCGGCGTTGGGTCCGGGAGGATTGAACCGGAAGCGGGCCGGTTTCGAGGTCCGCGACGTCCACATCTCGCACTACGGGCGGATTTGCCCGATCGAGACCCCCGAAGGCACCAATATCGGCTTGATCTCCAGCCTGGCCATCTACGCCAAGGTGGACGAATACGGCTTTCTCGTCACCCCGTATCAAAAGATTCACAAGGGGCAATTGACCGGCCAGACCGAGTGGCTGCGGGCGGACCAGGAACACGGGGCCATGTTGGCGCCGGCCGACGTTTTGGTCGAGAACGGGCGGCTGGCGGGCGAGACGATCATCGCCCGACATCGCGGCGATTTCCAAACGGTCCCGGTCGGCCAGGTGCAGTACATCGACGTGGCGCCCGCCCAGATGGTCGGCATTTCGGCCGGATTGATCCCCTTCCTCGAGCACGACGACGCCAACCGCGCCTTGATGGGTTCAAACATGCAGCGTCAGGCCGTGCCCCTGCTGGTGACCGAGCCGCCGTTGGTGGCCACCGGACTGGAAAAGGAGGCCGCGCTCAATTCGAGCATGTTGATCCGTGCCCGGCGAAAAGGCACCGTCACCCGCGTCGACTCCGGACTAATCGAAATCGGCGCCGACGTATACAAGCTCCGCAAGTTCGTCGGTCTGAACGAGCGGACTTGCCAGAATCAGAAGCCCCTCGTGCAGTTGGACGAGCGGGTCGAAAAGGGACAAGTCATCGCCGACGGCGCCGGTACCCAACAGGGCGAATTGGCCTTGGGACGGAACGTGTTGGTGGCCTTCATGGCCTGGGACGGTTTCAACTTCGAGGACGCCATCATCATCAGCGAGGAATTGGTCAAGAACGACGCCTACACCTCGATCCACATCGAGGAGTTTGACATCGAAATCCGCGAGACCAAACTCGGCCGGGAGGAATTTACCCGCGACATCCCAAACGTCAGCGAGCGGCAACTCAGCAACCTTGACGAAAACGGCATCGTGCGGGTGGGAACTTACGTGCGACCGGGAGACGTCCTGGTCGGCAAAGTCTCGCCGAAATCAAAAACCGAACTCACCCCGGAAGAAAAACTGCTGCACGCCATCTTCGGCCGCGCGGGCGAGGACGTGAAGAACGACTCGCTGGAAGTATCCTCCGGCGTGGAAGGGATCGTCATCGGCACGCAGAAGTTCTCCCGGCGAATGAGCCTCGGCGAGGACGAACGCAAGGTTTTCGAGACGGCCCTGAAAGAGGCCGAAGCCAAAGGCAACGAGCGGATCGCCGTTGCCTTCGGCGAGTTGGTCAAGGAGATCGAAGGCGTCCTGCACAAAAAACTCGCCGACGAGGACGGCAATCACCTGGTCGAGGGCCAGGAGCACCGTTTCGTCGCCGAGCAGGCCCATCAATTCGACGTCGAAAAACTCGCCATCCGCAGCCCGCAACGCAAGGCGGACGTCGAAAAACTGCATGCCAATCTCTGGCCGGCGGTGGAGACGGCGATCGACGCCAAGGAACGCACGCTGAACTCGATGAAACGCGGCGACGAGCTGCGCAGCGGCGTGTTGCAAATGGTCAAGGTCTACGTGGCCGCCAAGCGGGTGATCTCGGTCGGCGACAAAATGGCCGGCCGGCACGGCAACAAGGGCGTCATCGCAAAAATCCTTCCCCAGGAGGACATGCCCCTCCTGGAAGACGGAACCCCCGTCCAAATCCTGCTGAATCCGCTGGGCGTACCCAGCCGTATGAACGTGGGCCAGATTCTGGAGACCCACTTGGGCTGGGCCGGCGCTACGATGGGGTTTCAGTCCATCACGCCGATCTTTGACGGCGCGACCGAGGAGGACATCCACAAAATGCTCAAGGAAGCCGGTCTGCCGGTGCATGGCAAAGCCCAACTCTACGACGGACGCACCGGCGAGCCGTTTGAACAACTCTCCACGGTGGGCTACATCTACATGATGAAACTCCACCATCTGGTCGACGACAAGGTCCACGCCCGCTCGACGGGGCCGTACTCGCTGATTACCCAGCAGCCGCTGGGCGGCAAGGCCCGGTTCGGCGGCCAGCGCTTCGGCGAAATGGAAGTCTGGGCCTTGGAGGCCTACGGCGCCGCTTACATCCTCCAGGAGATGTTGACCGTCAAGAGCGACGACGTGGAAGGCCGCACGAAAATCTACGAGGCGATGGTCAAGGGCGAAAACACGCTCGAGGCCGGCACGCCCGCCAGCTTCGACGTGTTGACCAACGAAATACGCGGATTGGCGTTGAACATGCAATTGGAAAAGTCGCAAATTTAACATTCGTCGTTTACAGGTCGTTTTGCGGGGGGGAGTGCCCGCGGTGATGTGGCATTCAAAACCGCGGCGGGAATGCCCGCCCGCTAAACTTCGAGTAATGACGATTGAAACTCCGACCCCAAGGAGTATTTCCAGTGAATATCGGCGAAAGCACATACGACCGGATTAACGATTACAAGTCGGTGAAGATCAGTCTTGCCCGGCCGCACGACATCCGTAGCTGGTCGTTCGGCGAGGTGAAGAAGCCGGAGACGATCAACTACCGCACCTACCGGCCTGAAAAGGACGGACTGTTCTGCGAGCGGATATTCGGACCGGAAAAAGATTGGGAGTGTTCCTGCGGCAAGTACCGCGGGATGAAGTACAAGGGGATGATCTGCGACCGTTGCGGCGTGAAGATCACGCACAGCCGCGTACGGCGCAAGCGGATGGGCCACATCGAACTTGCCGCGCCGGTGGTGCATATCTGGTTTTTCAAGGCGATGCCCAGCCGGCTCGGCGCGCTGCTGGCCATGAAGACCACCAGTCTGGAAAAGGTGGTATATTTCCAGGACTACGTGGTTACGAGCAGCGACGGCAGTACGCCGCTGAAGGTGTGCCAGTTGCTGACCGAAGAGGAATACCGCGCCGCCCGCGCCCAATACACGGACGGCGGCTGGGAAGCCGACATGGGGGCCGAGGCCATCCGCAAACTGCTGGTGGACCTTGACCTGGTGAAACTCTCGCAAGACCTGCGCGTGGATTTGGCCGAGACCAACTCCAAGCAAAAGCGGAAAGACCTGACCAACCGGCTGAAGATCGTCGAGGCGATCCGCGACAGCGACAACCGGCCGGAGTGGACGGTGCTCGACGTGGTCCCGGTGATTCCACCCGATCTCCGTCCGCTGGTTCTGTTGGACTCGGGCAACTTCGCCACCAGCGATCTGAACGACCTCTATCGGCGGATCATCAACCGGAACAACCGGCTGAAAAAGCTGGTCGATCTGAATGCCCCGGAGGTGATTATCCGCAACGAGAAGCGGATGCTGCAACAGTCGGTCGACGCCTTGTTCGACAACAACCGCTGCAAGCGGCCGGTGCTTGGCAGCAGCAACCGTCCGTTGAAATCCCTGACCGACATGATTAAGGGCAAGCAGGGCCGGTTCCGCGAAAACCTGCTGGGTAAGCGCGTCGATTACTCCGCCCGCAGTGTGATCGTCGTCGGGCCGGCGCTCAGGCTGCATCAGTGCGGTCTGCCCAAGAAGATCGCGTTGGAGCTATACCAGCCGTTCATCATCCGCCGCCTGAAAGAACTCGGCCACGCCGACACCATCAAGAGCGCCAAGAAGATGTTGGAGCGGAAGGACGAGGAGGTATGGGACATTCTGGAGGAGGTGATTCAGAACCATCCCGTGCTTCTGAATCGCGCCCCAACGCTGCACCGCATGGGTATCCAAGGGTTCGAGCCGGTGCTGGTCGAGGGAAACGCCATCAAGCTCCACCCGCTGGTGTGCAAGGGATTCAACGCCGACTTCGACGGCGACCAGATGGCGGTCCACCTGCCGCTGTCTATCGAGGCCCAAGTCGAGGCCCACACCTTGCTGATGTCGACGAACAACATTTTCAGTCCCGCCAACGGCGCGCCGATCATCAGCCCTTCGCAGGACGTGGTGATGGGCTGCTACTACATCACCGCCTCGTTGCCCAGCAGCAAGAAGGGGGAAGGCATGAAGTTCGCCTCGGTCGAGGAGGTGCTGCTGGCGCATTCGCTGGGCGTGGTCGGCACACACACCTCGATCACCTTGCGTTTGCCGAAGAACTGCCGCGTCAAGGAAGACCAGAGCGTCAAGCCGGGCGGACTGGTGCAAACCACCGTCGGCCGCGTGCTGTTCAACAGTTCGCTCCCCGAAGGCATGCCCTACTACAACACCCCGTTGCGGTCAAGCGATCTGGCCGGGGTGATCTCCGACTGCCATGAGATACTCGGCCGGCGAAAGACCATCGACCTGTTGGACATTCTCAACCGCGTCGGTTTCCGCCAAAGCACGCTTTCCGGTTTGAGCTTCGCCACCGACGACCTTATCACGCCGCCGAACAAGACGAAGATCATCGCGACGGCCGAAAAGTCGGTCCTTCGGATACTTAAGCTCTACCAGCGCGGCATCATCACCGAGGGTGAGCGCTACAACCAGGTGCTCGACGCCTGGACCCACGCCCGCGAACAGATCACCACCGAGATGATGCAGGAATTGGAGAACGACCACCGCTTCCCCGGCTATGTAAATCCGATTTTCTTGATGGCCCACTCCGGTGCCCGCGGCGGCGTGGAGCAAATCCGTCAGTTGGCCGGCATGCGCGGTTTGATGGCCAAGCCCTCGGGCAAGATCATCGAAACGCCGATTAAGGCGAACTTCCGCGAAGGGCTTACCGTTC
This sequence comes from Planctomycetota bacterium, assembly GCA_030611515.1. Taxonomy (GTDB): domain Bacteria; phylum Planctomycetota; class Planctomycetia; order Pirellulales; family Thermoguttaceae; genus JAHIKV01. The sequence goes on along the minus strand of JAUWPQ010000005.1, from coordinate 26,924 downwards.
TGGAATACTTCAGTTCCACCCACGGTGCCCGAAAGGGTCTGGCCGATACGGCCTTGAAAACGGCCGATTCCGGCTATCTTACCCGCAAACTGGCCGACGTGGCCCAGAACGTAGTCGTCACCACGCACGACTGCGGCACCACCCAAGGACTCACCAAGGGAGTGATCTACCGCGGCGAGAAGGTCGAAGTCAGTCTGGCAGACTCGATCAAGGGCCGCGTAATCCGGACTAACATCGTCAACCCAATCACCGACGATGTGATCGTCCGCGAAAACGAACTGATCACGATGGAGATCGCCCGAAAGATCGAAGAGATGGGCCTGGAGAAGATCCAAGTCCGTAGCGCGATGACCTGCAACGCCTCGCTTGGCGTCTGTGCGCTGTGCTATGGCATGGACCTTTCCACCGGTTCGCTGGTCGAGCAAGGCATGGCGGTGGGAATCATTGCCGCCCAGAGCATCGGCGAGCCTGGCACGCAGTTGACCATGCGTACGTTCCATATCGGCGGCACGGCGGCCCGCGCCGTCGAGGAAAGCGAAATCCGCGCCAAGAAAGGCGGCGTGGTCCAGTTCACCCGCATGAAAGTCGTCCGCAACGACGAAGGACAGCAAGTCGTGCTGACCCGCAACGGCGAAGTCCTCCTGCTCGACCCCAAGGGCCGGGAACTCGAAAAGTACGAAGTCCCCGCGGGTGCGAATCTGTTGGTCGAGGAAAACCAGGAGGTCCAACCCGGAACGGTGCTCTGCCAATGGGATCCGCATAGCATCCCCATCCTGGCCGAAGTGAGTGGAAAGGTGCGCTACGAGGACATCATTGACGGCGAAACCATCCGCATGGAAAAGGATCCCGGCGGCCACGTCCGCGTCATCATCATGGAACACAAGGGCGACCTGCACCCGCAGATCGTTCTGGAAGACCCAAACGGCAAGATTCTCGACTTCTACTACCTGCCCGAAAAGGCCAATATCGAGGTCCAGGAAGGAAAGACCATTTCGGCCGGCACCGTGTTGGCCAAGACGCCCCGCGAGGTCTCCGGCACCCAAGACATCACCGGCGGTCTGCCGCGGGTAACGGAAATCTTCGAGGCCCGCAAGCCAAAGGATCCCGCCGTGATTGCCGAGATCGACGGGGTGGTGGAAATCCTCGGCGAAAAACGCCGCGGAAAACGGACCATTGTCGTCAAAAGCGAGGCCGGCATCGAACGCGAACACCTCGTCGCCCACGGCAAACACTTGCGGATCCACTCGGGTACTTTCGTCCGGGCGGGCGAGGCACTGGTCGACGGGCCGCTGGTGCCCCACGACATCCTGCGCATCTCCGGCGAGGAGGCCGTCCAACAATACCTCACCCGCGAAATCCAGAACGTCTACCGCAGTCAGCGGGTGGATATCAACGACAAGCACATCGAAATCATCGCCTCCCAAATGCTGCGGAAGGTCCACGTCGAGTCGATCGGCGACACTACCTTGCTGCCCGGCAGCGTGATGGACAAGTTCGAGTTCCGCATCGTCAACCAGGAATTGGCCAAGTGCCTGAAAATCACCGAGAAGGGGGACGGCGATTTCGAGCTGGGAGCGATCGTTCCGATCAACGTCGTGGAACAGGTCAACGCCCAGATCGAGGCCCTCGACGGCAAAACGGTTAAGGGGAGCAAGCCGACAATGGCCACCGCCAGCACCCAACTGTTGGGTATCACCAAGGCCGCGGTGCAAAGCTCGAGCTTCATATCGGCCGCCAGCTTCCAGGAGACCACCAAGGTGTTGACCGAGGCCTCGCTGGCAGGCAAGGTAGATCCGCTGGTGGGCCTGAAGGAAAACGTGATCCTCGGCCACCTGGTGCCGGCCGGTACCGGCTTCCACACCTTTCAGCAGTCGGAAGTCCGCATCCGTCCGCAGGCGTTGGAAACCTTGGCAGCCGAGAAGGAAGACGTTTTGGCCCGGCACTTCCCGCTCTTGGAGACGCCCGAAAAACCGGAAGTCGAGCAAGTCGCGGCCGCCCCGTCGCCGGTCGATCAGGGCAACGGCTCGATTGCCGAGGCCGCGCCTCAAACCGCCGTCACCTCGCTGGACAACCTGTTCATCGACGAGGAAGTGCCGTCGAACAAAGAGGAGTAGGGCAACAATAAAGTAAGGGAGGCTACAATTGAAGTTCAGCGAAGTTGTGCGCCTCCTTGAAAAAGGCGGGTAAAGCCGCCAACCTCACATAATGAATGCTGTGAGGTGATGTTATGATCGAACTACCGTACTCGCTCGTAATCGAAGCCACCGAAGACCCGGGCTTTTTCGGCTTTTATTCCACGGAAATCGAGGGCTTCACCGGAATCGGACACTCGATAGAAGACTGTCTTTACCAGGCCAAGTGGGGCATGAAGGAACATGTGGCGCTTTTGGCGGAAAAAGGGCTGCCCGTGCCGCCGGAAAATCCCGACCCGAAAATCGTCGTCCAGAACGCAAAGGAAATGGCTTGGGGTCAGAGCGCACTTAGTCATTAGCGGGCGCCACATCCATCGGCACGGTCTGGGCGAGCAAGCGGCGGAACGGTGCTTCCACGGCGGTTGAAGAAACTGGGGTCAGAGCGCCATTAGTCATTAGCATGATTTCGCTATTGACTAATGGCGCTCTGACCCCAAATCGACAAGGAGGAAATGCTTCCCAACACCAGCCAGCCGCCGGATCAACCCGATGGCTGACGGTTGTTCGCCTGACCATATCCCATCTGATTGAGTCACTACGCTAGAAACCGACGACTCTCCATCCTCTATGACCCCTTCAGAATCGTCCGCTCCGCCTCCTCCCCGCAATCCCACCCGGCCCGTCAAAGTCGGTTCGGTGACGATCGGCGGCGGCAATCCCGTAGTGGTGCAGAGCATGTGCGCCACGAAAACGACCAACGTCGATGCGACCGTCGCACAGGTCGGCCAGTTGGCCGAGGCGGGGGCGGGCATCGTGCGGATCGCCGCCGACTCCGGGCGCGATTGCCAGGCACTGGCCGAAATCCGACGCCGCTGTCCGAACGTGAATCTCTCCGTCGATTTACAAGAAAACTACCGGTTGGCGGCCGAAGTCGCTCCGCTGGTCGATAAGATTCGCTACAACCCGGGCCATCTCTATCACTATCAGCGCGAACGGCCTTGGCAGGACAAGGTCCGCTTCCTGGCAGACGTGGCCGGAGAACATGACTGCGCGATGCGGGTAGGCGTAAATTGCGGCTCGGTCGATCCCGATCAACGCGACAAGCACGCCGCCGATCCGCTCGACGCGATGCTCGAAAGCGCCTTGGAACACTGCGAGCTGCTCGACCGGCTGGGGTTTGTCCGCTATTGCGTGTCGCTGAAGGATTCCGATCCGGCGCGGGTAGTGGAAGTGAACCGGCGTTTTGCCGCCCGGCGGTCGGACGTGCCGCTGCACCTGGGCGTGACCGAGGCCGGAATGCCGCCCGAGGGGATTCTGAAAACCCGCTCCGCGCTCGAACCGTTGCTGGCCGAGGGCATCGGCGACACGATCCGCGTCTCATTGACCGTCCCGGCGGCGCAGAAGTGTGAGGAGATCGAAGCTGGCCGGCAGATTTTGGCCGACGTGGATGCCGGCGGCGATCGAAGCCAAGCGGTGCGTTTCACGCACCCTACAAAACTGAACATCATCAGTTGCCCGAGCTGTTCGCGGGTCGAAAACGAGGCGTTCGTCGAGCTTGCCATGCGAGTCCGCGAAGCGACGCGGTACGCGGCCGAGCATCCAATTACTATCGCCATAATGGGGTGCCGGGTGAACGGCCCCGGCGAGACCGATCACGCCGACCTGGGGCTTTGGTGCGGGCCGAACTCGGTCAACCTGAAACGCGGCACAACGTCGCTTGGGGCGTTCTCCTTCGACGAAGTAATCGACCGGCTGAAGGTGGAGTTGGACGAGTTGATTGCTCGGCAGCGGTAAAACGACCCAACAAGTTCACTCCAGTTTGCGCATTCTTGACTCCAATGCTCGATGTCGGATATACTTGAGGTGTAGAATCACGGTCCATGATTGCGGCCAAAGAAACTCGCAGTCCCGTCTGGGAAACGATCAACGCCATGACTACATTTAACGATGTATTTCACGCCGCACAAGGCTTACCGGCCTCTGACCGGCTTCGATTGCTTGAATCTCTGTACGATAGCCTTTCGCCGAACGATTTGCCATCACCGAGCGAGGAGTGGATAGCGGAATCACAACGTCGATCGGCTGAATACGACGCGGGCGCCGCATCGACGTCGTCCTGGCCCGAGGTGAAAACTCGCTCGCGGCAGAGGGCCGGGCTGGATGGCTGACGTGCTGATCCTATCGGGAGCCGAGCAAGATTACACGGAGGCCCTTTCGTGGTATGCCGAGCGAAGCGAACGGGCAGCCCGCGGATTTGAAACCGAATTTGAACGGGCCATCCAAGCAGTCGGGGAGTTTCCGCAACGGTATCCTTTGTGTGACGACACACACCGGTACTATCTCATGCGACGTTATCCTTTCCAGGTGATCTTCCGGGAAGTATTGGACGGAGTATTGATCGTGGCCGTGGCCCACGCCAAACGACGTCCCGGTTACTGGCATGATCGGTGATTATGTGCCGGTGTATTCACCGGGGGCTAAATGACTTTTCGGTGTGGCGACCGGCGGGGGAATCTGCTACCATCCTCCCCCCATGCGATCGGTTTTTATCATACTTGCCGTGCTATTAGCGGGTGGTTGCGCCGGGACTCCGGTCGGCCGGCTGACGCTGCCCGAGAGGAACACGCTGGTCCGCGAGCAACTGGAAATACACAGCGATTTCCCGCTCTCCGCGCATCATCGGCTGTTCGAGGAGCTGACCGCGCAGCGGACGGAATTGTGTCGGCGGCTTTCGCTGCCGCGTTCCGACGAGCCGATCCACGTGTATTTGTTCGAGAACCCCGACCGGTTTCACAAGTTCATGCGGCTGAATCATCCGGGATTTCCCGATCGCCGGGCGTTTTTCGTCGAGACCGACGTACGGCTGACGGTCTACGCCCAGTGGGGCGACCGGATGGCCGAGGACTTGCGGCACGAGGTTACGCACGGCTATCTGCACTCGGTCGCGCCGAACGTCCCGCTGTGGCTCGACGAAGGAATCGCCGAGTATTTCGAGGTCCCTCGCGGCCGGCAGGGCCTCAACCGCCCGCACCTCGAACTGCTCGCCGAACGTATCGAGCGCGAGAACTGGCAGCCCGACCTGCGGCGTCTGGAGCAGCTTGCGGCCGCGCAAGACATGACGCAAGACGATTACGCGCAGTCGTGGGCGTGGGTCCATTTTCTAATGGAATCGCGGCCTGAGTGTTTGGAGTTGCTGCGGAGCTATCTGGGCGAATTGCGACGAAACGGGGTCGCGACGCCGCTTTCGGTCCGTCTGGCGACAATGTTCGCCCGGCCCGACGCGGCTTTGGTCGAACACGTCCGCTGGTGTTCGAGCCTCTGAACCTGAATGAGTAGGCCGGGTTGCAACCCGGCGACTGTTTGCATTTGTTCGGTGCTATTTACCAAAACGTTCGACAACAGAATGTTTTATTGGGTTCTCCAGTCTCAGTTGTGGGTCGTGTTCTCCAAGCATCTATAGTGTATAGACACTGAGTGGAGCAGGGGCGTGTTGGCCGAATTGGGGCTGACCAGGGTCGCCTTGTACTGAATCCAGCGATGCTGTGCGGGGACGGGCGCAAGCTTGGCCCCGGGGGCACGGTAGAAGGTCGTCGGGCCGTTGGGACCCTGCCACTTGGCCGATGCCAGCCCATTTTCTGTGCCCGCCGTGCGGACTTGGAATTGCACGGCGGTGCGAAACGGCGTGTCGGCGGCCCAAGAGATACGACGGAACTTTGCCCCGGCGCCCGCGTCGAACGGCGCGGAGATGTAATCATATCGATCGCCGCGGTCATAAATGTTCCCGATGTCGATGAACGAGAAGAAGTGCGGGCCGGTGGCAGGCAGTGAGGTCAACCGTTCTTTGGAGTATCCGTCCGGGCCGCCCTCGTAGACCCACACGTCGCTACGATGATTGCCCACCCGCGTGTGATTGGCGATGATCAGTTCCTGGTAGCCGTCCAGATTGGTATCTGCCGCCACCACTCCGCAGCCCGAGTAAGACGGGATGTCCGTCTTGCGGTCCCTGTGGAAGCCCTCCGGACCGTTCCAATAGAGATAACCCGGGAAATGACGGTGAACCCCGCCCAGGTAACTGGGGAAGAACACGTCCAGGTAGCCGTCCGCGTTCAGATCGGCGACCACGGCATCGTCGGTGCCGATGGTGGGTAAGGCCAGTCGCCGAGACTTTGAGTAACCCTGCGGACCACCCCAGTAGATGTACGAGTCGGCATGGGCGTTGCCGTGATGCACGGCGACTTGGCCGGGCTCCAGCGGTCGGTTTCCGTCGATGTGAACGCCAATCACGAGGTCCAGATATCCGTCGGCGTTAAAATCAGCTATCTCGGCGACGTTGGCTTGCTTGCCGGGCATGGATAGCACGGTCGAACGACGGTTGTCGAAGCCGGTGGGGCTGTTGTGGTAGATGACCACCTGATCATGCAGCGGGGAGACAACATCGAGCCATCCGTCACGGTTCAGATCAGCAAGACTCGGATATTTCGTCGGAGGCTGAAACCTAAAGCGATGGGTTTGCGAGAAGCCGGACTTGCGTCCGTAGATGACGGCCGAATTGAGCAGCAGATCCAAGTAGCCGTCGCGGTCGAAGTCGGCCACACGGCCCGACCCGCATTGGGCATCCGGTACGATCGACCGGCGTTGCTCGCCAAAGCCTTGCGGGCTACCCCAGTAGATGAGAGTTGGCGTACTGACGTGGGGGAACAGCAGATCGACATAGCCATCGCCGTCAAGGTCGCTGTTGATGTAACTGTCGGCGCCACGGCGGGTAGGTAGCCCCTGGCGGCGATCGGGACTCAGACGTCCGTTCTGGTCGCCCCAATAGATCCAGGATGTGGTGGGACCGGCCTCGGCAACCGAACCGGTCGTCCCTCCTCCGAAGGAAGCCCCTTCGATCTTGTTGACAAAGACGACGTCTTTTCGGCCATCGCCGTTCAGATCGGCGACGATGACCCCCATCGCACCCGAGGTGGGCAATTCCGTGGGCCGTTTGGTTTGGATTCCCTCCGGCGTTGCCCAGTAGATGTAGGATTGCGTGTCGAAAGAACCCTCGCTGACGTAGTTTGCCAGGAGCAAGTCGGCTCGCCCGTCCCCGTTGACATCCTCGATGGCGACATCATGTGCGCCGGGCGCCGGAATCTGAGATCTCCTATACGCGGCGAATTTCTTTGGGCCATTCCAGTAGATGAAAGATTCGCCCTGGGCACTGTTGGCGAAAACGATGTCCTCCAGACCGTCGCCGTCAAGGTCCCCGATGGCCACCGCCTGGGCACCCACGGTGGGCAACTCCGTGCGTCGCTGTTCCGAGAACCCCTCCGCCGTTTGCCAGTAGATATAGGAATTGACGCAATAGGTCCGCACGCGGTTGCCGACCGGCGGGTCGGGCTTCTTGTCCAGTTGATACTTGTTGGCCAGGACGAGATCGACATACCCGTTGCGGTCCAAGTCGGCGATGCTCACGCCCGAACTGTACACTCCCGGCAGCTTGATCTGCCGCGACGGTTCGTAGTTGCCGGAAGGACCGCCCAGGTAAATAGTCACCCCGCTCTCGGACTCGATGTTGCCCTCGTTGGCAAACACGATGTCCAAGTGTCCGTCGGCGTCGACATCGGCGACCTTCACGTCGCTGCAATTGATGGTGCCAAGCGATAAGCGGTGAGCTTTGCTGTAGCCGTTCCGGGATCCCCAGTAGACGAACGACTGCTGGAAGTTGTCGACGACCATATGATAGTCAGCGCCGCAGTTGGCCACGACGATATCGAGATGCCCGTCACCGTTGAGATCGGCCACGGCGATGGCCACGGCCGCCTTGGCCGGCAGCGCGCTGCGGCGCGACGCCTCAAAACCTCGCTCGCTCCCCCAGTAAATATAGCAGTCCAGGTCCGTCTTCTCCCCGTCAAAGCGATTGGCCACGATCAAATCGAGGTGGCCGTCGCCGTTGAGGTCGGCCGTGGCCGCTGCCACGGCGCCTTCGGTGGGAAGCCGTGTCCGTCGAGAGGGGGCAAATCCGTTTTCGCCGGCCCAGTAGATGAACAGATCCACGCTCTCGTTGTGGTCCTGGGGGCAGGCTACCGGGAGATCGAAGTTGCCGTCGTTGTTCAGGTCCCAGAGATTAAACAGGCGCACCGTTCCATCGGCCGCAACGTAAGTGTTTACGCCACCGTCGGCCAGTGTGCCGTCGGCAAAATCCAAGAACGTCGACGTCGTCCATGTCCTTTCTTCAGCTAACCCACAAGAACAAGCAAACGCAGCCAGGAAGAACAGAGCCGAGGCCAGCGGCCGAAAGGTAGCCGTACTTATCCGTTGTGCTTTTTTGTTCATCGGTCTCGATTCGTGGTGAAAGAAGTATGCGTCTGTATGTCCAACCTGGGAATCCACTTTGCAACCGTTCACGGGCTGGCCGGCCCCTTCCGCGACGCCAGGGGGACAGTCCCATTTTCGCGGCCGAAACGCAAGTTGGCAACGCTAACAGCCTGTTGAAAAAGGGTGCCACTGCTGGCTTGTCCAGCAGTGCATGGGAGATGCTCCCGGAAATCACTGCTGGACAAGCCAGCAGTGGCACCCAAACTCCCGAAATCCGACTTTTTCAACGGGCTAAGTTCGCCGCGCTGTGAAAATTGGGACAGTCCTCTGCGAACGGTTACGCTGAACGATACCGAATAGTATTCTCATTAAAACTGTTTGTGTTGTCAAGACTCTGGCCTTGCCGCACACTGGTGTTCGAGCCTCTGAAAAAGCCTCAAGTGCGGGCCGAAAACTGCCGATAACCGTGCAGTCCGTATCTATGTTGTCTTCAATGGGGGGGACTACAAATGCAGGATCGAGTCCATGCAGTTCCCCCTCTTTTGCACTTCCCCCACCGCTGGTACGCGCTCGGCGACGGACCGGTTACGATTTCGATCGCAACGCCTTGTCTGCGTGTTGTCGCTTGTCGGCATACTTAGCGGGACGCCGCTTCAGGCCGAATCCGACGTTGCCTCGCTCGCGCCGTGGCAATCTCATCCTACAGTGCAGCCGGTCGGCTACACTACGGAACAACCGCCGCGCCAATACGAGCGTATTGCTCGACCGATGGGGCAAATAGCAGAGCCGCCGATCTACGAAGGCATCGGCCAATGGTCCGAGGAAGGCGTAGTCGCCGGTCCCAGTCAAACGTGCGGCGAGGAGTGGGGCTGTCCGAGCGAGTGCGAAATCGGCGTCTACCCCGATCCATTCCGCAGTCGGTTTTGGTTCAGCGGCGAATATCTGATGTGGTGGGGTAAATCGTCCAATCTGCCGCCGCTGGCGACCACCAGCGTCGCCGGCACGGTGCGGGCCCAAGCCGGCGTCCTCGGGCTACCGGGAACAAGCACTTTAATCGGCGGACGCGGCGTCGATCTGGGCATTCGATCCGGCGCCCGGTTTACGCTCGGCTGCTGGATGTCGCCCTGCAGGGACGAGGCGTTCGAGGCAACCTACCTGTTCTTCGGCAGCGGCAAGATGAATTACCGGCAAACCAGCAATGACCATTCGATCCTGGCGAGACCGTTCTACAACGCCCAAGCCTTTCAGCAAGACGCCGTGATTCTTGCCTACCCCAACCAGCAAACCGGCTGGCTGGACGCCGCCGTGAGCAATGAATTGGCGTCGCTGGCGTTGCTGTATCGGAAAGTCGTGGTGCGCGGGTGCAACGGTCAGTTGGACTTTCTGGCCGGCTACCGATACAGCCGATTCACCGAGAATCTGGCCGTCGATTCCTCGACGACGTACACCGGCAGGGTAGGAGTCATTCCGATCGGGACCGTCATCGGCACGTCCGATTGGTTCGGCGCCGAGAACGAGTTTCACGGGGGCGAGTTGGGTCTTTCCGCGAAAACCCGATATTTCCGCTTGTCGTTCGAGTTTCTGGCCAAGCTCGCCTTGGGCGGCACCCGATCCCGTCTCCGCGTCGCCGGCGCCACGACGGTTGCGGTCCCACAGCAAGCACCGGTCACTTACGGCGACGGGATGTTGGCCCTTCCGACCAACTCCGGCACGAGCCGGCAGAGCAGCTTCTCGGCAATCCCTGAATTGGGCATCAACGTCGGCTACGACCTCACGCCCCGTCTGAAGGCCACTTTCGGATACACGTTCCTCTATTGGAGCCGGGTTGCCCGGCCGGCCGATCAGATCGACATGAATCTGAATCCGTCTCAATTTCCGCCCGGCGCGCTGGTCGGATACCCGGCGCCAGAGGCCAAGTTCATCGTGTCCGATTACTGGGCGCAAGGACTCAACTTCGGCCTGGACTATCGGTACTGAGAAAATGTGGCACAGCCGCCCTCGGCTGTGAATTCGCTCGGCACAGCCTAGTGGTCCACCAAGCTGGGTTTGACAGGTTGGGTGCCACTGGCTCTGCCAGTGCTTGCTTCGATGCAACACTGGCAAAGCCAGTGGCACCCAACGAGCCAACCTATCAGTTTCCACTTGGTGGACCACTAGGGCGGCTGTGCTACAAGGACGTCAACTGCCGCTTTGGTCCAGTGTGGCGGTGGCCGTGGCGGCGCCGCCCACGTTGCCTGCCGCGTCCGTAAGCGTGACGCTGATGGTCAACAACCCGTCGGGCAATGAAGATACGTCGATGTCATTCACGGGATAATCGCTCAGGGTGGTCGTTCCATATCCGGTCACCGATCCCTCGCCGCCGTCGCTGGTGATGATGAAGGAGTAGCCCGTGAACGGCTCGGCGTCAATGATCCAGAATCCGGTGTCCGTCGCCGTGTCCGCGTCGATCGCATCGTCGTAGGGCGCGATGGTGTAACCGGCCGGGGCCGTCTTGTCCAACACGGCGGTGGCCGTCACGGCGGCGCCGGTCTTGTTGCCGGCGTCGGTCAGCGTGACGCTGAAGGTCAGGATTCCGTCGGGCAGATTCGAGACGTCGACGCCCATGATTTGTTGGTCGGCCGAAGTAATCGTCCCGAATCCGGTAACTTCTCCATCTCCGCCGGCGCTGGTGACGGTGTAGTTGTAGGTTGTGCCCGGCTCGGCGCCGGCGAAGGTAAAGCTGGTAGTGGCGGCCTCGGCGGCCCCGATCCGGTCGTCGTCGGCCGTAATGGAATAGCCGACCGGTGCGTCCTGGTCGAGCGTGGTGGCGTCCGTTGCGGCCGCGCCCGCGTTGCCCGCCGCGTCGGTCAAGGTCGCGCTGAAAGTCAACGTGCCGTCGGGCAGCCCCGAGACGTCGATGCCGGAGATCACTTGCGCCGTGGACGTGATTGTTCCGCTGCCGGCGACCGATCCGGCCCCGCCGTCGCTGGTGATTGTATAGCTGAAAGTCGCGCCTACTTCCCCGCCGCTGATTTGGAAGAAAGTGTTTGGGGCTTCGGTTTCATCGAGCGTGTCATCGCTCAGGCCGACCGAATAACCGGCCGGGGCCGTCTGGTCAAGCGTGGCGGCGGCCGTTGCGGCAAAGCCCGTGTTGCCCATCGCGTCGGTCAAAGTCACGCTGAAGGTCAGCACGCCGTCGGGAAGAGCGGAAACGTCGATGTTCGCAACTTGTTGCGTTGCGGAGACAATCGTGCCGGTTCCGCTCGTCGTGCCGGCTCCGCCGCTGCTGACAACCGTGTAGTTGTAGGTCGCGCCCACTTCGGCGCTGCTGAATGTAAATCCGGTAGTCGCGGCCTCGGCGGCGGCGATCAGACCGTCGTCGGCCGAAATCGAATATCCAGCCGGAGGAGTCTGATCCGTATCGACGGGCGTGACGTTCCGGGGCATCGCCGGAGCGGACGCCAGGCAAAGCCGCAAGGAGATAGAGCCGGGCAACAGCCCTCGCTCGCCGAAGTTGTATTCGACGCCGTTTTCACTCGCTCCCAGTTGAATCTCGAATTGGTCTTGCGCGACTGCGCCGCGGATTGTGCCGCCGATTGTTCCCAGGGTATCCTTGCCGTCGAGGTATCCGGCCGGCTGGACCTCTTGCACCCGGTAGGTTCCGGGGGTCAGGTTGTCGAAGCTGTACGATCCGTCGGCCCCGGACGATACGCTTGCCGCTTGCGTCCAGTTTCCTTCCCCATCCGCCGCCAGCAGCCGCACGACGACGCCTTGCATTGCCAGGTGTGATTGTCCGCCGGGCGTGACGCGCAGGCCGTCGTTGTCGGCGTCGACGTAGACGAAACCGGAGATGCTTCCGGTGGCCGCCGTGACCTCGATGTTGAAGGACTGCGAGGCGACATTTCCCGCCGTATCGGTGGCCCGAACCGTCACTGGTGCGACGGTTCCTGCTGCAACCGGAGACCAGGCAATCGTCCCCGTGTCGGAATCGATGGTCATTCCCGTGGGAGCGTCGCTCAGGCTGAACTGAACGTCGCCGTCGTCCTCGGCCGAAACTTGATAGATGTACGTTTGTTCTTCATGGGCGGTCGTCACCGGATTGGAAGTGATGACCGGCCCAGCGGTGTCGATCGTAACGGTCAGAGGCGTGGAGAAGCCGCTTTCCAGATCGACGGTCGTTTCCAGATTGCCGACGTCGACCGCCTCGTCCAATAGGGTCTGTTTGACCGTGAACTCGTGCGTACCGTCGGCCAAGGTGGTAGTGCCGTCGGTGACGATGGTCAAGGTGGTCGCCACGGCGGTGGTCTGGCCGATCAGCTCGCCGTCGGCGAACAACTCGACCAGCGTACCCAAGGCAACGCCTTCGATCTCGAACTCCAGGGTTTGGCCCGCCGAGTTGTTCAGATTCGTGACGGCGTCCGAATCGCTCTCGCCCGTGTCGGACGTGGAGACCAAGGAAACGCCGGTCGGCGGAGCGGGATTGACGTAGACGGGCACGTACTGCGTATCCCAGTTGCCGCTGGTCGATTGTCTCGCGCCCACGAGAATGCTGAATACGCCGTAAGCGCCGTTCGACGGAGTGACGGTCAATTCACCGGTGTTTTCGTCGATCGAGACGGTAAGATTGGCGGCGACGGGAGAAACCGACGCCGAGTAGGTAATTTCGTCACCCTCCACGTCCGTGGCGGGTATGGTGACGGTGACCGGGGTGTTCACGCCGGTGACGATCGGAGCGATCTGTTCCAGATACGGCAAGTTGTTCGTCGTGTCCGCGGCGACCGTAACCTGGAACGTTTCGGTGGTCGTTTCGCTCGTAACCGTGTCGGTGACGGTAACGGTGACGTCGGCCGTTCCGGTGGCGCCGTCCGCCGCGGAAAGCCGCAAGACCGCGTCCTCGGCGTCGTTAACGACCGTCACCGAGGTCATCACCACGTCGCTCAGCGGGGCGTGGCTCACATCGACGGAAACCTCGCTAAGCTGCTCGACGACGTCCATTCCCTCGGTGACCATTCCGAAAATCGTGTGCTGAAAATCGAGCCAGCGGGTTTCGGCGAGGGTGATAAAGAACTGCGAGCCGTTCGTGTCGTTGCCGCTGTTGGCCATCGCCAGCAGGCCGGCACTGGTGAATTGCAGTTCGGAAGTGAATTCGTCGTCGAACTGGAAGCCCGGGCCGCCGGACCCGTCGCCGTTGGGATCGCCGCCCTGGATCATAAAATCGTCGATGATCCGATGGAAAGTCAAACCGTCGTAGTAGCCGCTGTCGATCAGGGCCATGATCTGGTCGACCGTCTCCGGCGCGAGATCCTCGAACAGTTGGATCGTGACGTTTCCGTGGATGTCGTTGGCGTCGTCGTCGATGGCGATCCGAATGCTCGGGTTGTCCTCGGAAACGGTCGCGGTCAGGTTGGCGTTGCTCACCTCGACGGTGTAGCTCAGCGGGTTTTCCGATTCGCCGTCCAGGGCGACGTTCAGCGGCGCGCCGGCGAACACCGATTGGTCGCCGATCGAGGAAAGCGTTACCGAAAGCAACTGCCGGGATTCGAGCGGTTCGATGAACAGCCCTCGGTGGAAAGGAAGTCTGCGCCGGGCCGGGTTTCGAGTTTTGCCGATTTCACGGGTCCGTTTTCTCGATCGTTTGTGGATCATTGTCGCAACAACCTGCTGTACTGATTTGCCCTTCGCCCTTTGTAGGACAGGTTGCCAACCTGTCCCACGCGAACTCCGCGGATGGCTGAACCCTTATTATCCACGGAAGCGACAAATTTTTCCAGCAATTTCCACTTTACCAATCGCAGTCGAGGAGGCGAAAACGCGGAAAATGCCGTATGTTCACAGCAATACAGCGCCACGGAGGGGGTACAGCCTACTGTCATTCTGAGCGTAGCGAAGAATCTCCGTGAAGTTGGGCGAGATCCTTCGCTACGCTCAGGATGACAGGTTGGGGCAGGATAACAGGTGGGGTTTTCCGGCAAAGCCTATCCGTTTTGTATATGCTGCTGTAAAATGTCCGGCACTTTGCCCTTGTACAACAAATTACTTCCCGCTGCCGTGCATTATTCATGTTGACGTTTCGTCCGTTCCGCAACGTCGATCCGCCCGTGTTGGCCGCGTTGTGGCGGAGCCGCGCGGGCCAACCGGGGCTGTTGCAGCCGGTCTCGCCCGATCTGCTTGAACAACTGGTCTTCGCCAAGCTCTATTTCGACTACGACGGCCTGATCTTGGCACACGACGACGGCCGGCCGGTTGGATTCGCGCACGCGGGGTTCGGTCCCAACGAAACGCGGAGTTGGATATCCACCGAAACGGGCGTCACTTGCCTGATCTTGACGCGCCCCGACTGCGACGAAGATGAAGTCGCCCGCGGGTTGCTCGAACACTGCGAAAACTACCTGAAAAGCCGTGGCGCAAAGTCCTTGCAGGGAAGCGGTGTAGGGCCGCTGCACCCGTTCTACGTCGGACTCTACGGCGGCAGCGATCTGCCCGGCGTGCTCGATTCAGATTTGGTCGCGCGGCGCGCTTTCGAGTCGTGCGGATACCGGGAAGTCGAACGAACGGTAGTCATGCGGCGCGAGCTAAGCGAATTCGAGGCCACCGTCGATCGACGGCAGATGAAAATCCGCCGGCAGACGGTCGTGGAAGTGACGATCGACGCGCCCACTCAATCCTGGTGGGAAGCGTGCGTTTTCGGCGAGTTCGACCTGACCCGCTTCGATCTGAAACCGCGAGGCGGCGGCCCGGCGATCGCCACCGCCACGTTTCGGGGCACGGTGCCCGACGGTGCGACGACCCTGGGGCGGGCGGTCGGTTTGGTCGAGATTTCCGTCAATGCCGATTGTCGACGCGGCGGCTTGGCCCTGTTCCTGCTGAACGACGCCTTCCGTTGGTTCCTCCGCCAAGGGATCGCTTGCGTGGATGTGCAAACACACGGGACCGACGTCCCCGCCTTGGCAACGTTCTCGAAGCTCAACTTCCGTCAGGTAGAGCAAGGCGTAGTGTGGCGGAAGGAAGTATAATTCTCGTTCCCACGCTCCGCGTGGGAACCAGAAAGATAATTGCTACGCGGCCTTCTTCTTGGTCCGGCGCCGTCGGGGGTCTTTCCACCGCCGGTGCAGCCACCAGTATTGATCGGGCGCGTGGCGGATTAGTTCTTCCAGCCGGCTGGTGTACAACTGCGTAAGTTCGGGGATCGTGCTCAGTGAATCGGCGGCCTCTCGGGGGTCGATCATGGCGTGGTTGTCCAACACGAACCGCATCGGCCGCCCCCGCCGCCGCGAGGCACAAACCGAAACCCGCGCGTTGTGTTCCAGCGCCAGCAGGGCGATCGCCTTGTGGGCCGAAGCCGGACGCCCGAAAAACTCCACCCAACACCCCTTCGAGCCGGCGTATTGATCGGCCAGAAACGTCATCGTGCCGCCGCGGGACAAGACCTCGACTATCTGGTCGTAGCCGCCGTTCTTCGGGATGATCCGTTGGCCGGTCCCGCCGCGGAACCGGTTGACGAAGCGGTCGAGAAAGGGGTTGTCGAGCGTTCGAGCGATTGTGTAGGTGGGAAAACCCAGGATACCCAGCACGTATCCGCCGACCTCGAAATTACCCAGGTGGGCCGTAACGATCAAGGTGGGGCGATCGTCCAACAAAGCGCGAACCAATGCCTCCTGATTCTTCAGGCTGACGAATTCGCGCCAGTTTGTCTGGTGAATCTTTCGCGGCGTATGGGCCACCTCCAACACGAGCACAAACAGGTGCTCCCACATTCGCCGTGCCAGGCGCGCCCGCTCGGCGGGAGTCAACTCCGCGAAGGCGTAAGCGAGGTTCTCGTCGACCACCTTGCCCCGCACCCGCAGCACGTCGTGGAACAACCAGGCCAGCGAACGGGCAAGCCGCTCGCCCGTCTCGATCCGTATCGCTTGCACGATGCAGATCAATATCCGCACGACCACATATACGAGATAATCGACGATAAGCCGAGGTTGCATGGGCGATCCCCTCCGTGGAATGTTCGCCGCCTATTGTCGCAAAAGCGGCCATTGCGGGAAAGGCCGATTTGATTTCGGTCGCGGCATTACATTATAAACCACCCACGCCGACTTTTCTGGCCTTTAGCACCGGGTCGGCTTTCAGCGGTAGTTTCACGGCTCGGCCGGTCTCGGCGGCCTTGTAAACGGCCAGGATCAGTTCCACCGAGCGGCGTCCTTCTGGGCCGTCGACCGACGGCTTCGTGCCGTTCTTGATGGCCTTCAGCACGTCCTGGAGTTGGCGTGTGTGGCCGTGGTGGCCGATGGCCTTCGGGTCCGCGGCCCCACCTCCTCCGCTTTTTTGCCCGGCCATGGCGGCGTGGATCGCGGCGTCGCGTTTCTTCTTCTTGGCGAAGTCCCACTTGACGATGTCTTCCTCCTCCATTACGGCCGATCCTTCGCTGCCGTGGATTTCGATATGCTTTAGATATCCTGGATAGATGGCGGTGCTGGCCTCGATCATTCCGATTGCCCCGTTCTCAAAGGCGAGCGTTGCCTGAGCGACGTCTTCGACGGCGATTCGCTTGTGGGCCAGAAGCCCGATCCGCGCGCGGACCTCTACGACCGGTCCCATCAGCCAGAGCAGCAGATCGACGCTGTGGATGGCCTGGTTCATCAGTGCCCCGCCGCCGTCGAGTTCCCACGTGCCGCGCCATGCGCCGCTGTCGTAGTAGCTCTGCGGCCGATACCACTTGACGATCGCATCGCCGACGGTAAGCCGTCCGAAGCGACCCTGGTCCATTGCCCGGCGCAGCTCGACGCTCGAATCGTGGAACCGGGAGGGGAAGATGGTTGAGAGCACCACGCCCGCCTTGCGGCACTCGTCGATGATCCGATCGCAGCGTCGGAGGGAGATTTCCAGGGGTTTCTCGACGATGACGTGCTTTCCCGCCCGCGCGGCGGCCACGGCCGGCTCGAGATGCGCCCCGCTGGGCGTGCCGATGGTGACCACGTCGACCGCCGGATCGGCCAGCATCG
Organism: Planctomycetota bacterium; assembly: GCA_030611515.1. GTDB lineage: Bacteria > Planctomycetota > Planctomycetia > Pirellulales > Thermoguttaceae > JAHIKV01. Next base: position 9,523 of record JAUWPQ010000005.1, on the reverse strand, counting down.
CTTTCAGGTCGTGATAGGCCGTGCAGCCGGTCTCCTCGGCCAATTTGTCGGCGGCCGCGGGAACCGTGTCGTAGCAGGCCGCGAGCTTGGCCCCGCGAACGTCACCGATTGCCCGAGCGTGAAACCGTGCGATCATTCCGCAACCGATAATTCCGAAACCGATGGGCATGGAAAGTACTCCTCTGAATTGGATGCTGTCACGATGGAAGCCGCTATTATAAAGGCGGAGAGCCAGCCGCCAAGGGCTGGCCGCTTAGGGCTGGCCGCTTCAGCGGCCAGTTTAGCGCGGGCCGGCCGCCGAGGGCCAAGCCACTTCAACGGAGGGCTGGCCGCTTCAGCGGCCAGTTTAGCGATACTCAAAGCGATCCCAACCACGCCAGCAGGAAACTCGTCGCGTTCAACGAGGCGTGAAGCACAATCGCCGGAACGATGCGATGCGTGCGATAGAAGAGCGTTCCCAACACGAGGGCGAGAAGGAACAACGCAATCGGATCGGCCGCCACGTATTTCGGCAAAAGAAAGAATAGTGCGAACTGAATCGCATAGATCGGCACGGCAACGGCCGCGAAGGCCGTCAGCCCTAGCCAGACGTCGCCGCGAATCGTGCTTGGCGACCAGCCGAAATCGGCGGCGGTCGCTCCCACCCGCCAGCGCAGCACGAGCACGGCCAACACCACCGTCAGCAGCCCCGCCGCCGAGTTGCCCGCCATCATGAATATCAGAAAACGCTTGTCAATCGGCGGTCCATCGACGCGGAAGTGCATCATGGCGAACAAGAACGAAGCCAACGCAATCGGTATGAAGGCCCTTGGCAGCAATCGACGCAAGGTCGGCATCCATCGCCGGTAGCGCCCTTCGAGCGATTCCAGCCAGCCTTGCAACACCACCCGAAAGAGAAACTCCTCGGCCACCGGCGCGGCGACAATCACCGAAAAACCGCACAGCAACAGCACCCAAACGTCCGCTTCGGCCATCAATTGCAAGGCGGCGTGCAACGTGCTTTCTTTGTCGGGGTCGTAAACGGCGGGGGTATGCACAACGTCAGCGCCAAGATACTTTGCGGCGGAAAACAGGACGCACGCCTGCGCGGCCAGGAAAATCAGCATCACGAACGACAAGTCCAGCGCCCCCCACGGCACGGGCCGACGCGGTTGATATGGGATCACCGGCCGGCGTTGCCGCCACCGGGCTAACACCACCGCCCACGCCGCGACGAACGCCCAAATAGCCAACGCTGCCGTCGACAGAAGGAAAACGTCCGGGGAGAGTTTGGCGAAAAGGGGCATGTGCGTGGAGTATAGCGTTTCTCCATGCGAAACCGCAAGCGGCTAATCCGCATTTTTCACAAGTCTAACATTAGCCCGAAGCGCAAGCGAGGGATGGATAATTGGGTTATTCGGCCCGCAGCAGCCGCGCCGCCGCCAGCACGTAAACCCCACCCGAATACACGGTCAACAGCACCGCCGACCAGACTGTCCCGGCCATCAACCACCAACACCACAGCGGCGCGTCGGTCTGGGGGGTTTCATACGACAGATAGAACAAACAGACGCCGGCGGCGACGCACTGCAAGACCATCTTCAGTTTGCCGGACGTCTTCGCCGAGAAATCGCCACCGCGTTGTTCGATGAAGCTCCTCAGGGTGGTGACGAGCAATTCGCGTCCGACGACAATAACCACCATCCAGGCTTGCAGTCCCCACCAACCAGTTTCGATCATCGCGGGAATCGCCGCCAGAAGGATGAACGTGCCACAGACGATCACCTTGTCGGCAAATGGATCGAGTATCCGGCCAAGCGTGGTGACCTGCCCATACTTGCGGGCGTAATATCCGTCCAGCCAGTCGGTGCTGGCCGCGACGACGAACAACCACAAGCTCGTGAAGTAATACTCTTGGACGATGAAACAGAACAGCACCACCGAAAGCAGCAGCCGCAGTGCGGTCAACTGGTTCGGTAGGTTGAACATCGCCTTTCGTACGTTGTCTGGACGCAGGCCGTTGGAGTTCATGCCGGAAATCGCTTTTCAGTCAGTGTTGGATCGGTTTAGCGGCCGCCGGGGGTGGCACTGGCGTCTCGCCAGTGCTTGGCCGGAACACGGGCAAGATGCCCGTGCCACCCATCGTAGTATTACCGTCGGCGTGAAAGCCGGGACTATACAACCGCTATTAAATCATAACCTTTCGCGGCGACAACCTCACAGGCGACAATCTTCCCCGGCTCAAGCCCCTCGCCGGTCACGTAAACCTGTCCGTCCACCTCCGGGGCGTCGGCGTATCCACGACCGATATAGGCATGTTCCCGGCCCGGCACGCGGCGGTCGATTATCGCCTCCAACCGTTTTCCCGCCCACGAAGCATTCCAGTCGAAGGTAATCTCCTGCTGCACGGCCATCAGCCGGTCGCGGCGGGCCACTCTTACGTCTTTGGGCACCTGCCCATCAAGCCCCTCGGATGGGGTTCCCGGCTCATCCCGGAAGTCGAATACTCCCAGCCGCTCGAACCGCCGCCGCCGGACAAACTCCACAAGCTCCTCGAATTGCTCCTCCGTCTCGCCCGGAAAACCGGTCATCATCGTGGTCCGCAAGACGAGCGACTCGATCCGCTCGCGCAGGCGGTCGATCAGTTTTTCGGTATCCTCGCGGCCGACGCGCCGTCCCATCCGTCGCAAAACCTCGTCGTTGATATGTTGCAGAGGGATGTCGAGATACGGCAGGATTTTTTTCCCGCCGGCGATCGTCTCGATCAACTCATCGGTGACGTGCATCGGATACAGGTACATCAACCGTATCCAGTCCAATTCCCGGACCTCGTCCAACCGGCGGAGGAGTTCGGCCAGCCGGGGACGGCCGTCGATGTCCAAGCCGTAAAACGTGGTGTCTTGGGCCACCAGGACCAACTCCCGCACGCCGTCGGCGGCCAACTCCTCGGCCTCGGCCGCCACCCGATCGATCGACTTGCTGGAATATGGGCCGCGCATACTCGGAATCGAACAGAAACTGCACAATCGGTTGCATCCCTCGGCGATTTTCAGATAGGCCACGTGCGGCAATGTGATCCGCCGTCGATCGTTGTCCGGCAAGGGCGGGCTGGCCGGGGGTCGGAAAAGTGGTGAACAGGCCCCATTTTCTTTTTTCTCCAACTGACGCGCCGCCGCGGCAATCTCGTCCCGGGCGAAAACGCCGACCAACTGATCCAGCTTGGGAAATCTCTGAAAAAGCGTCTCCCGGTCGCGTTCGGCAAGGCAGCCGGCCACAATCACCCACCGCAGCCGGCCCCGCTCCTTCAATCGCAACATCTCCTCGATCGTTTGATACGATTCAGCCCGGGCGTCGTCGATGAATCCACAGGTGTTGACCACCGCCAGATCGGCGCCGTCCGCCTCGGCGACCATCCGGTAGCCCTCTCGATGCAACAGGCCGGCCATTCGCTCGCTATCGACCAGATTCTTCGGGCAGCCGAGGCTTATCAGTGCGAAGGTGCGGTGGATATTTACTTTTTTCATTTTTGTTTAACCCCCGCGTCCACGCGGGATGAGAATAACAACGAGAGTATAAGATTACTATTGTTTAGCCCCCGCGTCCACGCGGGGTGAGAATAATGCAACTTCCTCTTGCCCAATATCCCGGTTGCCGACATACTACGTCATCCTTTTTGATGAGGTGGTAATGGCATCCGCGACTGCTCAAAATAGTCAAGCTACGGCGAGTGGCGAATCATTCGCCGCCGTTCCTGCCCGGACGGTGGTGATCCTTGTGGCCGGCATGGCGGCCGCGTGGTTTGCCGCCGGATCGACCGGCCTGCTCGGCCATCCGTTGCGGCACACGCTGACCTGGATCGCGCTGGCCGTTGCGATCGTGGCCGCATGGCCGGTGGAAATACGCACATTTAGAATCTGGGCGGTTTTGGCCGTCGGAGTGATACTCGGATTCTCCTTCACCGCGTCGCCGCTGCCGGCCGTAAACGTGCTGGCCGTCGCGGTGGTTCTGGCGGCGATCGCACAGATCAACCGCGGGTTGACCGCGAGGGTGGTTCTGCTCGGCGCGCTGGCCGCTACCGTGTTGGGATGCTTCCGTTTCGCCTGCGCCTCGATCCCGATTGTCTGGCACGCCGCCGACGGAGCCGGTTGTGCGTTGGGGCGATTGGCTGGTTGGTTGGCCGGCAGCCGCCTGGAAGTCGGCGCGACCTTCGGCGGAATCGACTTCCTGGTTCTCTCGGCGGTCGTTTACGTGGGCTGGCTGATCTGCACGCCTCCGCCACGCCGACAACGCGCGATTTGGGCCGCCGTGGCAATCATCGTCGGACAGCTTGCATACCTGATCGTGCTGGCCAATTCGGAAAAGCTCCTTGCTCTTTTGCCCGAGACGATCGCCCCGCTGCAAGAAGGCAATAACCACGTCGGCCTCTGGACATTGAGCAACGGCCTACGAACATTGATCCCCTGGAACCTGCCGCTGTTGGCGATGGCGATTCAGGGGGCGATTGTCGCGGTGATGGTCGGCTCGACGCGGTGGCTGCCGGTGGTCGAACTCAATCCACGGGAACTGAAAAAACAGCAAGAGAAGGAAGAGAAAGAGGACGTCCCCGGCTCGGTGCTGGCAATGGACATGCTGTTCCGCTTCGGTCCGGTGTTGTTGGCCACCGCGGCGGCGCTGTTCGCCACGCTGGCCGTAAACGGCTCGAACCTCGGCGGCAAGACGATCGTCGCCCACCAACAGGGATACATGCTCGACTGGCTCAAGCCGCAGTACGATTCCGACGCCGAAGGCGATTACGGGATGTTGCCCGTGTTGGTGGAGAGCTTGGGCGGAAAGTTCGTCTTGTCGAAAGACCTCTCGGAGCAGGACCTTGCCAAAGCCGACGTTCTGCTGCTGATCCACCCAGACCGGCCCTGGCCGCGGGCGGCGCTCGAGCGGATTTGGGATTACGTGCGCCGCGGTGGGTCGCTGTTGTTGGCGGCCGATCCGGCCGTCAGCGAGGGCGAATCCAGCAGTAGCTTCAACGAAGTGCTCGAACCGCTGGCGATGCGGGTCCGCTTCGACACGACCGTCGCCCGCGCCGGAAACTGGGAACAATCTTACGAGGCCGCGTCGCATCCATCCGCCGTCGGTCTGAACGACTTGCGGAATCCGTTCGGTATGCAAGCGGGTTCGTCGCTTGACGCCGGCTGGCTTGCCCGGCCGGTGCTGACCGGTCGTTGGGGATGGAGCGAGCCGGGTAGCGACGCCGCCGCCAGCGGCATTTCGTCGTACAACGCCGGCGAACGCCTGGGAGACCTGACGTTGGCCGCCGAGCAACCCTTCGGCCGCGGGCGGGTTGTGGTTCTCGGCGGAACCACACCCTTGCACAACGAGACACTCGCAAGCAGCTATCCCTTCGTCGGCCGGTTGTTGGGATATCTGGCCGGTCGGCAGTCGAGTCCGTGGGCGCTTTGGCGGCAGTTGTGTGCGTTGGCCGCGTTGGCGGCGATGGTCGTGTTGTTGGCCTGCCGTCTGGAAGCGTGGCAAATGATCCTCACCCCCTCGGTGTTGGCCGTGGCGCTGATCTGGTCCACGGCGGCCGGATACTGGTCCGCGCGAGTGCTGCCAGACGGACGCCACCGCTCGCTGAACAACGTCGCTTACGTCGATGCCTCGCACCTGGAATCTTACAGCAGCGATGCTTTGTCCGATCACGGATTGGCCGGCCTGATGCGCACGCTGATGCGCCACGGCTATCTGCCGCTGATGGCGCCGGACCTGAAGGCGGACCGTCTGGATCGTTGCGGTCTGTTGATTTCGATAGGCCCGGCCCGCTCGTTTTCGCCCGCCGAGCGCAACGCCCTCGGTGGTTTCGTCGGAGACGGCGGGACGTTGATCTGTCTGGTCGGCGCGGAGCAGACCCGCCCCAGCGCGCCGCTGTTGAAGGATTTCGGGCTTCGAGTTCCATATTCGCCCGTCCCGCCGAGCGACGACGCCCGCGAACCGACGCCGTTCGGCGGTGGAATAGCCGGTCAAACGGACTTCGGAGATATTGGCTTCTCCCATGCGGCATGGCCGGTGGAATCGATCGGCGACGAAGCCGAAAGACTCGTCTACTGGACCGAAGGCGAAAATGAGTGGGCTTTAGTTCTCAGACGGTCGAAAGGCGGCGGATCGTTCGTCGTTGTCGGCGACACGCACAACGCCTGTAACTTGGTCAACACATTAAACGAAAAGGCTTCAATCAGCTTCTGGCGATGGCTGATTGGTCACGTGGTCTCCGGCCAGGCGCCGTGGGAGCCGCCGGACGAAAAATAGTTTAGCGGCCGTCGGCACGACGGCCATGAAGTATGCCACGGGCCGCCGTGCCGGCGGCCGCTAAACGGATACGACATTTATTGTCCGAGAGGGAAAATGGCATCGTGAATATTCGATTTTGGATCGCAGCGGCGCTGTTGGCCGGCTCCTGGCTGCTGGGGCTGAACTATTTCTATCCGATCAATCCCTGGGCGTGGTCGGCCGTGGTCGCGGCGGCCGTCTTGCTGTTGGGAAAGACCGACGGTGCATTGGGTGCCACTGCTGGCTTGTCCAGCAGTGCGGGTGCCACGGTTGGGCAAGCCAACCGTGGCACCCGCGCGGCTTGGCCGATCGAGGCCTTCGCGCTGGTGCTGCTGTTGCCTGCCGCGTGGTTTGCCCCCTGGCCCTATCGAGCCGCGCCGTTGCTGATCGTGCTGGGGCTGGCTCTGCGGCTGCTGCCGACCCGGCGGCGATGGGCCGACTGGCTGGCCGGCGGGGCCATCGCCGCCGGAGTGGTGATGTTCGTCCAGGCCTTGATTCTGGAAGTGTATATCACCCACACCGCCCGATCGCACGAGTTGCCTTGGCCGCTGCCCGACGCGCTGGCCGGAATCGCCACGCTGTTGGGTATCGACGCCGCGGCCGACGGATCGAACATCGTCATGCACTCGATGCGTCAGACGCATCGGCTGGCCGCGACTTGGGAACTGCTGCTGGACCCGGCCACGTTGCTGTTTTTCGTCGGCGCGCTGGCGATGCTGCCGATGGCAAAGCCGAAAACGACGGGTGCGCCGTCGGACGCGACCGACGGTCGCGGCTTTATGGCGGAGTGGCGAATATGGATCGGCGAACTGCGGATATTGACCCTGGTCATGCTGGTCTGGCTGCCCGTGCGGGCGGGATTGTTGATGGCCCTCTACCTGCACCGCGTGTTGCGCAGCGACATGGATCGACCGCTGCACGCGATGAACCATTTCTTCTCGCCGTGGATGCTGCTTTTGCTGTTGGTCGTGCCGGTGTTGTTGGCGTGGCGGTTCGTGCGGCGACCGGTTTCCTTGGAAGAACCAGTTTCCGACCACGCCGGGCAAGCCCGGCCGCTACACGAACAGCCTTCACACCCTTCCTCCCTCTTTCACCTTTTCTCTTCCGCCGGGTTGATTGCGCTGGCGGTCGCGATCTTTACGGCGGCGATTTACTGGGATCCGCCGGGACGACGCAAGGACGGTCGCGTAATAGTCGTCGAACGGCACTCCCAGTGGGAACCGACCACGAAGCCTTATGACACCACCTGGTTCGTCGAGCCAAAACTGTTCGACGAGGGGTCGGGCTACAACTACGCGCGCATCTACCGCCACCTCGAACAGTTCTACGACGTGTCGCGGCTGTTGGAGACCGACAAGATCGACGACGAAACGTTGGCCGAATGCGACGTTTTGATAATCAAAACTCCCACCGAGCGTTATAGCCCTAAGGAAATCGAAGCGGTGCGGCGGTTCGTCGAGCAGGGGGGCGGGCTGCTGTTGATCGGCGAGCACACGAACTACGAGCGATCGGCCACGGTCATCAACGACATCATCCGCCCGATGGGTTTTATCTTCCGCGACGACTTGCAGTTCAGCTTCAACCAGTCGCCATACGAGCAAAGCTATCTCACGCCGACCGTCCCTCATCCGGTCGTTCAGCACGTGCCGCCGATGGATTTCGCGGGGGCCTGTTCGATCGATCCAGGCAATAGCCGAGGCCGGCCGGTAATCGTCTGCACGGGTCTATGGAGCATGGGGCCCGAATATCACCATAGTAATTTCTTTCCCATTCCACAGCACTGTCCGGAAATGCGATACGGGGCCTTCGTCCAGGCGTGGGCGACGCGCTACGGACACGGCCGAGTGTTGGCCTTCACCGACTCGACGATCTTCTCGAACTTCTGTGTCGGTCAGCCGGGCAAATCGGAGTTGATGTTGGGTATGGTCGAATGGCTCAACCACGCCGCTCCCTGGGCAGATCCGCGACCGTGGCTGATCCTGCTCGGTATCCCGCCTCTGGTCATCGGATTGTGGATGGCGCGGGGTTTCGGTCGGGAGTGGCTCACGTTGCTGGCCGCCGGTTCGTGCGGTTGGGTCGTTGGCTCGCTGGCGGTCATCGGTACGCACAGTTGGGCCATGCCCATCCCAAAACGCATTCACCCCGAGTGTCTCGTGGTCGTCGATCGCACCACCTCGAACGTCCCCTTGGCCAAAGGGCTGTACCCTCAAGGCGACGATGAGGGATACGGGATGTTGGAGGCATGGCTCTCCCGGCTGGATTGCCAATCCGTGCGCAAGGAAGGCCCCGAGGCATTCTCCGGCGACGTGCTGGTGGCCATTTGCCCGAGCCGGTCGGTATCCGAGGAGTTTCGCCAGGCACTGGAAAAATACGTCGCCGATGGCGGCCGACTGCTGGTAATCGACTCGCCCAAAAACTACGGTTCAACGGCCAACAGCCTACTCTGGCCGTTCGGATTGACGATCCATCACGACCAGGAGTGGATGGGAAAGCTAAGCACGGTCTTGCCGCTGCCGACGGTGGACATCGAGCAAGCCTGCGAAATCTCCGGCGGACAACCGCTGGCCAAGCTCGATAAACTTCCAGTGGCAGCCCTGGTCCGCCACGGCAAGGGATCGGTAATGGCCGTCGGGTTCGGCTCGCTGTGGAACGACACGCGGATGGGCAAGACCTGGATGGCCGAGCCGGACGCCACCGTAAAGGCCCGCTATGACGTCCTATTCGGTCTGTTGCGGCCGTTTTTCCATGGGCGCGAGTTTCCGCCGCCGAAGGCCGAAAAGAACGATGACGAAAAATCCTCTATCCTGAAAGAGTTTGGCCCGGCGGAACTGTAGAGCGATTCAATAAATCGTTTTTGCCCCGTAGGGGCATGTGACAATAGCCCAGCAGTTTACTGCTGGGGGAAAAGTATCGTTACCTGTTGGAGAAAGTCCCGTAGGGACGATCGAAAGAGGTGGCGACCGTTCAACCGTCCCTTCGGGACGACGATGGAACGGAAATATGCATCCCTTCCCAGCGATGAATCGCTGGGCTATTGTCGTCCGACCCTACGGGTCGAAGTGTTTCCGGGAAATCACATTAGCGTTGAGGGACATTGTTATGCAAACCACCGATTCCGGCCGCGTTTTCGACGACATTACCCAGTGCATCGGCAATACGCCGCTGGTGCGGATGCGACGGATCACCGAAGGTTGCGTCGCCACGGTGGCCGGCAAACTGGAAAACC
>JAUWPQ010000122.1 GCA_030611515.1 Planctomycetota bacterium | reverse complement strand
GAGGACGTATTTTCCAAACCGCGGATCCTTTGGCTGCGGAATGACTTGAATCTCGCCGCCCAAGAGGTGCGTTTTCTCGGCGTCGGCCTTCAGCACCATGTCGCCGCCGGGATGGTCCGTCCGCTCGGTCAGATAGACGCTATGCAGGTACTTCTGTTTGTCCCAAGGGTAAACGTCCGTAACGTCCAGCACGGCGACGATTCGGCCCGACGAGGCGACCAGCGCAGCCTGTTGTCCCGGCCGAAGCCGCTTGGCCAACTGCTCCGTGACCGGCAGCGCTAGGGGGATCGTCCAAGCGTATCGTTTGCCGTCATGTTCGATCGCCGACTCGTCGAGCACGCGATGGTAGGCGGCCGAGTCCATCGGGCCGGTCAACGGGCTTAGGGCGCCGTCGCCGAGGCGAAAGACGGTCGACAGGTCGGCGTCGGAGACGGGCACCTGCGGCAAGGTTTTGGCATGGGCGAGAAAATCATCAATTGCGTCGGCGGCCACGGTCCGGCAAACCGGCTCCGTCAATCCGCCGTGAGGGGGTACGAGAGAAGTCATTAGCAGTTCCTAATCTGATTTCAGGTCGGATCAAACCAGTTAGTATAGCGGCACGGCGGGAAACATTTCAAGCCGTTGAACTCGGGAAAATGCGTCCCGGTGGAGAAGAGACTTCGATCAATTGAGTTCTTGCGCAAAAAAAGGGGGTGGCAGTTTAACTGCCACCCCACAACAAGATTTTGTCGCAGCCGCGAACAACCACCGACTACTAGGGCAGCTGTGCGGGAGTTTTGTCGGCCATGCTGCCCAACAGCGCGAAGACGTTTGCGTCGATCGATTCGGATATAAACTGCACCGAACCGTCGCCCAGGCCGAAGTGCGCCCCGCCTGAGTGATCGCTGCCGGGAGATTGAATATATTGGTTGTTCATCATCGAGACGGATGGGTCGGGAACATCACCGTTATAACCGGTGGTGAACAAAGTCGCGCCTCCGCCCACGGACCAACCATCTTGGCTTACGAAAGCACCAACCCCATCGCTCCAAGGACCAGTGCTGTTTGCTGACGTAAATCGTTGCAATTCACCTGTCATGATGGTATTGGAGGTGCCATCACGAATTTCGCCGAACGTGGTGCTGGTATTGAACGTGCCGAAAATACCTACCCTCTTCGACGCGGGGCCAACGTCCGCGTTGGTCTCGCCGGGAACTATATATATGGGGTCGGGGATGGTGACGCCGGGGTAAAACTTGCAGTATTTCGCAGGGTCAAGAATAGGTTTTCCTGATACAGTTGAAGCCATAAAGCGATAGCGGCCGGTGCATCCGCCGTAATCGGTCCCGCCGCCGGTCCACGCGTATGGTTGGGTCGGTATCATCGCACTGTCTTCCGGGCGTAATTCATATCGCCGGGTCGGACAGTAGAAGCCGTTGACGTCCATTGCCGCCGGCCCGACATTATTTATTGGATCAGTGCCCGCATTGGACGCGGGACTCCAATAACCGGGCACATTCACCGGCATGCTTCCCGATCCGGGTTTTCCCGAAGCCCAGTTTTTGGCGATGTTGTCCCCTTCGATGTAGGCCATGATGCGGAGCAAAAAACTCGTACCGTGATTAAAGGTTCCCGTGCTGATAGCCTCTCCCCACACATTGTAATAGCTACCTGTCTTAAGAAAGGTTGTATTTGCCGAGATCGTTCCCGGCGGAAAGACCTTGTTCGCCTGGGCGTAGTTGTGCAGCGCCAGACCAATCTGCTTGAGATTGTTGGTGCATTGTATTCTGCGGGCCGCCTCGCGGGCCGCTTGCACCGCCGGCAACAGCAGTGCGATGAGGATGCCGATGATGGTGATGACGACAAGCAACTCCACCAACGTAAACGCTCTTTTTCCACGCCTTGTTGAGTACATAACCCCTCTCCTATTGGTTCCCGAAAAAAACCGACGAGGATGATAGCGCCGCCAACGGTAGACGGCTAGACAACCCTTATTAGAACATAGAACGAAAATCTGTCAAGGAAGACGTACACGATACAATTTACCAAAACCCATGAAAAGCCTAGCTTTGTTGTATGACCATACCCCGCTAATGTTGGGGTTTGGTGCTGATTTACCGTGAAAACAGCTTAAATCCTATCTGTTTTCTCTATTATCATCGGTTAAGGGCAGTTTGACGACCACTTTGTCAGGTCGGATTGTACCCCGTGACGGCCGGACTATAATCGACGCCGGAGAATAATGTTATCCTTCTTTGTGTCTCCAGTATAACCAAATTTAGGTAAACATGCCCATCCTCAAGGAAGAGTCGAGCCTCTTTCCCGAGACATTGCTCGACGAACTGCCGAGCGACGTGCCGGACCGCCGTTGGTACGCCCTGTACACCAAGGCCCGGCAGGAGAAATCGCTCGCCAGAGAGTTGCATAAATACCGCGTCCCTTTTTACTTGCCGCTGGTTAAAAAAACCAACGTTTCCCGCGGCCGTCGAAGGACCTCGCTGACGCCGTTGTTCGGCGGCTATCTTTTTCTCTTCGGCGCCGAAACGGAGCGGGTACGAAGCCTCGCCACCAATCGGGTTTCCCGAGTGCTGGCCGTCGAGGATCCCGAGCAGCTTGTCTTCGATCTACGGCAACTCCACCAACTGATCGTCGCGGGCGCGCCGCTGACGATCGAGAGCCGTCTGGACAAGGGACGGCGCGTAAGGGTCCGACGCGGGGCCTTCGCCGGATTGGAAGGGATCGTGGTGAAACGCCGCGGCAAAACCCGGCTGTTGGTCAGCGTGAATTTCCTCCAACAAGGCGCCTCGGTCGAAATCGACGACTTTTTACTGGAACCATTGGACTTGTAGCAGATCGTTTAGCGGGGCCGCTTGCGGCCCGTCGCCGTGGCCCGCACAATATGAAAAACACGGGCGGCAAGCCGCCCCGCTACACTTGAAAATGCCATGACGGAACGATACTTAGTCACCGGTTGTGCCGGCTTCATTGCCTCGAAAGTAGTCGATTTGTTGCTGGAGGCCGGCCACACGGTGGTCGGTCTCGACAACCTCAACGACGCCTACGATCCGCGGCTGAAGCAGTGGCGGCTGAAACAATTGCTGCAACGCAAACATTTCACCTTCCACCAGACGGACATCTCCGATCTCGCCGCGTTGGCGCCGTTGTTCAAGGTCGCTGGCGACGCCCCGCCCTATGCGGCCGTGGTCAACCTGGCGGCCCGAGCCGGCGTGCGCCCCTCGGTCGCCGATCCCTGGGCCTACTACGAGGCAAATTGCACGGGTACGCTCAATCTGCTGGAAATGTGCCGGCGGAGCGGCGTGAAAAAGTTTCTGTTGGCGTCCACCTCCAGTCTTTATGGCAACCACAACCAGATACCTTACCGCGAAGACACCGACACCAACCGGCCGTTGTCTCCCTACGCAGCATCGAAGAAAGCGGCTGAAGCGCTCGCCTTTTCCTACCACCATCTGCACGGCATCGACGTTTCCATTCCCCGCTACTTCACGGTGTATGGCCCGGCGGGCCGACCCGACATGTGCGTCTTCCGCTTCGTCCGCCGCATTGCCGAGGACGAGTCGATCGTGGTTTTCGGCGACGGTTCGCAGAGCCGCGATTTCACGTATATCGACGACATTGCCCGGGGCACCGTCGCCGCGCTGCGGCCGCTGGGATACGAAGTGATCAATCTCGGCGGCGATCGGCCGGTGTTGCTCAGCGCGATCATCGACCAGATAGCCGAACTGACCGGCAACCGGCCGCGGATCGAATATCGCCCCATCCATCCGGCCGACGTTCCCACGACTTGGGCCGACGTGTCGAAGGCCGCCGCGCTGCTCGATTGGCGCCCGGAGATTTCGATCGAAGAAGGGCTTCGCCGCTCGGTCCAGTGGTACATGGAGAACCGCGAGATGGCCCGTTCGCTGGAGTTGCTTGACCGGAAGGAATAATTGTACATTTAGCCCCGGGTGAATACACCCGGGGCAAGCGGTTTTTTCGCGGTCAACTCGGCCCACCGTGTATTCACGGCGGGCTAAATGAATAATTTCCGGATATGCGCCATGAATCTCACGTTCATCGTACTCGCGTTGTCGATCTTGGCGGTCGAGAAACCCGCCGCCGATAATCCCATATTCGATGAACTGATACGCAACGGCGTCGAAGTGTCCGACGGCAGTGCGGTCAGACTGCCGTCGCCGATCATGCCCGACCGGCTCGACGCGGCGGAACAACGGGCGGCGATGGAAAAGGTGGCGACCAGCCGCTACCCCGTCGAAAGGCTCGTGCAAAAATCCTTCTACGCCCCGGTGGTCGTCAAGGTCCGCACCGTCAAGCCGTCGGAAGGCGAGGAGCCGGCGGTCCGCACCGTCGATTTCTGGTTCGTCGCCCACGGCGATTGGGACGTCTTGACCTCGAAAAAGTTTCTCGAGTCGTTTGCCGGCGCCAAGGGCAAGGGGCCAAACCGCGTCGTCTCGAAGTCGGGTACGCTCACCGAAGAGGAAATGACCGAGCGGAAATTGTCCGCGACCAATAAAGACGGTTATAAGGAACGCTTCGTCTATACGACGTTTTCGCTGTTCGAGCGGGTCGAGTTGAGCGCCACTCGGTTGGCCGGTCTGACCCGTGGCGATGATTCTTGGCTGGCGGCGGCGCGGATCGACCGCCGTTTTGACAAAGACCCCGAATACCCGAACCAGTGGCGGGCGTTGTTGCGCGACGTTCGGGCGGAGATCAAGCCGGGTAAGGCCCATCCCTTTTTACACGCCGGCGGCTACGTTAAAATCACCCGGCTCAAGAAGCCCGCCGACGCGGTGTTCGTCGAGTGCCACCTGGTCTACGAGGAGGACTACGGCTGGTTCGACGGCGTCAATCTGGTGAAACGGAAAGTGTCCCTGATGGTTCGGGAAAAGGTTCGCACCTTCCGCCGCAAGCTGGCCGTGGCAAGCGAAAAAACCACGAAGGAAACCGAAGTGAAGTGAGTCACCTCCGACTTCGCCAGAGGTGACTCACTCTGACGCGACTTCTTGTCCTTCCGCCGGTTGCGGTTCCGGATGGCCGTCCTCCGACGGCTTCTTCTCCGTGCCGGCCAGATTGGCCAACGTCTCGGGTATCTCCACCCCGCCGATGTCCTTCATCACCTGCATCATCGGCGGCAGGGTGTGGGCCATGTTGTGAAGCCAATTGGCCGTCGAACTGGTGCCGTTCTGACCGCCGCCCTCCCAGACCACGATCTTGTCGAACTTGATGTTCGAGATCGCCTGGGCCGAGGCCTCGACCAGGTTGTCGAAGTGCTCGAGCATGAGCATCTTGAACGCCTGCTCCGATCCGCCGCAGGCCTCGATGATCCGCTGAAGACCATCGCCCTTCTTGGCCAGGATTTCGTATTGACCGCGTGCTTCGGCCTCGAGTTTGGCGTAGATGGCCGATGCCTCACCCTCGGCTTCAATGCGTAGTTTGGCGGCCTCGGCGGCGGCGTTCACTTCGATCCGTGCCCGCTCGGCCTTGGCCGGGGCCTCAAGTTCCGCCCGCTGCTCGGCCTCGATCCGCTCCGCCTCGGCCAGCGCGGCCTTGGCCCGGGCAATGTGCTCGGCCTCGAGCACGGCGCCCTCGGCGCAAACCTTGTGGGTTTCGCCCAACTCGTAGGCCTCGGCCTTCTTGACTTGCAGACCGGCCTGCGAGGCGGCGATGTCGGCCTTCGAGATGTTTTCGCCCTCGACCGCCCGGGCGTCGGCCTGGGCAATCTTCACTCGCATCTCGCGCTCGGCGGCCTTCACCTCGGATTCGCGCTGGAAGGAGGCCGTCTGTTCACCGATCTTCTGCTCCTTGTCCAACTCGGCAACCCGGACCGCCTGAATCCGCATAGCCTCGCGGGTGCCGATCTCGCGGACCTTCTGGGCGTTGGCCACCTGGATGGCCTTTTCCCGCTCGGCCTCGGCCACGCGGACTTCGCCCATCTTTTCGTTGTCGGCCACGTCGCCGCGGGCCTTCTGGATCGCCTGCGAGGCCGCCTTCTGGCCGATGGCCTCGATGTAGCCCGACTCGTCGGTGATGTCCGTGATGTTGACGTTGATCAGCACTAGGCCGATCTTCCGCAGTTCCGGCTCCAGCGAACTCTGGACGGCATCGAGGAACTTGTCGCGGTCGCGGTTGATGTCCTCGATCTGCATCGAGGCGATCACCTGACGGAGTTGGCCGAAGATGATGTCCTCGGCCTGTTTCTTAATCTCGCCGCTGCTGAGCCCCAGAATACGAATGGCCGCGTTCTGCATCAACTCGGGCGTGGAACCCACGGCCACGGTGAACACGCTGGGAACGTTCACACGGATGTTTTCCATCGACAGCGCGCCGCGCAGCGGTATCTCGATCTGCATCGGCTCGAGGCTCAGCCAGGCGTAGTCCTGGATCAAGGGGACGACGAACTTCGCCCCGCCGTGGATGCAGGTGGCCGCCTCGTGAGCGCTGCCCGACTTGCCGTAGATCACCAGCACGCGGTTGCTGGGACAACGCTTGTAATACTTCGCCAGCAGAATGATGAAGGCGAACGCCACCAACACGACCAGCGCCACCATCGCGGCCAGCCACATATTGCCGCGGCTCAGGGACTGCTGTGCGAACAAAGCCGCGACCGTCGGTCGCGCCGAGAACAGAAGTGAGTTTATCATGGTTGGTTCTCTAATAAAGTGGGACGTAGGGATGCATGGCGCGACCACCGGTCGCGGCTTTATGGTTGTTCCGCTTGGACCTCAAGCGTGGTCGGGTTGACTACGCCTACAACTACAACTTTAGCTCCCGTGGGGAGTTCGGGGCCGGAAGTTATGGCCGAATACTCCATGGTCCGGTTTTGCAGGTTGAATTGGATTTTCCCGCTGCCTGACCGGTTGCCGGGTATGCGGAGGTAGACGTTGCCGTGCCGGCCGACCGACCGTTGGATCCGCACGCTTCCGTCGGCCTGCAATTTTCTCATGCCGCGCATCATCCAATAGACTCCCATCATTGCCGCGGCGCCGGCGGCCACCGCCACCAGCAGCACGCTGGGGGCCGAGGCCCCGGTCGACTTGGCCCAGAGGCCGGCCAATCCGAAGAAGGCCAACGCAGCCACGACCGTGCGGAGCGAGATGATGCCGAACAGCCAGGTCGAACTGACGTGGTCATCGGGTATGTCGAGGTGGTCGAGCGGATGGGTTTCGCCTTGAAAATCGCCATCCATATCGCCGTGGAAATCGCCGCTGAAGTCGTGCCCTACGTCGCCCGATACGTCGATATCGAAGGCGTCGCCGCCCAGACCGATCAGGGCCATGACGAACTGGACGACCAACACGGTTCCGCCGATTGCGGCACAGACGATAAATACGGCAGTCATACCAAACCCCCAGGACAAGGGGACAAAAGGAGGCTATCCATAATGGGCTATTCGCCGTGGAAAGTCAACAAGCCGGCATGTAGGACAGGTTGTCAACCTGTCCCACAATACCTCCCAGTAATATGTTTCGTTGCCCGAGTCGGATTCTTGGATTTCCAAGTAATAGGCCGTTTCCCACATTCCACGCGGGGGGGTTGTAACAAAACCGGCCCTCTTCCGTTCTACTGGTAGAGGGACCACGAGACGGGAGCAAATGGATGGATGTGCAGTCCGTCGAACGACGGCGTTGGGTGTTGCAGGCGCTCGAGCAGTACGAGGCGCGGCTGTTGCGGTTCGCCGCTCGGCTGCTCCACGACGAAGACTCCGCCCGCGACGCCGTGCAACACGCCTTCCTGCGGCTCTGCGGCCAATCGCCCCAGCGGCTCGACGGCCGGGTCGGGCCGTGGCTGTTCGCCGTTTGCCGGAACCAGGCGGTCGATCTGCTGCGGCGGCGCGGCGGCAATGAAGTCGTGACCGACTGCCCCGATCGGCGTCCAGACCCCGCCGACGCGGCCGAACGGGCCGACCTCTACGACTGCGTCAACCGGCTCGTGGACCAGCTTCCTCTGCCCCAGCGCGAGGCCGTCGCGCTTTGGTCCGAAGGTTTTAGTTACCGGCAAATAGCCGAGACGGTCGGCGCCAGCGAGGGAAACGTTCGGGTGATCGTACATCGGGCGTTGAAATCGCTCCGCCGGCATCCGGCGACGCAGCAGCTAATGAATTTGTAGGGTGGGTCAAGCGAAGCGCAGCCCCACCATAATTCGATATTCTGGTATTCATGCCATTGAACATGAATGACAGCGGAGATTTCGACCCGTAGGGTCGTTTGACAATAGCCCAGCGATTTATCGCTGGGGAAGGGGACGCCCAACGCTTTCGTCCCGAAGGGACGGTTGAATCGCGACTTCATTTTCGGCCGTCCCTACGGGACTTGTTGGGAAAAATCAGGACATCCAGACATCCCAGCAGTGAACTGCTGGGCTATTGTCGACTGTCCCTACGGGACAAAATGCCACACAACGTTCCAAACGAGGTGCGACGATGAATACCAATCACGAAAACCACGACGCCCGGGAAATCGACGAGGCCCGGCTGACCGCCTACGCGCTCGGCCAACTGGACGAAGCGGAGCGGGCGGCGGTCGAGGCCGTCTTAGCCAATTCCGACGAGGCCAGAAAGTTCGTCGCCGAGACCGCGGCCTTGGCCGGACACGTCCAACAGGCATATCAACAGGCCCCGAACCCCGCCCTGTCGCCATCGATCCGCGCGGCGGTCGAAAAGCGGCTCACCGAAAATATCCCCGAAGATGAAAAGGCCGTCCCTCTGGATCGACGCCCCAAGCGAAGCTGGTTGGACCGGCATTGGCTGAATGTTCTCGCGGTATCAACCGTTTCGGCGATCCTTGTTTGCTTGTTGCTGCCTGCCGTCCAAGCGCCACGGGAAGCCGCAAGACGGATGCAACGCCAAAATGAACTCAAGCAACTTGCTTCACCATACTACATGTCCGACGATATCTGTTACGAGTCACCCACTACACCGGGAACCGAGCAATACGACCGCATCGTCGACAATCCGTTCCGCCCGGTCGAAAAGCAGCCGCTATCGACATTTTCGATCGACGTGGACACCGCCTCGTATGCCAACATGCGGCGTTTTCTCCGAGAAGGACGGCTCCCGCCGCCGGACGCCGTGCGGATCGAGGAGATGATAAACTACTTCACCTACGACTACCCGCAGCCGTCGGGCAAAACGCCATTCTCGGTCAACATGGAGGTGGCCCAGTGCCCCTGGAAGCCGGAGCATCGACTGTTGCGGATCGGGCTGAAAGGGCGCGAGATCGACCGGCGGGAACTCGGACCCAGCAACCTCGTCTTCCTGTTGGACGTTTCCGGCTCGATGAACCAGCCGAACAAGCTGCCGCTGGTCAAGCAGGCGATGCGGATGCTTGTCGAGCAGCTTACCGAGGACGATCGCGTGGCGATCGTCACCTACGCCAGCGGCGTCGGAGTGCCGTTGCCCTCGGCCCGCGGAAACGAGCAGCGTCGCATCCTCGGGGCTATCGAATCGCTCGAAGCCGGTGGATCGACCCACGGCAGCGCGGGCATCGAGCTGGCCTACCGGCAGGCCGCCAAACACTTCGTCCGCAAGGGTATCAACCGCGTTATCCTCTGCACCGACGGAGACCTGAACGTCGGCATCACCAACGACGACGACCTGGTGCGGCTGATTGAGCAGAAGGCCAAATCCGGCGTGTTCCTCACGGTGCTCGGCTTCGGCACGGGCAACCTCAAGGACAGCAAGATGGAAAAACTGGCCGATCACGGCAACGGCAACTACGCCTACATCGACTCGCTGCGCGAGGCCCGTCGCGTGCTGGTCGAGCAGATGACCGGCAGCCTGGCGACCATCGCCAAGGACGTGAAGCTACAGATCGAGTTCAACCCGGCCGAGGTGGCCGCCTACCGGTTGATCGGCTACGAGAACCGCGTGCTGGCCAACCGCGACTTTGACGACGACCGGAAGGACGCCGGCGAGATCGGGGCGGGCCACACCGTCACGGCACTCTACGAACTGGTGCCGGCCGGCGTCGGCCACGCCGACGGCACACGGCCGCTGAAGTATCAACAAGTGCCCGAGCGGAACCTGACCGACGAGGCACGCGGCGGCGAGCTGCTGACACTGCGGCTCCGCTACAAAGAGCCGGACGAAAACGAGAGCAAGCTGTTGGAGCGGACCGTGCGGGACTCGGGCGCGAAGTTCGGTCGGGCGTCGGCGGATTTCCGCTTCGCATCGGCGGTGGCCGCTTTCGGAATGGTGCTGCGAAGCTCGCCCTATCTGGGCAATGCAACACTCGCCGCCGTCGAGGAGTATGCCGCCGGTGCGTTGGGCAAAGACCCGAACGGCTACCGCGCCGAGTTCCTCGATCTGGTGCGCCGGGCACGTAGCGTCGCGCCGGGATGGTAAAGTGCCACCCCCCGTCGTTTGTCTTGCCAACCGCCCTCACCCTAACCCTCTCCCAAAGGGAGAGGGGACTATAGGTTGACCACGTTCCGCGGCTCTCCGGCGAGAAATGACCGGATGTTCGAGACCACGGTGTCGAGCAAGCGGCGGCGGGCGGCGGCCGTGGCCCAGGCAATGTGCGGCGTAATGCAGCAATTCTTCGCCCGCAACAACGGATTGCCGGCCGGCGGAGGCTCGATCGAAAGCACGTCCAAACCGGCTCCGGCGATCCGCTCCGAGTCGAGCGCACGGGCCAACGCCGTTTCGTCCACCAGCGGCCCGCGGCTGGTGTTGATCAGATAGGCCGTCGGCTTCATCCACGACAGCCGCTCGGCGCCTACCAGATGTTGCGTCTCGGGCGTCAGCGGGCAATGCAGACTCACCGCGTCGCTTTGCCGGAACAGTTCTTCCAGATCGACGAAGCGTATTCCATCCGGCGCAACCATTTTTTCCACGGGCGGCGGTGCGGGGTCATAAGCCAAGACGTTCATCCCAAAAGCGCGGGCCACTTCCGCGGTGGCTCGACCGATCCGCCCGAAGCCGACCACTCCCAACGTCAGGCCGGACAGCTCGACCAGCGGAAAGTCCCAGTAGGCGAAGTCGGGGCTGCCGCTCCAGCGCCCCTCGGCCACGCCACGCCCATGATCGGCCACATGCAGCGTAAGGTTCAGCAGGTGGGCGAAAACCGATTGCATCACCGAGCGGGTCGCGTAGTCGGGCACGTTGGTCACGGGTATGTTCCGCTCGCGGGCGGCCGCCACGTCGACGATATTGTAGCCGGTGGCCAGCACGCCGATGTACCGCAGCCGGGGCAACCGCTCGATGATCTCGCGCGGCAGCGCGGTCTTGTTCGTCAGCACCATCTCGCCCCCGGCAGCGCGGGCAAGTGTTTCCGACGCCGGAGTCCGGTCGTGGATGGTGCAAGGCCCGAGGGCCTCCAAAGCGGCCCAACTCAGGTCGCCGGGGTTGAGAGTATAGCCGTCGAGGACCACGATGTTCACTGGAAGTTCTCCCGTACAAATGTCGCAATCTCAACTCTATTTACGCCGGGTAAATACACCCGGGGCACGGCGTAAAGTACGCAACCACTCTTCCCCGCCGTGTATTCACGGCGGGCTAAATGTGAAGAAAAGCACCCCTTTCTCTTGTCCCGCACAAGTGGTATCATACAGTTTCATCGGTTGAAATCGTAGTCCAAGCGGATTTATTGGGAAATACCATAATGAGCAAATCAGACACGAACAATAATCTGTTGAAAGTAAAATTGGCGTTGGCCGAGAAATGCGACCGCCTCATCCAGACGACGACCAGCGTGCCGAGGCGTAAGAAGCTGACGAACCAGGCCGCCCGGTTCCGGCGTCAGATGGCCGATATCGCCCGGCGGTAAACAGCGCTTTCCTGGTTCTCACGCTCTGCGTGGAAACCAGGAAATTATCGAGAGGCGGGGGGCGGTATGGAATCGTTCGAGGGCCATCTGCTGGTAGCTTCGCCCCAACTGCTCGACCCGAACTTCGCCAGGTCCCTGGTGTTGTTGGTCGAGCACAACGAAGAGGGGACGTTCGGCGTGGTCGTCAACCGGCCGGCCCGAAAAACCATTCAGGACCTTTGGCGCGAGGTGGGCAGCGCGCCGTGCAACAGCCGGCAGCCGGTCTACCTGGGCGGACCCGTGCCCGGCCCGCTAATCTCCCTGCACAACAAGCCCTCGCTGGCCGAGGCGGAGCCGGTCCCCGGCGTCTACTTCTCCGCACGGAAGCAGAACCTCGACCAACTTGTGCTGGACGAGGAACCCGCCTACAAGATTTTCATCGGCAATTCCGGTTGGGGCGCGGGCCAATTGGAGAACGAACTTCGCCAAGGCGCTTGGCGGACCATGCCCGCCACGGCGGAAATGATCTTCTCCACCGCGGACGATCTCTGGGAAACGGTCTTCCGCCAACTCGGCCGCTCGCTGCTGAAGTCGATACTCAATGTGAAGTATCTGCCGCCGGACCCGACAGTGAACTGAGAACGTGTTTCGGAATTGAAATATCCGCATTTAGTTTCTGTTGCGGAAAGCTGTTGAACCGGGTGTCATGGGTAAGCGGAACTTACCCGTGGACCGAAAAACGCAGAAACCCTCCACGGGCAAGTTCCGCTTACCCATGACACCCACCCTTCCGCAACACGAACTATTTACGGCTACATCTGTCATTCACAGATAGAATTGACCCCTGTTGTCACCGATAGAAATGTCCCCATGCTGGGGTCTCTAAAGGAGGCCCAGAATGGAGACGATTTTAATGAGTCGGCGAGAACGGCATCGCCTGGAGGTGTTTTCCAGGGTG
>JAUWPQ010000302.1 GCA_030611515.1 Planctomycetota bacterium | reverse complement strand
CTAGTGGTCCACCAAGCTGGGTTTGACAGGTTGGGTGCCACTGGCTCTGCCAGTGCTTGCTTCGATGCAACACTGGCAAAGCCAGTGGCACCCAACGAGCCAACCTATCAGTTTCCACTTGGTGGACCACTAGTGCTATGTCACGCTTAAATGTTCGGGTGTAGCGAGGCCGCTTGCGGCCCGTGTTTTTGTGCTATTGTGCGATTGGCGGCAACGGGCCGCAAACGGCCCCGCTACACGGTCAACTCGAAAATTAAAGTTTGACAAAGCCTAGACGGAATGATCCCTCATGGCGGCAAGTTGGCGATTGGGCCTGTTCATTTGCCCAAAAAATCCCTTCTTCTCGCAAGGTTTACCCAAGCCGCAAAGTCCACGCGGTCCTCAAACAGAAGTGAAACCAGCTTAATGGGTTACATCGTTATGATCCGAGAAAGTCCGATGTCCGGCATAGCCGGCATGGCCAAAAATATCGGATTGCTCGCTACGACCGGCAAAAGTTTCTAAAGTCGCAGCCCTGTTGGGATCGAAGTAATCCAACGGAAGCCTTGTTCCGCGGCGGAGTTACTGTACGACTGCCGTCGAGCACGGAAAAAGGCCGCAGGGGGGGAACCTGCCTTGAAGGCCATGCCTTTGACCTTGCCGTCGCTGTCTTTCCATAGCGGCACGGTCTGCTCGTCCCTCCTCCTGCCAGAGTGATGGTTCACCGGGAAAATATATGCCAAGAGTCGGAGTAAATGGAAATAGGTTGGTTAAAACGCACCTTTCCTATTTTACGGATTTTCTCTGGCTTCCGGTTGCCTCGGTTGCCGATGTAGTAAGTGCGGCGCGGATCAGAAGGACCTGAACCACGACCAAGCAAACGGAGCGAATGACGAAAAGGCCTCGACCCAGATACCCACGGATCACCGGTTGCATATATGCGGCCGTAACGATGGAGCGCGAAACAGGAGCAGATCCGCGGGTTATTAAAGGGGCCAACTACGCTCGGCGGGACGCCCGTTCAGCCGAGAAACAACTTAAACCAACGTGAAATATATATTGGAGAGCCTGCGATGAAGGTCTTCACAACTGGTCAGGTCGCCAAAATATGTAAGGTGGCCCCGCGCACCGTCAGCAAGTGGTTTGACTCAGGCCGGCTGAAGGGTTATCGCATTCCTGGTTCGCAAGACAGGCGCATTCCCCGAGAGTATCTGATTAAGTTCCTTAAGGAACACGGGATGCCCCTTGGCGACCTGGAAGACGAAGCCTTGGCCAAGGTTCTGATTGTAGCCCAGGACCAAGTATTGATCGAGAACCTCAGACGGGAACTGCCCCTGGAACGCTCGTTCAAGGCGGCGGTGGCTGCGAGCGGTTTCGACGCCGGTATTCAAGCCGAGAGCTTCAATCCGGACTGCATTATCGTCGACTTCTCGATCGGGCGCACCGAAGCGCTTCAGATCTGCCAAAACCTCCGGCGCAACAGCGAGTTTTCCGAGGTAATCCTCATCGCGTTGTTGCCCGACGACGGCAGTTCCCTGAGCTTCGACCGTTCGGCAATCAACGAGACGTTCAAGAAGCCGTTCGACTCCGCCCTGTTGGCCGAGAGGCTGCGGACGCTGATCGGAGCGAAAAAAGAGCTTGTTTGAGCCGTGCCGGACCATTGCGTCCCTCAGCACGGCAATTAACATAGATCGCCGATTCACTTAACCCGTCGCGGTCGGACCCCCCGCGACGGATAATTTTTTCTTGGGACCTGCGCCGCCGGGTTAGCAAGACTAATCGTTGACCTGCCCCGAACGGCGCGATAGAATCACGGGCGATGAGCATTTTTTCGCAATTTGCGGGGATGGACAAGACCGTCCTTTCCGTCTCTCCGCTGGGCGACGAGTCCGAAGAGCGGGCGTTTTGGCTCTCGAAAACCCCGCGAGAACGGCTGGCAGCAATGGAATTTCTGCGCGCGGTCAACTATGGCTACGATCCTGCTTCCTCCCGACTTCAAAGAGTTCTTGAAGTTGCTCAACTCGGAACGAATTGAGTATCTGCTGGTCGGCGGCTACGCCGTGGGATACCGCTCAACGACTTGGAGCAATTACCGAAAACGCACGACGGCGAACGTGTAGCGGCGGGGCTTGCCCCGCGTGTGTGGCTGAGTCGCAATAATCGCGGGGCAAGCCCCGCCGCTACACGATCAATATTGACAACTCGGCACAAACGGCGTTACGAACGACCAACGTTGCAGTGGCTTTCCATCGCGTAGCGGATTTTTTTCCACGTAGTCGATGGCATTGAGAATGTGTCGGTCGCTTTCCAAAAACACAGGCCAACTCTTTCGCGCCCAGGGCGATGGAATCGTGCCGTCCGATTGTCGAAATCGGGTCAACGGATGCAGTCCCACGGCCGTAAGTTGTTGAGTCGCCCGTCCTTTAAGATGGGCAACAATCTGCTCCGCACGCCGGTCGCAGCGTGCAATAACCAAATGTGTGTGTTGCGGCAAAATTGAGCAGGCGTGAATAACATATCCCGAGTCCGTGATGGCCTGCTTGAATCCATGGCCCACCGCCAGTGCTTGCCGACCATCGAAATGGACTTCGGGATACTGCAACGCCTTCTTTGCTTCCATCCGCATTTGACGATCGTGGGGTTGCTTGGCGACCGATCGTCGCGTTTCCACTTTCGTGGCGGCGCCAAAGGCGTACAGTTCCCATTGCCGCACCCAATCCGACCATGATCCACGCGGATCGTTGGGGAGCCAGAAACCGTAGGTGGTCATAATTACGTGATACGCGCGAATCATGGGTGTCGATTATAGCGTTGTGACGCGACGCGCCAATAATCGGGTGTGTAGCGGCGGGGCTTGCCCCGCACGCGTGGTTGGGCCACAATACTCGCGGGGCAAACCCCGCCGCTACACAATACTCGCGGGGCAAGCCCCGCCGCTACACAAACGTAATTATTGCCATGTCGCGCAATTTCATCGGCCCCCTGCTGATCGCCTTGGCCGCGCTGGCGGCCGTGCTGACAACCATCGCGCCGGACGGCAACGGGCCGGGCGTGACCTGCGACGAACCGTATCACGTTTTCCAGGGCAAGCAGCTCGTCACCGCGCTGCGGCGGCAGGGACCGGCTTTCTTCCTGCCGGAGAACATCGAGCGGAACTTCGACTGGCCCCTCGACGGTCCGCCGGTCCAAGCGCCGCTGGGCTACTGGATTCTCGGATGGACCAACTACCTGTTCGATCCCGCGCCCGACGATCCGTTGGCGTTTTCGATTTCGGCCGCGCGTTTCGCCCCGGCGGCGGCCTTCGCCCTGCTGATTCTGATGGTGGGAACGTGGACCTCGCGGCGTGAAGGGGTATTGGCCGGCACGGTTGCCGCGGCGGCCGTGGCGCTTACGCCCCGTTTGTTCGGCCACGCCCACTTCGCGGCGCTCGACATGCTAACCACTCTGTTTTTCGTGGCCGCGGTATTGGCCGTGGCCGAAGCCTCCCGAAGCGGAAAGACCTGGCCTTTCGCCCTGGCCGGAGTGGTGTGGGGCGCGGCCATGCTCGTCCGGCTGCACGGCCTGTTGTTGGCCCCGCCGGTTATTATCTGGTTGGTCTGGCGGCTTCGCCGACGGGCTGTTTGGCCTTTATCGGCGTGGTTTGCGGCCGGCGCGGCAACATTCTTCGTTGGCTGGCCTTGGTTGTGGCTTGACCCCTTGGGACGTTTTCAGCAATATTTGGCCGGCGGCGCCGATCGTCTGTCGTTGAACGTCTTTTACTGGGGACAAATTTGGGCCGACCGCGACGTCCCCTGGCATTACCCGTGGGTGATGTTCGCCGTTACCGTGCCACTAGGGCTGCTCTTGTTGGGAATGTTTGGGCTGTGGAGTGAATGTGTAGCGGGCGGGCTTGCCCGCCGTGGCGCCCATGACACGCGGGAAAAATCAAGATAACATTCCATCATTACACAGATTGCGTAACGATACTTACTACTTACTAAATATGACGGATACAATTGCAAGATTGAAAACTGTTGAAGATCTTTTAAATAAATTGGCAGTTCCAATTTATGAAAATGAAGTAACTGTAAATTTAAAATAGTCTTAATGCCTATTATTTTTGGTCACTTAAGTTTAAAAACCGTTAGTGGTCTAATTATAGGAGGGTATAATAAATGGTAAGAAAATCAAAATACAAATGCAGAAATTGTGGAACGTTTGT
>JAUWPQ010000173.1 GCA_030611515.1 Planctomycetota bacterium | reverse complement strand
GGGCGAAATGACGAACGTTATGGTGAACGGTTCCAACACGGTGGATACCGACGCCGACGCCAAATTGCCGCCGCCAAAAGCTTGGTCGACCACTACCAACAGGTCTTGATCGACCCCGCCGGAGGCGTCGCCGAAACTGATCGTGTAGTTCTGCGAGTCGATGCCCGTGACGACCACGTCGGCCAAATCGCCACCCAAAGCTTGCAGCGCGTCCTGAATCAGCGTGGCCTGGTTATCCGCAGCCGGATCGCTGGGGTTGAATATAGCCTCGTTGAAACCGATCGTGTCGGTAACTTCCCCGACGTCTTGAACGCCGTCCACGTTGACGTCCAACCACAGCTTGAACGAGCCTGCGATCGATGATACCATCCCGAAATCTTCTTGGATCTCCGTCCACGTGGCGGAGGTGAATGTAAGCAGTTGCACTTCGTTGCCGCCGTAGGCGATATCGGCCGTCGCGTAGCCGGCGTCGTCGTCCAGCAGCACGTCCTCGGGCAACTCGATCTGCTGCACCTCGCTGGTGAAGTAGCGGGCGTAGACGTTCGTCTCCACCATGAAAACTTCGGTTTCCGGGTCGATAACCCTGTCCCCAAGGCTATCGTACACAAGGTCCGTGCGGGTCCAGGCCACGACGAAATCGCCGTTCTCGTCCATGGCGACCGATTGCGCGCCGACCGTGGACGCCGCGCCGGTGCTGCTGACGGAATTGACGAGGTTGGCCACGATGTCCGCCGGCGAGACCGACAGCAACGTCCGCTCCTCCAGGGGATCGATCCGCAGGCGACGGCTTTTCCGCTCGCCGTGACTACGCCGCGTGGCGGGGAAGAAGGAGTCGCAGATGCGCTCCCAGGTGGAACCCACTTTTCGATTCTTCGACATTTGCAACAGAGACATGATTATCACCCCTCTTTCAGGGTTTCCGGGGTCCGGTAGCTTAAGTTTCCAATGGTTGTAGCTGGTCGGCCCGTTCGCCGACCGGTGAAGTTTGTTCTTGACGGTCCTCGACGACCGGCGCCGCGCGGGGCGGTTCCCGAAGCTCGTTGCTCGGCCGGAGCCAATAACACGAGTCGGGATTGGTAATCGCCTGTCGCGCCGCCGGTTTTTCCAAATTCAGGATCGTCGGCCGATGAACGCCGGGTAGGAACTGAACGTCGTACAGTTCCTCGCAGCCGGCGGTGAACTCGAAGAGTCCCGCCTGCCGGCCGTTACGAACGTCCACCACCGCGATTCCGCACAGAAGTTTTTCGTATTGTTGTTGCACGGGCAGCCCGCCGAAAATGTGCCGCTCGCGGATCTTCGACAACCCCACCAGCGCGTATGGGCCGCTGAAGCAGAGACCGCGGAGGTAGCCCGGCAAACGGCACACGACGTCCGCCCGGCCGCTTTGCTCGTCCACCACCAGCAATTCGCCGGCGCCGGAGTTGAGCATCCAAAGCCGTCCGTCATGCCAGCGGGGCGAATGAGGCATCGCCAAACCATCGAGCACGATTTCGTCGGTCTCGATGTCGATCAACACACCCCCGGTAGCCTTCCGTTCGCGCCACGCTCCAGCTTCGTCCGTGGTTCCCAATGCCGTCACGTACCGCGGCCGGCCGTCACGCACGGCTATCCCATTAAGATGGCACCGGTCCTCGGGCACTATGTCCGTCACAAACCGGGGCTTCCATACCGGAGTAAAGCTGAAATCGTAGCTCAATTTGACCAAACAAGAAAACCGCGTGGCCGCCAGCCAAATCTCATCGTCGAGGATTGCCACGTCGTGCGTGTGAAGATCGCCGGTGTGATAGGTTGCCCGCGGCAAATAAATCGCGTCGTATCGCCCCGGTTGGTCCTCTATATAGTCGTATGCCAGCGGCGGAGAGTTGGCCAACACCCAGAGGTCGTGCCGCGCGGCCAGTACAATTCGATTGCCGGAAGCCGTCAGCCCAAGCGGCTTGTCGAATTGGCGCATCAGGAGTGTGACCTGGCGACCGTCCCAGCCGATCATGGCCACTTTGCCGGCCTGGTATGTAGAAACCACGATCGCACCGTCGGCGCCGGCGAACCACTCTCGAAAACCCGGCGCCGTCGAACAAGCGATGGCAACCGGATCATGCATAGCGGCCTGACTTCCCATACTTCCGTATTTGTCGCGTGGAGGTTCGAGCCGACGACTCCTCGATGCCCAGTCGTCACTCATAGTACCGCACGACACCTTTCATCTAACCGAAAAACGGCAAGTTTGTCAAATGGAAAAGTTGGGGGGGACCGGCCCCAAACCGGGATGGCTCTACGCAAAACTCCTTATCTTGCGCAGTCCACGCATACCGTTCCATTCATCTTGATTGCCGTCCCTCATAATGTCAAGCAAAATGGCATCTTTGCCTGTTCGTTATCCACACCAAACGAGGGGGCCGAGCCATCAATGCCAGAACCATTGGATGAACCAGCTTCGGGAGAAGTTCCAACGTGTCATCGGGCCGTAATTACCGCACTCACCCTACCAAAAGAGTGGTTTGTCGGCATTTTTCCTCTGGCTTTCCCTTTCTTACTCAACTGATGCGACCGTTACATCCGATACTACCGTCACGAGTGGAACGTAGGCCAGCCTCGTTGGAAGGTTTGGGGTACGTCTATGATTGGACGCAGATCAAGGTGGACACAAGCTATGCCATTCAACCGCGCCAGTACTTACGTGACCATTGGATTACTGCTTCTCCTGTTGGCGGCGCCAACTCAGGGGCAGGGATCAGGGGGGTTTCAGATCTTTGCCCCGGCGGACGTGAGTACCTATGGAGGCGATCCAAAACCGAATGAGGGGTACTTCTTCCAGTTTCATGGACTCTACTGGTCGATTACCCCGCCGGTAGTTCGTCCGGTTGGGGCTCCCGGCACACGGACCGTTTACTATGGTATTCACCCGACGGGGCCTCTGGATACGGAAAGCGACGTCCGAATCCAATCGAACACGCTTGACACGTCACTTTTCGACAACCAATTCAGGGCGGGCAACCGCATCGACTTTGGTCGGGTCAGGAACCGCAACGGCTGGTTCGTAAGTATTTTCCAACTCCGCGACCAGTTGCAGGACTACACGGCCGAATCGGCGGACATGGTCTTCAACGACCCCGCGTTCGGGCCATTCGGAGAGCGGCTGCTGTACGGCAACGTGCGTAATGACACTTCGACCGTTCCCATCCATTCGCCGCCGGTCTTCCGCGACTTGCCGGTCACGTTCTACAATATTTTGCTCGAGAAGAGGATCGATACATGGGGCGTGGAGGCTAATTACCTGCACCGCTTCCTCACCCGGCGCGCCGGCGGGACGTTCGAGTTGTTCCTTGGTGCCCGCTACTTCGAGTTCAACGAACACTTCTGGGTCCATACCGGTGCTGACCCTGGCAACACGATTCCTTCCTTCCTGGCGAACAGCTATTGGGACACCGACGCCGAGAACCATATAGTCGGTCCGCAGATCGGGTTGCGGTGGTTCAAGAAGCAAGGCCGGTGGATGATTTCCACCGAAGGCCGATTCATGGCCGGCCTTAACCGCCAAAACTTCCATCAGCAGGTGAGCATGGGGCCCAATTTGAATCCCGGCACGATCCCCACGGATGACGGTCCTTATTACCCACCCTTCCAGCCGAAGACGATGGCTCCCACCGCCGCCACGCACTCGGCTTTTGCAAATGAGTGGTCGCCGGCATTCGAGTTGCGGATAGAGGGGCGATACCAAATCACCCGTTCCATCTCTTTCCATGCAGGCTGGTCGGGTATGTGGATCGACGGCATTGCAAGGGCGACCAGCGTTATCGACTATACAGTCCCTGCTTTGGGACTCAATCTGGCCAACAACCGAGAGCAAGTATTCCTCAACGGGTTGACGATCGGTTTCGACGTCAACCGGTAAGCATCGTGGGGAAGCAGTGGATAGTGGATAGTGGATAGTGTTCTGCCTCCTTCCTCCCTCCTCCTTCCTCCCTCATCCTTCATCCTTCATCCTTCCTCCCACCTCCTGCCCACTGACCACTAGCCACTGACTTTCGGGCGTGAAAAGCGGTTTTTGCACCCGCCATAGCCCCTGGCGAAAAAGTGCGAAAACTCCGGCGGCCAGAAAACAGCCTTTTTTCAGGCGTTTCCGGCTGGTAGAATGACCTCGTTGCCCATACCTCGCAGGAGGGGCGATTGCAAAAGTTTTTTGTATCGTCGCCGCAAGCCCATGTTGTTATTCAGGTTAAGGTCGATTTTTCGGTCTGAATTAACTGGAAAAAATTCCCAATTTCGCCATTTAATTATTACGTCGATTCGCCGAGGGCCGATGATGTTCTCAAACCGCTTGAAACCAGGGCTATTCATTTCGCAATGTGACTGTGCTTTAGACGTAAGCACTGTTTAACCTCAGGTTGATCAACCTGAAGCGCCAGGTTGATCAACCTGGGGGCGCGGGGTTGAATTGACCCCTAAAAACCGATTGAGCGCTCAAAAACCGGTTTTGGATGTTTTGCAGAAAGTTAGCGCACAATTGAGGCCATCCGGGAATCAACCTTTTGTAGGGGGCAACTCCAGTCGCTGAATTTCGCAGATTGTCGCCACAATCGGCGTCTGGAAACGCTACAATCCGGCCAATAGGATATCCACAAAATTCCGCATTCATCTCGGACAGATCGAGACTAGATGGCAGACTTTATACCCACAGTGGAACAACAGAAGATTCTTCGACACGATGCCAGCAAGAACGCTCGGATACTTGCTGGTCCTGGAACCGGAAAGAGTGCAACGCTTGTTGCCTTGATAGATAACCTACTTTCGCACAAACCGTCACCTCGCGTCAAGCTTCTTACGTTTACGCGCGCAGCAACAGGGGAATTGGCGAAGAAAGTCTCGGAACATCCTGCGGCGGCTGCGGAACGACCGAGCACCATTCATTCGTTCGCAATCGCAACACTCCTTCAAAACCCAGGGGCTGGTGGCTTGCCCAAACCACTACGAATCGCCGACGATTGGGAAGACAAGCACATCGTACGTGCCACGCTTGCACGGCGGGTAGGTGTTACACAAAAGCAACTCGATCGGCTAATTAAAGAGATGGCTGCAAATTGGGAGTCCTTAACACCGGAGAAGAACCAACGCGTGGATAAGGAGATGCGTGCGCGTTTCACGGGTGCGTGGAACGAGCACCGTAAGATATACGGGTATACATTACTCGCCGAACTGCCCTATGCACTAAGAGGCGCACTGCGCGACCACCCTGACCTTGAAGGGCTGGATTACGATCTTCTTATCGTAGACGAGTATCAAGATCTCAATGCCTGCGACCTTGAAGTGATTCGGATGATTGCTGATCGTGGCTGCGCAGTCATAGCTGCGGGCGACGATGACCAATCTGTCTATTCCTTTCGGCGGGCAGCACCGGAGGGGATTCGATCTTTTTGCGACAATTACCCTGGAGCGTCCGACTATCCTATTTCCATTACGCAGCGTTGTGGCAGCAAAATTATCTCATGGGCCTCGCATGTAATCGAAGGCGATCCGGATCGGCCAAATAAGAAACGGTTGAGACCCGCGCAAGGATCACCCGCTGGTTGTGTGGCATTGCTCTCGTTTGCGGACGAGAGAGTCGAGGCAAAGGGCATCGCCAAGTTGATTCGATGGCTTGTCGAAGATCAGGATGTGCCACCTTCAGAAATACTGGTCCTCCTGCGTGGCGACCACAACGGGATGTTCAGCAAGCCGATAAAGGCGGAATTGGATAAGACCGGCATCACCTACTCTGATCCAGATTTTGTTAAGCGCCTCGTTGCGACCCGTGAGAATCGCACGATGTTGGAAATGTTTCGGCTTCTGGTACATCGTGAAGATTCAATCGCATGGGCTAGTTTGCTGCGCCTCACACAAGGTGTTGGAGATGTGTTTCTGGATTACATTTACAAGCGGGCGCGAACTGGACGGACGACTTTTGGCAAAGCGTTGCTGGCCGCATTCGAGGAAGGATTTGCCAATGGACCAACCCGCCCATCGAATCGTGCAAAGGCTGTCATATCGCAAGTTCTCGAATGGCTGGATGCTCATCCGGCACCTGAAGGCGAGGACAATGAGTCTGGTATCGCCTGGGGGCAATGGATGATTGAAACTGCCGGGGGCTCCATTGTGCCTTCACCTTCGGAAGTCTTGGCGAAGCTGCTGCTGTCGCTTGACGAACTTATTGAGTCAGGTCAAGGATTTGGTCGGTATTTGGGACAAATTGCTCCTCTTGGAAAAGACCTCGCTCTTGCGGAGAGCAAAGGGGTTAGAATCATGACTATGGGGGGAGCAAAGGGGTTGACTGTGCAGGCAACCATAATTGCGGCGATTGAAGAGGGCATAATCCCTCGTCCAGAGGCGGATCTTGGCGAGGAACGGCGGTTCCTCTACGTTGCGATGACTCGAGCAAGAGCGTTTCTGTTCGGAACATGGGCACGAAGACGTCGCGGTCCTACAGCTCGAGCAGGTGTGCCAAACGTCGCTATGCGCCGACAGTATTCGACATTCCTCGACGGAGGTCCGATCGAGTCTCAGGATGGTGCTGGCTTCCTGAAATTTCTCTAAACCTCCGTTTCCCGTATAATCGAGACATAAGGGAGTTATTATTGGACGGCAACTGACGACTGAAAACTGAGAACTGAAAACCAACACCGGCCGCCAACCCGACGGAACACGATCTTGCGACTGAAACTGATCGCCTGCGAAATCTTCTACCGCGAACTGTGCGCCGCCGCGGCGCGGTCGGTCAACCAGATCGACATCGAGTTCCTGCCCAAGGGACTGCACGACGTCGGCCAGGAGCGGATGTCGGCGCGGCTGGCCGAGACGCTGGCCGCCGTCGATGAAACGAACTACGAGGCGGTGCTGCTCGGCTACGCGCTGTGCAGCAACGGCGTGGTGGGACTCGCCGCCCGGGGCGTCCCGCTGGTCCTTCCCCGCGCCCACGACTGCATCACACTCTTTCTCGGCGGCAAGGAGCGGTATCTCGATTACTTCCAAAAACATCCCGGAGTATATTTCAAGACCAGCGGTTGGATCGAACGGGGCGAGGGGCTTACACAGTTCGGCCGGGATTCGATCCAGCATCTGTCGGGCATGACACAGACCTACGAGGAGTTGGCCGACAAGTACGGCGAGGACAACGCCCGGTTCCTCCACGAGCAACTCGGCGACATGACGCGGAACTACAGCCGTCTGACGTTCATCGAGATGGGCGTCGAGCCGGACGACCGTTTCGAGCAACACGCCCGACGCGAGGCGGCCGAGCGGGGTTGGACCTTCGAGAAACTGGCCGGCGACATGACCTTGATCCAACGGTTGGTCGATGGTCCATGGGACGACGAGCGTTTTCTGGTGGTTCCGCCCGGCGGTCGGGTGGCGTCGAGTTTTGACGAGCGGATCGTAAAGTTGGACCAACTAAGATGTAGCACAGCCGCCCTCGGCTGTGCGTAGCGGATTGCACAGCCGAGGGCGGCTGTGCTACATTTTGAGGGAATTATTTCCGGACACCATCCATCACTTTCCGAATAGGTTGTCTCCATGACCGGCCGCGAGCGAATTCTGGCGATGTTCGACGGTTCGCCCGTCGATTCCCTGCCGCTGATGCCGATCACGATGATGTTCGCCGCCGACCGGATCGGCGAACCGTACGGCAAGTACGCGGCGGATTATCGGGTATTGGCGGAGGGGCAAATCCACACCGCCGAGAAGTTCAACTTCGACTACGTTTCGTGCATTTCGGACCCCACGCGCGAGGCCGCCGACTGCGGAGCGAAAATCAAATTCTTCGACGATCAGCCGCCGGCGGTGGATGAAACCCATGCGCTGCTGGCCGACAAAAGCGTGCTGGCCCGGCTCGATATCCCCGATCCGCTCGGCGGCGGCAGAATGCACGACCGCGTCCGGGCCGCCGAACTGTTGCGCCAACGGGTGGGTGACGAAAAACTGGTCGAGGGTTGGATCGAGGGGCCTTGCGCCGAGGCCGCCGACCTGCGCGGCATCAACCGACTGATGACCGATTTCTACGACGATCCGGCCTTCGTCCGCGACCTGTTCGACTTCGTCCTGGGCATGGAGCTGGAGTTCGCCCGGGCGCAGCTCGACGCCGGCGCAGAACTGATCGGAGTAGGCGACTCCGCCGCATCGCTGGTCGGTCCACGAATCTACGAGGAGTTCGTCCTGCCCTACGAGCGTAAGATGGTCGATGCCCTGCACGCGATGGGCGCGCGGGTGCGGCTGCACGTCTGCGGAAACATCGGCCGCATCCTCTCGGGCGTCGGCAGCCTCCGCTGCGAGATGGTGGACATCGACTGGATGGTCCCGCTGGACAAAGCGCGGCGCGAGATGGGACCGGAGCAAGTCCTGGCCGGCAACATCGACCCGGTGAAAACGCTCCGCGGCGGCACTCCCGAGTCGGTCGCCACCGCGATTGCCGAGTGCCATCGTCGGGCGGGCGGGCGGTACATCGTCGGCGCCGGCTGCGAAGTGACCCGCGACACGCCGGAAGCAAACCTGTTGGCGCTGACGGCTTATGCAAGGTCACATGGGCCGTGAAAAGTTGCCCATCCGATACATGCCGCCGAGGCGTTGGAGATCGGCTTGCCGGCAAGGACCACTGCCCAAACGAAAGCTCGTGGTCCATCAAATCGGGTTAGCTCACATTTCTCACCACACGGTGCGTAGCCGCGCCTGATGGGGATGGTCTGTAGGTTGGCCAGCGCGGCGGTGCGTTTCCGGGTCGATTATGTAGTTGATCATCTGCGACTTGCGCTCCGCTCACTGCGGCTCCGCGCGAAAGAACACGAATCCCAGCGGCCCGAGCGGCAGCGACACACGCCCTTCGACCAACGGCAACTCCTTGCCGGTCAGCACGTCGCGGGCCGCTAGCTTACCGCCGGCTCGACGCGTTGCAGGATGTGCAGCGAGCGGCCCGGCCACTCCCA
The DNA here is from genome assembly GCA_030611515.1 of Planctomycetota bacterium. Classification (GTDB taxonomy): domain Bacteria; phylum Planctomycetota; class Planctomycetia; order Pirellulales; family Thermoguttaceae; genus JAHIKV01. The sequence goes on along the minus strand of JAUWPQ010000173.1, from coordinate 418 downwards.
TCGCTTCTTGGGGGCGGCCGTCGGATCGGTCGGGGACCAATACGCGTCGGCCGTCTCGCTTTCGACCGGGGTGCGCTCGTAGTTGGCCAAGACCAAGTGCAACCGCCGATTGGCGAACGCGGAGACGACGACGTTCTTATCCGGCGGGCAACGCAGCAGATCGCAGTCGCCCACGTCGAGCCACGCCCAAGTCCCTTCTTCCACCATGGGCAGATACCGCTTGAGCCAGCGGGCGTGCGCGGGTCGGGCATCCGACCGGCCGGGCCGTTCGAGGACAGGATCCCACTTGAGGCAATACGGGTCGTCGGGGTGGTCCTGGATGTACCGCCATCTCTTACGCGCGCACCGCGTCCAGTGGCATTTTTCCTCGGGTTGGTACTCGATGCCGGGGACCATCGTGCGTTCTCCGGTCCTCGGC
>JAUWPQ010000397.1 GCA_030611515.1 Planctomycetota bacterium | reverse complement strand
TGGGCGTGAAAGGGCATTTTGCTTGCGGAGCGGGCACAAGACCCCCTTTCCCCCAAGTCGGCGGGCGGCCGGGGGTGGCGAATTTCGAGTTGGCCGGAGGTCAACTGGAATCGCAAGCGGGGGGCGAGAGGGCGAGCACTTGCTCGCACACGCGACGATAGTGTTCCAGGTAAGGCCACCAGAGAGTTCAACCAGCACGCGCCGGGCACGCTCGGTAACACGCGCGGCCACTTTGATCAGCCGCGTTTGCCAAGTGCAGGGCTGGCCCTTGCCCAGTGGGTCGCGTTGAAGGCGACGGTTGTGATACTGCCGACGCGATTGGCCGTCCAACGCCTCGCAGGGAACTTCGGCTTGCTCCGGCTCGGGCGGAGGATCGGCCACCACGCGACGTAGCCGAGCCAACAAGTTGTAGGCCGTCGCGTGCAGGTACAGCCGAAACAGATTGGCCATGTAGCGATGGTCGCTGAGCCGATCGGCCTGCAGCCCGCACTTCAATTCTTTGTTGCGGTTTTCGCTCTCGCCACGATCGCTGTAATCGTCGTAGGCCGCGTCGGGCAACACGAAGGCGCCCGGCCGATTGGTCACCACCGCGCGGCGGTTCGTGCCTTGGGCGTTCGCTTCGCACTTGACGATCACCCAACGCGCGGCGGGCCATGAATCGGCTCGATACCAGAAAGCACGGAACTCTCGCTGCGGCTCGCCCGTGCCCTCGAACTGCTCGACCAGATACTCCAGCAACTCATCGCTGCGTCTTTTCAGCACGGCATTCATGCCGATGCCGATGGTGAAATCGATCTCCAACCTCTCGCAGGCGGCGTACATTGCCGGAACTCCGAAGCCGCTGTCGGCCCGCAGAACAATTCGCACGCCGGGAAAAGCGTCGCGTAGTCGGCCCACCAAGTATGCCAGATCGTCGCCGGCTCCAAGTGCCGCGTGGGCCGTGCCGAACAACAGGCAGAGCATTACCACCAGATCGTTCTCGGCACAGGTGATCACCCGCGGCAGGTACTGATACTGCCCGTAGTAGCCATGGAAGAAAGTCAGTTGCTGATGACCGTGCGTGGGGTCGTCGAACGGATCGATGTCGAGCGTGATCCGTGTCGGCGGCTTGTCGAAGGAGGCGATAAACTGATCGACCAAAACTTCTTGGAGTCGCTTCAGCGACTTTACGTCGATGGCGTTCTCGAATCGCGAAAGGGTCGGTTGGCTGGCCAAGTCGTCGCCATCCGGCGAACGGCCCGCCACGATCTTGAAGATCGGATCGCTACGCAACACGTCGTGGTCGTTCTGGTCCGGGTAGCCGGCCAGGATGCCGAAGACCCGCATGCGGACCATTTCCAGCACGGTATGGTCGACCGATGGTTGATACCGCATGTCGGTCAATGCGGCCGCGAACTGTTCGGTCAGGCCGATCTGTTGGTCGAACTGGCGGATCGGCAGCAACCCGGCGTCGCTGCTCAACTTCGACTCGCTCGGCCGAATCACCACCGGTTTGTCGAAAAAACTTACTGACTGCTGCCAAACAGACTGTATAATCACGACTGGGCCTCTCTTGGGTTGAAGAGTTGTTTAC
>JAUWPQ010000180.1 GCA_030611515.1 Planctomycetota bacterium | reverse complement strand
GGAAAGAAAGGCCGATGAGCGAGAAAGCTAAGAAAGATACTATCCTGGTCGTGGACGACGTGCCCGATACGGTTGAGGTTCTACAGCGGAATCTGGCTTCGGTTGGTTACTCGGTCTACACCGCGCCGGGCGTGGCCGAGGCGCTGGCGATTATCGAGACCACGCCCGTCGATTTGGTCGTCACCGATTTCAAGATGCCGAAGATCAGCGGCATGGACCTTGTGCGCCACATCCGCGAGAACCACAAGGACATGGAAGTGATTATGATTACCGGCTACCCGTCGGTGGCCGGGGCCGTGACGGCGGTCAAGACCGGCGCGGAGGAGTATCTGGCGAAACCGTTCACCGACGCCGAATTGTTCGCCGCGGTTCGTCAAGCGCTGGACAAGCTGCGCCGGCGTCGGCTGGGCAGGGCACAGCCGCCTGGTATTCCGCCCGCCTCGCACGGTCTGATCGGCCAGTCGGGGCCGATGCGCAAGGTGCTGAAGATGATCGGCAAGGTGGCCTCCAGTTCGGCCACCGTGTTGATCTTCGGCGAGAGCGGCACCGGCAAGGAACTGGTCGCCCGCGCCATACATTATTGCAGTCCCCGGGCCGCGGCGCCGCTGGTGCCGATCAACTGCGGCGGAATACCCGAAAGCCTGTTGGAAAGCGAACTGTTCGGCTACGTGAAGGGGGCCTTCACCGGCGCCACCGAGTCGCGGGCGGGATTCTTCCAGACCGCCGACGGAGGGACCATCTTCCTCGACGAAATCAGCGAAACCAGTCTCAACATGCAGGTCAAACTGCTGCGGGTGCTGCAAGACCGCGAGGTCTACATGGTCGGTTCGACCCGCAAGCGAAAGGTCGACGTGCGAGTATTGGCCTCGACCAACAAAGCCCTTCCGAGGCTGGTCGAAAAGGGGCAGTTCCGCGAAGACCTCTATTTCCGCCTGAACGTGGTGAGCATCGAGCTTCCGCCGCTGCGAAACCGCGGCGACGACATCGTGCTGTTGGTCAACCACTTCAGCCGAAAATACTCACAGGAGTTGGACAAGCCGCAGCCGCAATTCACCGACGAAGCCTTGCAAGTGCTGAAGAGCGGCTACTCTTGGCCGGGCAACGTCCGCGAGTTGGAGAACGTCGTCCACCGTCTGTTGGTGATGTCGGAGGGTGAGCGGATCGACGTTCCCGACCTACCCGCCCTGATGCGATTCTCCATCTCTCGCCAAGGAGATCTGACCCGCACCCTGGCCGAGGTCGAGATGGAGTACATCCGCAACGTGCTTTCGAGCGTGGGCGGGAACCGTACCCGAGCGGCGGAAATTCTCGCCATGGACCGGAAAACGCTCCGCGAGAAGCTGAAAAGAATGGGGAAATAGGGAGGTCGTCCTGGTTCCCATGCTCCGCGTGGGAACCCGCGTCTGCCGACTCCGCGTCAATGGGAAGCTTGGGAGCGTAAAATTTTTCCGCCCGCCAGGCGAACGCGGAGCGTTCGGACAGTGCGTTCCCACGCGGAGCGTGGGAACGAGGGGGAAACCGGGGACTTTTCTCCCGCTGGGGCGTATCTCCCCATAATGACAGCCGTCGTTGTCATAGCTTGTCCCTTGGCTGATCGGCGGAGCGGTCTGATTCCATCGCCTGCTATCCCGCGTTTTCGTGTCTTGCCGTCCGTCTTTCGCCGGATTTTTTCGCCGCGTGAATCCATTGGCACGCAAACTGCATCTCCTCGCGGCGGGGAACAACCGATTCCCCAAAACCTCGATTGGGAGCGCGTTCACCGGGGGGGGAGGCGCCTCGGGCAGATGAGACGCCCGCGCACTCGATCCGGCAACCAATGGAGAACGACATGGTGGGAGAATTTCTGGACCTCTGCAACATCTGCGTGCATGAAGACGGCTGCATGAACCGCGGTACGCCCGATCGGCCTAAGCTCTTCTGCGAACAGTTCGAGTTGGAGATGTTGGAGCCGGCGGCGTGGGAAGACGACGCCTTGTGCGACGGCCCCGACAATGCCGTCGAAGAAGGCAAGTTCCGCGGCTTGTGCTGCAATTGCGAAAACCGTCATACCTGCAAGATCAGCATGCCGGAAGGAGACATCTGGCATTGCGAGGAGTACTGTTGACATGTCGATTTGCGAAGTTACCGGCAAAACCGATTCTTCCGCTGCCGTGTCGCATCCGAGCGAGCAAGACCAAGACGACATTTGCCGGGATATTCCGGCCATTTTGGCGAAGCATCGGGGCGAGCGCGCCGAGATGATCGCCGTCTTGGAAGACATCCAGGCAAGGTTCGGCTACCTTCCGGAAAAAGCGTTGCGAATGGTCAGCGAGCAAACCGGGCGTTCGCTGGTGGACATTTATGGGATCGCCACGTATTACCGCCTGTTCAGCCTCAAGCCGCGTGGAGAACACATAATCTGTGCATGCACGGGCACGGCGTGCCACGTGCGCGGGGCAGCGGACGTGGTCAACGAATTTCAGAAACAATTGGGAATAGCGAGCGGCGAGACGACCCCCGACGGAAAATTCACCTTGGAAACGGTGAATTGCCTGGGGGCTTGCGCCCTGGGGCCGATCGTAGTAATCGACGGCCGCTATTTCTCGAAGGTTCGGCGGCGCAAGGTTCGTGAATTGTTGGATCAAGCGCGAGACGGGTTCGGCGCCTTGCCCTCGGAGCAGGACGGAATGTTGTTTCCCGTCCGCGTACATTGCCCCCACTGCAACCGCAGCTTGATGGACCCGGGAGTCGTCCTCGACAGCCAGCCGACGATTCGCTTGAGCGCGCTGGCCGACGGCCACCTGGGCCGGCTTCGGCTGTCCTCGATCTTCGGCAGCAACCTGATTTCCGCCGAGTGGGAAATTCCACAGCGAAGCGTGGTCCGTGTTTTCTGTCCGCATTGCAACGAAGAAATGCTCGACGGAACGCCTTGCCCCGTGTGTGACGCACCGCTGGTTTCACTGCTGGTGGGTGGGGGTGGTACGGTTCAATTTTGCTCGCGGCGCGGCTGTGGATGGCACCAACTTGATTTGATATGACCCCCGCGGCGCCGTTTCGATCGTCCGCCACAAGTCATTTTACCCGAGAAAGCAGCGACATGGCGAGATTGTCTTCCAGCAACGAGCTAAAAGAACTACGGGATTTGCTTCAAACCAATATCGATCCGAACGCGCTTCGGGTGGTGATCTGTGCCGGGACCGCCTGCCAAGCGAGCGGAGCGGTGGACATCGTCCGCATGGCGCAGGGGCACATCGTCCAGAACGGCTTGGCAAACAGAGTTTCGTTGCGAACCACCGGATGCCACGGCTTCTGCGAGATGGGGTTTGGCCCCTACCTTTTAACCGAGCCGCTTGGGGTCTTCTACGCTCAGTTGAAAACCGAGAACGTGCCTCGGATCATTGAGGCCATGCTTAAGGGCGAAGTCGTCGAGGAATTGCTCTACCGAGACCCTCTCACCGGCGAGATTTGTCGGACTCGCGACGAGGTTCCGTTCTTCAAGAACCAGCATCGCACGATCCTGGACATGAACCAGAAGATCGATCCGACGCGAATCCACGATTACATCGCCCAAGGCGGATACCAAGCCCTGGAGAAGGTGTTGTCGCCCGGAGGTCAGGCGACGGTCGTGCGAGAGGTCAAGGCGTCTGGGCTTCGCGGTCGCGGCGGCGGCGGTTTTCCCACCGGGCTGAAATGGGAAATGCTCGCCAAGCAACGCGGGCCGCATGGGAAAATCCTGATTTGCAACGCCGACGAGGGTGATCCCGGCGCGTACATGGACCGCAGCATCCTCGAAGGAAATCCTCACAGCATCATCGAAGGCATGATTATCGGCGCTTACGGCGTCGGCGCCACCGAAGGCATCGTTTACGTCCGCGACGAATATCCCCTGGCCATCGAGAACCTCACCATCGCGTTGAACCGCGCCCGCGAATACGGATTGATCGGCGAAAACATCCTGGGTGGCGGGTTCTCCTTCGACATTTGCATGGTCCGCGGCGCCGGGGCATTCGTCTGCGGCGAGGAAACGGCGCTGATCCGGTCGATCGAAGGGAAGCGCGGCGAGCCTCGCCAGCGGCCGCCCTATCCTGTGCAAAAAGGCGTCGGCGGCAAGCCCACTATAATCAACAACGTCGAAACCTGGGCCAACATACCCGTCATCATCCGCCAAGGCGCCGAAGAGTTCGCCAAGGTGGGAACAAAAAAGAACTCCGGCACCAAAATCTTCAGCCTCGTCGGCAAAATCAAAAACACCGGCCTGGTCGAAGTACCGATGGGCATCACCATCGGAGAAATCGTCAACGACATCGGCGGCGGGCCGGCCGGCGACTCGCCCATCAAGGCCGTACAGACCGGCGGTCCCTCGGGCGGTTGCATCCCCGTCGAGATGTTCGACCTCGCCGTCGATTACGACAGTCTGGCGGCCGCGGGGTCCATCATGGGCTCCGGCGGGATGATCGTCATGGACGAGAACACCTGCATGGTCGACGTGGCAAAGTATTTTATGAACTTCCTCCAGGAGGAATCCTGCGGAAAATGCTTTACCTGCCGCAAGGGAACGCAGCGGATGTACGAGTTGCTCGACGACATCACCAAAGGCCGCGGAACTCTCGAACACCTCGATCTGCTCGAGGAATTGGCCCAGGTGGTCAAAGACACTACCCTCTGCGGACTCGGCCAGACGGCCGGCAACCCGGTGCTCAGCACGCTCCGTTACTTCCGGAAAGAGTACGAGCGGCACGTGATCGACAAGCGGTGCGACGCCTTCGTCTGCGGCGATCTGGTCGGCGCGGCCTGTCAGACCGCATGTCCCTTGGACACCGAGGCCTGGCGATACGTGGCCCTGCTGGAAAAGGGACAATACGAGGAAGCCTATCAGGTCGTACGCGAAGCGAATCCCTTTCCCTCGATCTGTGCGCGGGTCTGCGACCATAGGTGCGAACACCGCTGTCAGCTCGGCCAAAGCGGGGGCGAACCAATCGCAGTCCGAGCGCTCAAGCGATTTATCACCGATCGGGTCGATCCCGGCGTCTACAAGCCGCCGCAGACCGAGCGGTCGGCTGAAAATCTCCCCTCTCCCACTGGGAGAGGGGCAGGGGGTGAGGGCACCCGCACCTCGCCGCAAGACACCCTCCCCCTAACCCTCTCCCAAAGGGAGAGGGAACTGAGCCCCGTGGCCGTTGTCGGGGGCGGACCGGCCGGAATCTCCGCCGCTCATTACCTCTCGCTTCAGGGTTACAAGGTTACGCTCTTCGAGGCCGAGGACGCGCCGGGCGGAATGCTCACCGGCGGTATACCCGCCTACCGATTGCCCCGCGACCTGATCGAAAAGGAAATCGCCTCGCTGTTGGGAGAAGATATCACGGTCCGTTGCGGTGTCAGGTTTGGGCAAGACATCGCGCTCGACTCGTTGACGGCCGACGGATTCCACGCGGTCTTTCTGGCCATCGGCGCCCATGAGAGCCGGCCGCTGGGACTGAAAGGGGAAGACCTCGACGGGGTATATCCGTCCATGCGGTTCCTCAAGGCGTTCAACCTACGGGGAGAAGAGTTGGCCCGCGGACACGTGGGCGTGATCGGCGGTGGCAACTCGGCCGTGGACGCGGCGCGGGTGGCCATCCGGCAGAAAGACGTGGAAAGCGTCACGCTCTTTTATCGCCGCACCGAGCGGGAAATGCCCGCCTACGAGGAGGAAATCGAGGCCGCGCGCGAGGAAGGCGTGAAAATCGAGGTCCTCGTCTCGCCGCAAAAACTCTTCGCCAAGAACGGACGTTTGGACGGCATGGAATGTATCCGCAACCGGCTGGGGAAGCTGGACGCCAGCGGCCGGCCGAGGCCGGCGCCAGAGCCGGGCACCGAGTTCGCCGTACACCTGGACACCTTGATCGTCGCCATCGGCGAGCAACCGGCCGGCGAAATACTCGCCGCCGCCGGCTTGGAATTGAACAAAAACGGCTCGATCAAAATCGATCCCAAGACCTTCCGCACCAGCCGCGACGGGGTCTTCGCCGGCGGCGACGTCGCCACCGGACCGGCCACCGTGGTCGACGCCATCGCCACCGGAAAGAAGGCTGCGGAAGTGATCGGCCGCTATCTCCGCGGTGAGAGCCTGGAGATTCCACCCGAGGTCAAACTGCCTCGGGTATTTATCGAGCCGGCGGTGGTCGACGAGGAACAGCAGGAAACCGCCCGCCGGGCGAAGGTCCACTCGATTTCGCCGGAGGCGCGGCGGAAAAACTTCGCCGCAGTGGAAAAAACCCTCTCGGAGGAAGAAGCCGTCGCCGAGGCGCAACGTTGCCTACGATGCGACCTGCAGTTTACCTGCGACGAAAACGGCGTGCCGCTTGAATCTGTTGCCACAGAAGAGAAATCCGCATGATTAACTTGACCATCAACGGCCTGAACGTCTCCGTGGAAAAAGGGACTACCCTTTTGGAGGCGGCCCAGTATTTTGGCTTTCCTATTCCCACGCTTTGCCACATGGAGGGGCTTTCGCCCTACGGCGCGTGCCGACTGTGCGTGGTGGAAATCGGCACGGGCCCGAAGTCGAAACTGGTATCCTCCTGCACGTATCCGGCCGAAGAAGGGCTGAAAGTCCGCACCGCCTCCCAGCGCGTGCTGCGGGCGAGGAAGATGATTATCGAACTGCTGCTGGCCTCGTGTCCGCAGTCGAAGACGATCCAGGACCTGGCCTCGGCGCACGGCGTGCGCCGCCAGCGGTTCCGGCAGGAACACGAGAACTGCATCCTCTGCGGCCGCTGCGTGCGGATGTGCGAGGAGCAGATGATGGCCAAGGCCATCGGTTTCACCTACCGCGGCACGAAACGGGCGATCGGAACCCCCTTCGACGTTAAGTCGGACGTCTGCCGGCAGTGCGGCGGCTGCATCTACGTCTGTCCGGTCTGCGAGTTGCGCTGCACCTACAACGAGCCGGAGAAGGCCATTTGCGGCGGCTGCGCCAACCTGGCGCCCCCTTGCGTCGAGAAACAGGATTTCAGCGATATGATGTGTTACATGGACCCCTGCGTTGCGTGCGAAATCCAAGACCGCAACCGGGATGCTGGTTCCCACGCTCCGCGTGGGAACCCGGGCGATCCGACGCTCTGCGTCGATGGCGGCGACGCTGAGCATCGCTAACAGTGCGTTCCCACGGAGAACCGTGGGAACGAGAACATTTTCCAGGAGCAAAACGAACATGATTTCCACGTATTCCAGAATCAACTCCTCGGCGGCGACATTGACGAAGAACCGGACGGAAGACTCGGTAGTGCCCGCCTCGGGCATGTGCGTGACTTGCGTCGACGGCTGCATCGGCATGTGTGAGATCGGCAAATCGGCCTACCGCGGCCACGAAGTGATCTATCCGCAGCCGTTCGGAGTCATCACCACCGCGGCCGAAAAGAGCTATCCGGTCGATTATTCCCACTTCAACATCATGGGCACGGCCGTCGGCGCCCACGGCATCGAGGCCGACAGCGACAAGGCGATCTTCCCGGCGGTCAGCCTCGAGGTCCGCTTCGGCCACGACCAGGGGCTGAAGTTCCGCCAGCCGTGGATCATACCCGGCATCGGTTCGACCAACATCGCCAAGAACAACTGGGAAGGGCTGGCGATCGGCTCGGCCCTGGCCGGCACCGGCCTGACGATTGGCGAGAACGTCGCCGGCATGGACCCCGAAGCGGTATTCAAGGACGGCCGAGTGGTCGATACCGTCGATCTGAAGCGCCGCGTGAAACTCTTCCAGGATCATCAGCGCGACGGCTACGGCGCGATCATCGTGCAGGCGAACATCGAGGACACCCGGCTCGGCGTACAGGAATACGTCATCGAGAAGCTGGGCGTCGAGTGCGTCGAGATAAAATGGGGGCAAGGGGCCAAGAACATCGGCGGCGAGGTGAAGGTCCGCGATCTGGCCAAGGCCCAAATGCTGCACAAGCGCGGCTACCTGGTATTGCCCGACCCGACCGCGCCCGAGATCATCGAGGCTTTCAATCGCGGCATGTTCAAGGAGTTCGAGCGGCACTCGCGCGTCGGCATGGTATCCGAGGAATCGTTCGCCCAGCGCGCCGAGGAGCTACGCAAGGCGGGTGCGAAATACGTGTTCCTTAAGACCGGCGCATTTCGGCCGGCCGACCTGGCCCGGGCGGTGTTGTTCGCCTCCCGCTACAAGATCGACCTGCTGACGGTCGACGGGGCCGGCGGCGGGACCGGCATGAGTCCCTGGCGGATGATGAACGAATGGGGCGTCCCGCCGGTGCATCTCCACTCGCTCTTGTACCGCTACGCCAAACAGTTTGCCGACCGGGGCGAGCACGTGCCCGCGATTGCCGTCGCCGGCGGGTTCACCTTCGAGGACCAGATATTCAAGGGGCTTGCGCTCGGCGCGCCGTTTGTAAAACTGGTCGGCATGGCCCGGGCGCCGATCGCCGCCGCAATGGTCGGCAAGACGATCGGCAAAACGATCGACGAGCAGCAGGTGCCGGTCTACGTCGAGCGGTTCGGGGTGACGAAGGACGAGATTTTCGTCACCGCCGGCGCGTTGCGGAAGGAGCTTGGCGACGCGGCCTTCGAGCAGCTCCCCACCGGCGCGTTGGGTCTATACACTTACTACGAGCGTCTCGACCAGGGCCTGCGTCAGTTGATGGCCGGCAGCCGAAAGTTCTCTCTGGAGTATCTATCGCGCGACGATCTAGCCAGTTTGACCCGCGAGGCCGCTGAAATCAGCGGCATCCCCTACATCATGGACGTGGACAGCGCGGAAGTGGAGCGGATACTGGCCGGGTGAGAACCGTAAGGTGCGTCCCCGACGCACCATTGCTCTTGGTTGTGGGGCAAAGTGGTGCGTCGAGGACGCACCCTACCTCGCGGGTGGCCTCGATAGCTCGGCTATCGGGGTGCCGCAGGCACAAGAGGGATTTTTGCGTGGCGTGAAGAACCTCTTGCGGCTTCGCGGGTGGCCCCGATAGCTCGGCTATCGGGGTGCCGCAGGCACAAGAGGGATTTTGCGTGACGTGAAGAACCTCTTGCGGCTTCGCCGCCCCGATAGACAAGCTATCGGGGCCAC
>JAUWPQ010000405.1 GCA_030611515.1 Planctomycetota bacterium | reverse complement strand
GCCAGCCACCACAACCGCTGCCGTTGCCTCGTAAAGTCTGGATCAACCCCCCGGCCGATAGGCCGGAAACCCGAGCCATAGCACTACCGCGCTACACTAATTCCGAAAAGCAGTTGTCTCAAACTGGTTGACACGTTCCGCCGAGAGCGTCAATGTGCCGCTCACGTAAGTTTCGCCCGTATAGGTATTGGCCCCCGATAGAGTTACGGCTCCGACGACAAAGTCTCCGCTTCCGCTGATGACACCCCCGTAGTTGCCGGTGGTAACTTGAAGATTCCCTGAACCGAGCAAGACGTTGCCGCCGTTGGTCCCTCCGCCGTTAAGCGAAGCGAAAGTGGAATTGTATCCGTTAATATCCAGCGCGGCGCCCGCGGTATTCGCCAATACGACGCTGGTGCTCGTCGGCAAGGGTGTATAGAGAAGCCGCAGCGTACCTTCGCTGATGGTGGTGTCGCCGGTATATAGCTGATAGCCCAGAAGCTCCAGTGTTCCCGCCCCCAATTTTGTCAGACCATTCGAGCCATTGATAATGGACTGAATAGTCGCGGTGACGCCTTCGTGCGTGGTGATGTTGCCGCCGGTGCCGGTGAGCATGAGTGCGCCGGCACCTGGAGAACCCCCGATTGTGTAACCGTTTACTCCAAAAGTGATCGAGTTAACCGAGTTAATCATGTTGGGGACGTTCACCACACCGCCGGTGCCCTCGAAGTAGGCGCTGGAATCATCGGACCAAGTTTGATCGTATGGAGAGCCAGAGGTGGCGGACCAGTATGGGCTGAAATAGTCCCACGGCTTCGTTCCCCCTTCAGCGTCGAAGTAGAGGACGGGCGCGGCATGAAGGACTGATGCAGGCGCGGCGAAGATCGATGCAAGTGACGCCAATAAAATCAAAGCGGCTGTCGTTCCACGGGCTTTCATGGTGCGGTCTCGCTTGTAGGTTCAACGATTGTCGTAGGACGGATTTCCTAATCCGTCCCGGTGGCGAACAGTTGTGGACGGATTAGGAAATCCGTCCTACGTGACTCGTGCCGGACAAGATCGGCTGTGGCAGCAGCACGGGAGTGGCGCACAACGGAGAACCACCCCTGCAAATCCTGCCTGAACACCCTCCCGACAGTAAGTACCCTAATTTAACCGTGGGTAACGCGGTTGTCAACGATTTCGACGGGCAATTGAGGTGGCCCGCTCCCCGCCGACAAAACGGAGTCAGTGCTTATGGAGGGGTCAGGGATTGGGGATTGGGGGTTCGGTTGGGTGGCACTGGCGTCTCGCCAGTGCTGGCGGGAAGAGAACACTGGCGCGACGCCAGTAGATAGGAAGAGCCCAC
>JAUWPQ010000035.1 GCA_030611515.1 Planctomycetota bacterium | reverse complement strand
CGACGAGGAAATGAAGCTGCTCCGCGAGCGGTTGAGTCCACCGGCAAAAAAGCGGCTGGAGGCCGTACCGGCGGCGATGCAGTGGAAAATGGCGGCCGGATGGTTGTGGCAAGGGATGCGCCGTCCGGGATCGTTCAAGGGCTTGCATAACGCGCCGACCAAGAACGACGAACGGTTGGCCCGCTTCTTCGAGAAGGAACTCAGCGGCGAGCAACGCGATCGACTGCTGGGGATGTCCGCCGAGGACATGCGGCGAGAGCTGCACCGCTTGTTTATGAAGCACGCCAGATCGCGGCAAGGGCCGCATCGTCGCCCCGCCGGACCCAATCGCGATATACGGTGAACGGCCGGACATCCGGAACCGAAGAAGACGCCGAAGCAGCGTACATTTAGCCCCGGGTGAATACACCCGGGGTACGCTGTTTTCCACGTTTCCACGGTCCTCCGCGGGAACGCACTGCCGCGACGCTGCGTCATCCCCCGACACCGACGCGGAGCGTCGGAACGAGGGGGTTCCCACGCAGAGCGTGGGAACCAGAAACTTTACCGCCTTCCGCCTTTTCCTCTTCGTTGATACTCGCGGCTGGCGGTTTCGAGTATCCGCCGTTCCTTGGCAGTTAGGCTGGCCTCGCCTTCACGGGAAATTTTTTCCAATAATCGATCCACTTCCTTGGTCATGTCCGATTCCACCTCTTCCTCGGGTTTGTGTACCTTCAGGCGGGATTTTCTGCGGAAGGGGGACCGTAACCAGCGGAAGCGGCCTTCGGTGAGACGAGTCAGGCTCCATTGCCGCTGGAAATAAATGAAGGCGAAGGCCGCACCGGCCAAGTGGGCCGAAAACGCCACGTTTGATTCTTGGTTCGCTACCGCCCCGAACATGTCCAGCAGGACAAACAGTGCGCCAGCCACCCAGGCGGGCATCGGTATCACGAAAAACAACAACAGCGTGCGGCGGGGAAAGTTCAGCGCGTAGAGGACCACTATGCCCGAGATCGCACCCGACGCTCCGACCATCGAATACACGTCGTTGGGAGACGGAGGGGAAATCTCGTTGATCGCCGCCCAGACCGCCGAGGCGAACACCACCATCACCAGATAAAGTCGCAGGAACTCCTTCGATCCGTAACGCTCCTCCACGTCGCGTCCCAAGAAAAAGAGCACGAGCATGTTGAAGAGGACGTGCTGGAACTCGGCCGCGTGGGCGAAACCGGCCGTGAGCAACTGCCACCACATCCACGGATGTCTGAGCGTGTCCTCGGAGGCCCTCGGGCCGTCCAACGCCGACACGTGGACCGCCATGTAGTTTCTCAGCGTTCCGGAAAAGAACAACCCGTCGACCAGCCAGACGGCAACGTTCACCACGATCAGCGCAATGACAACCGACTGCGGTCTGAACGAAGAATAAACCGGCGTCGGCCGCGCCGGGCGGTAGTAATCGCGATCGTAGATGCCCACTCCGTTACGGCCTCCCCGATTCGGATCGGGCCATGGCTCGGGTGCGCAGGTCGATTCGCCGTGCAGCCTCCAATTGGGACTTGGCGATCTGGCCGGCCATGGCCCGGTTCCACTCGATAAATCGTTCGACGGCCGCCTGCATGGCGGTCGCCTTCTCCTGTAGAATCTTCAGATGCGCGGCCACGATGTCGCGCTGGAGAAAGAATTTCACGCGGTCTTTCGTTGCGGCGGAGATGTCCCTCTTGCACGCCTCTTCCTGTTCGCGACCCAGCGCCAACGCCTCCTCGACGAGCTTCTTGTCGCGTGTGGCCGCCTCGATGGAATCCCGCAGCAAGGTTTGCTTTTCATATTCGGCGTTGAACAGCACGCTGTAGTCGAGCAACTGCCGGACGTATTTCCCGTCGACCACCCGCTCCTGCGGATCGTCCTCGGCGGCGGATTTGCCGTCCTTGAGATACTCCGGCACGCGGGAGGCTGGCAACAACGACCTCTTCTGCTCGTCGGTGAGCGAGGCGAAGATATCCCGGTTGTCTTGCGGCATCAACTCGTACAGCATCCAGGAATGTTTGGCTTTTTTGGCTTTGTCCAACTTGTCGATCTCGCGGTCCGTCAGCCTCTTCGTGGGTACGAGGGTCACTTGCTTGCCGGCTGCTGTGGTGACGGCGAACTCGCCGAGGTAACGCCCCTTCTTCCGCGTGTCGGCCTCCTCGAAGGCCTGGAGGACCGTCTTCTTGGCGATGCCGTGCGGGTCGGGTTTGTCGATGGTCACGGTGATCTCGGCCGTTCTGCCGTCGCGTTCCAGCTTGATGCTTGGGACGCATTTAAACCACGCTCTGCGGCGATCCACCAGCAGTTTGTGCAATTCGATCCGCAGTTGCCGGATACCCGGCCCGACCGTCCCGTCCGCTTTCTCCACCCCTTCGATCAACTGCTCGTTTTCTTTTTCTAATTGCTCGATCTGCTTTTGCAACCGAGTAGCATCCCCGCTCCATTTTTCAGTGGTTTTCAGCATCCGCGCCGCCATGTAAAAGAAGAACGGCGAAGCGAGGCAGATTAGCCCGACCAAAATCTTGTTCCAGATACTCATTTGCTGCTCCGGGGGATAGTCCCTGAACCTTGATGATAATCGGGGGGGAGCCGGGCGTCAAGTTTCCGCCATCTTCACACAAGCCATCCATTTTCCAATTTTCCCAGGGGAGAAAAACCCTGCCCCCCCTATAATTGGGATAATCGTTCAAGTCTGAACCGTTTACGGCCGAATGGTTTATGCGTGAACGATCACCAAGGCATCCTTATCACCAACAGCCCGTTGAAAAAGTCGGTTTTCGAGAGTTCGAGTGCCACTGCTGGCTTGTCCAGCAGTGTTTCCCCGGGTGTTTCTCCCCGCACTGCTGGGCAAGCCAGCATTGGCACCCTTTTTCAACGGGCTGCTAGATGGCTGGAAAGGGCTGAACTGGCCCTCGTCCGGGCTAGGCGGCTCCGCGCAATGCTGCAAGAGCGGACCGCCGGAAAGGGGCTGAGCGAACCGGAGCTTGCGCTGCTTTGGGCATGCGCGGCCTCGCCGCCGGGTGGACGTGGTCAGCGCGAGTTGGCCGAGTTTCTGGCGGTCTCGCCGGCGCAGATCAGCGTACTGGTCGAGCGTCTCGATAGGGCGGGGCTACTGCAAGGCCGCCTCGCACCCGGAGACCGCCGCCGCCGACTGTGGGAACCAACCGCCGCCGGCACGGCCCTCTGGCGGTCGATCGCCGAAAGCTTCGACGACCTTGAACTGCACCGTGGAGCCGCTTGATGTACCGACGTTGGAATACTGCCGGCAAGTCGCCGAATGGACGCGGAGCGTCCAACTCTTTCGTTACGACGCGGAGCGTCGCAACGAGAAATCCTCAATCCCGAACCCCGAACCCCGAACCCCGAACCCCGAACCCCCCGTCCTGGCAGCGTTGGTGCCTGATCGCACTACTGGTGTTGATCCTCTCCGGTTGCACTCGGGCGCGGTATCGCAACCGAGCCGACAATGAGGTGTATGGACTGATCGGCTGCGCGATGGCCGATCCCCGCTGGGTGCTGAAGGACTATTCGATCACTCCGAGTCCCGAATCGCGGATGTTCGACCCGGACGACCCGGACCGGCCTCCGATGCCGCCCGACGATCCCACCTCGGCGGAATTGATGCGTTGCGTAGACGGCAAGCGAGGCTGGCCGCACTGGGACCGCAACGGTTGCACGCCTTGCGTGGAGAACCCCGCGTGGATGAACTACTTGCCGCGCGACGAGAACGGGGTGATGGTCCTCGACCGATCGACCGCGGTCCAAACGGCGCTGTTGAACTCGCGCGAGTATCAGTCGGAACTCGAACAGTTGTACCTCTCGGCGTTGGACGTTACGTTTCAGCGGTTCCGGTTCGACGCCCAGTTTTTCGGTGTGAACTCGACCTTTTTCACGGCCGACGGCCCGGACCGGTTCGGCGTCGGCGGCCAAAGCAGCAGTCTATTGGAGGAAGACAATTCGCTCGAAGTGCGGAAACTCACGGCCACCGGGGGCGAAATTATCGCGGGCATCGCCAATTCGCTCGTCTGGCAATTCGCCGGTCCGGACGAGTACGCGGCCACGACGCTGTTGGACTTTTCGATGATACAGCCGTTGCTGCGGGCAGGCGGCCGCGCCGTGGTCATGGAAAACCTCACCGAATCGGAACGCGCACTGCTGGCGAACGTTCGTCAAATGGAGCGATTCCGGCACGGCTTCTACACCCAGATCGTGGCCGGGAGCAGTCCGGGACCGGGGCCGGTACGCGGCGGGCTGGGACTCGTTGCCCTGCAACCACCGCTCCCAGGCGGCGCCGGAGGGATATTCGACCTGATGGAGGCCAAGGTGCGCATCAACAATCAGCGGTCGAACGTGGCCGGGCTACGCGACAGCCTCGACCAATTCGAGGCCTTCTACGACGCCGAACGGATCGACAAACTCCAGGTCGATCAGACCCGGCAGACGTTGTATCACGCCCAAATCCAGTTGGCCTCGCTGAAACAGGGCTATCAAGACGGCTTGGACGGCTACAAGATCTCGCTGGGCCTGCCGCCGTCGCTGGACGTGCGGATCGACGATCCGTTGCTGGACCATTTTGAATTGATCGACGAAAAGACCGTGGCCACGCAAGAGATGGTGGCCGCGTTGCTGGTCAAACTGCGCGATCCGGACGCGCCGTTTACGCCAAAAGACACCGCCGACGCGCTCGACGCGCTGCCGCGGGATTGCCGCGCGGTGCTGGAGATCATGGAGCGCGACCTCCGGCGTTTGGACGAGGCGGCCCCGGCGCGACGCGACTTCCTCAAACTCCTCGTCAACCGGCCGGAGCTAAGAAACGGCGACGTCGATCCCAGGGCGGCCGACCTGAAGTATTTCGAGCAGCGGTTGACGAAAATCCGCGACGACTTCGTCAAGCAACAGGCGATCATGCGCGCCACGCTCGATGAATATGAGCAATTTGCCCACGCGAGCGGGGAGCGAGCGTCGATGGGGCCTGACGGCCGCGAGATCGGACCGGCGGACACGAAAGAACTCGTGGACTTCCTGACGCGGTTTTCGGGCGAATTGGCCGATCTTTCGCTGACCCAGGCCTGCTGCCGCGTCGAGACCGCCATCTTGACGCCGGTGGACCTCACTCCCGGCAAGGCGTTGGAAATCGCCCGGCGCAACCGTCTCGATTGGATGAACGCCCGCGCGGCGCTGGTCGATTCCTGGCGGCAGATCGAGGTTTCAGCCAACGCGCTGCGGAGCGATCTGGACGTTACCTTCAGCGGCGACATCAACACCCTGGACAACAACCCGCTCCGCTTCCGCGGAACCACCGGCCGATTGCGCGTTGGACTGCAATTCGACCCGCCTCTGACCCGCCTGATCGAGCGAAACCTATACCGCGAGGCGCTGATCGACTATCAGCAGGCACGCCGCCGGTATTACGCCTACGAAGACCGCGTCAGCCAATCGCTGCGCGACATCCTACGGACGATCAATCGGTATCAACTCGACTTCGAGTTGCGGCGGGCGGCCGTCCGCGTGTCCATCAGTCAGGTCGACGTGATGCAACTCCGCTTGCAGCGTCCACCGAAACCGGGCGAGGCGAACGTCTTCGGCGCCACCACCGCACGCGACCTCGTCCAGGCCCTCTCCGGCCTGCTCGCGTCGCAAAACTCATTCCTCTCGGCGTGGGTCGATTACGAAGTGCAACGGTTGAATCTCAACTTCGACCTGGGCACGATGGAACTGGACGCACGAGGCGAATGGATCGATCCCGGGCCAATCCGATTAGATCGCTACTTATCGTCGGATGCGGACGCTCCGGCCGCCGGATGGACCGAGGAAATCCCCGCTCCCGACGCCATGCCGATCCCCGAGACGCTGCCGTCGCCGTAGTAACTATCTCATAACCCATTTTGTGGCACAGCCGCCCTCGGCTGTGTGATTAACCGTGAGTTCTCGGTCACAGCCGAGGGCGGCTGTGCCACATATTGATTTCTAAAACAGCTTTTAATACGGAATGTATCGCAGCGGCACGGGCGTGAAACCGACGAAGATGAACGCCAGGGTCAGCCAGCCGAGAATGATCCGTCCGATACCCAACGGCTCGTCGTCGTCGGCCGTGGGTGGATGGATCGGGCCGATCAGAAACAACAGGAACAACATCAGCGCCCAGTGACCCAAGGATTCCCAATTCCAAACGACCACAAAAACGGCGGCCATCAACAGCCCAACGGCGACTTTTCGCGCCTTGCGACGCAACAGAGCGTAGAGAATATGTCCGCCGTCAAGCTGGCCGATGGGGATCAGGTTCAACGACGTGACCAACAGTCCGACCCAACCGGCAAACGCCATCGGGGACAAATTGATCTCCTGGCCGAAGGGAATGGGACCGAGAATCGAGGTCGCCAAATAATGCACCAACGGCGGGTAGCCGTATGGCGACGGAACGCCGTATGTCGAGTTCTGTAGTCCTATGACCAGAAAGATGAACGTGGGGACAAGCCCTGCCAGTGGTCCGCTGATGCCGATGTCGAACAACGCTCGGCGCCCGCCCACGCGCGGCTCCATTGCGATCACCGCGCCGAAGGTCCCGATCGGCGAGATGGGCATGGGAATGAAGTACGGCAGGCTGGCGTAGACCCCGTAGCGCCGGGCCTGAAGGAAGTGGCCCATCTCGTGGCACAGCAGAATGGTCATCACCGGGACGGCGTAGCGTAGGCCGGCCACGAAGGCGGCGAACAAACCGCTGCCGTCGCCGCCGAACTGCGTACCCGCCAGCAGCGTGCTCAGACAGGTGGCCACGAACAACATCGCGGGCAACCGCCAGCGGCGTTGCGGCCGCACCGGGCGGACCTCGCGCCATTGCCCCGGCCCGACCGGCTCCATATCGACAATCTCGGCCTGGATGATCTCCGGCTCGCCGTCCATCTCGTTGTACTTGGAATCATCCATCTTCTGCATTTTAGCTTGTCAAAAATCACAAACAAGGCGAAATCGCATACTCGCCGGACCGCTTGCCGGATGCGGCGTGGAATTGCATACTAACATGCCGTTCGGTAGGGTGCGTCCTCGACGCACCCTACCCTGCTCACCGCGGGAGGATATTGCCCATGCTCGATCGCTTCTTCAAGCTCTCGGAAAACAACACCAACGTGCGGACCGAACTGCTGGCCGGGCTGACCACCTTCCTGACGATGGCCTACATCATCGTCGTCCAGCCCTCGGTGCTTTCCGGCAGGATGTTCGACATCAATACGGGCATGGACTTCGGCGCCGTCACTACCGCCACCTGCATCGCCGCCGCCCTGGCCTCGGCGATCATGGGCCTCTACGGCCGATACCCTATTGCCCAAGCGCCGGGCATGGGCGAAAACTTCTTCTTCGTCTTCAGCATGTTGCCGGCGGCCGGCGTGATGATCGCCGCGCAAATCAAGGCCGGACAGATTCCCGCCGATTCGACCACCGCCTGGCAGATCGGACTCGGCGTGGTCTTCTACTCGGGTGTGCTCTTCCTGCTGCTCTCGATGTTCGGGGTACGCGAAAAACTGATGGAGGCCATCAGCCCCAGCATGAGAAACGGAATCGCCATCGGCATCGGGCTGTTCATCGTGCTGATCGGAATGGACAGCGCCGGCCTGTTGCTGAAAGATCCCAACACCGGCTGGAAGCTGAACACGCGGTTCGACTCGCCCGACCTGATCGTGTTCTTTTTCGGATTGCTGGTGACAGCGGCCTTGCACGCACGGCGCATCCGCGGTTCGATCATTCTCGGCATCATCGCGGCCACGTTGTTCTCGGTGGTCTTGAAGTATGGGCTGCCGTGCCTGGGCGAGCGCGTAATGGCCGCGCCCCTGGTAAAAGACTCGATGCTGATGAACAACTTCATGCTTGCCGACAGGATCGTTTCCGCTCCGCCCTCGATCGAACCGACCTTTTTCAAGCTGGACCTCGTCGGGGCATTGTCCTGGGCAATGGCCCCGTTCATCCTGATCTTCCTGTTCATGGTGCTGTTCGACACCCTCGGCACGCTGATCGGCGTGGCCGAGCAGGCGGGGCTGATCCGCGACAACCGCCTACCCCGGGCCAAACAGGCCCTGATGTCCGACGCCATCGGCACCGTGGCCGGCGCGGCGCTGGGCACCAGCACCGTCACCAGCTTCATCGAAAGCGCCTCGGGGGTCGAGCAAGGAGGCCGCACCGGGCTGACCGCCTTGTGCGCCGCGGCGCTGTTCATTTTGGCGTTGTTTTTCAGTCCGATCATCGACATGGTCGGCAGCTATCGCCCGATCACCGCCCCGGCGCTGATAGTCGTGGGCACGATGATGATGCGAAACGTCTCGAAGATCGACTGGAACAACTACGCCGAGAGCCTGCCCACGCTGCTGATTATCGCCGGCATTCCGCTGACCTTCTCGATTGCCGACGGATTGGCGTTGGGGTTCATCGCCTATCCGCTGGTGAAGCTGCTCTCAGGCCAAGGCCGCGACGTGAAATGGCTGATGTACGTGATGGCCGTGGTGTTGGTGGCGTATTTTATCGCGGTGCGATAAGGAGGGGTCAGTCCTTCAAAACGCCTTGCCGTCGATCGTCATGCCGTCCTTGCGGTTGCCCAAGCAGCCGTGGATTTCGGGGTTAATCGAGTAGTTGATCCACTGCACCGAGCCGTCGCAGAAGGACATGCTAAAGCTGCCGGCATGCGCGCTGCCAAACGAGAAGGGTGCGTCGTAACCCGATTGATCCTGGCCGGGTACCCACGGCTGGCTCGGCGTCCCTGGATAGGTCGTACGAAGCATATCGCAATTGCCCCCAAAATACATTGTATCGTCATCCCCGTTGGATAGTCCAGTTTCATAAGCATCGGGGTTCAACGATTTTTCGCCGACGAGGTAAGTGCTGCTCAGGCCATCGGAGATGTCCGCCGGCCTGATCATGCTCTTATGAAAGCAGATGCCCGTATTGAGAAAATTGGTTTCCGGAGAGATCAGATCGCCGGCATTTGCCGCGTAGTCGCCCTTGGCGGTGTAGGTGAGGGTGGCGGTGTTTCTGGGTTGGTGATAACCTCCATAAAACGGCCGCACCCCCGGCTTCCGCCGTGAAGGACAATTCGCTACTGCCAGCGGGGTTTGTTCCCGTTGCGCGAAAAGGGGCTTCTTCTCGCCGGCGCTCAAGCCCGCGCCGAGGTCGTACAATGCCTGCTGCTCCAGGTAGGGCAAAACACTGAACAACCAACTGCCCGGTTGCGTGTCGCCGGTGCCCAGGTCGGGGTCGCCTGCCATGAAGT
This sequence comes from Planctomycetota bacterium, assembly GCA_030611515.1. Lineage (GTDB taxonomy): Bacteria > Planctomycetota > Planctomycetia > Pirellulales > Thermoguttaceae > JAHIKV01. Next base: position 13,291 of record JAUWPQ010000035.1, on the reverse strand, counting down.
AGGGAAGGGGACGCCAGGGAACCCAGCCCCCCGACGGAAAGAAGCCGTGGACCTCCTCATGGCTGATGCAAGCCAAGGCGAGTTGTTTGAGGTTGTTGCTGCACTGTAGCCTCCGCGCCGCCTCGCGGGCCGCCTGCACCGCCGGAAGCAGCAACGCGATCAAAATGCCGATGATCGTAATTACCACCAAAAGTTCCACAAGTGTAAAACCGCGAGGGGCGGGGGGCGAGGGACGGGGGACGGGGATGAAGTGATTGCTTAGCCGCCGCGTCCACGCGGTGTCGGTGGATGGTGGATTTGAGTTCATGATTTCTCCATTCTCTTTTTAACCTTTTTAACACGAAAGCACGAAATCACCGGGCCGAAGGCCCCGCGTTCTCCCGGACCGCGGACTTGATCGCTCGGACTTGACGCACCTGGGCCTCGGCGAAGGAACCGATCGGTCCTGCCTTGGGATCCCAGTTCGGTCCCATGTCCAGGGTGACGGCACCTCCCTTGTCAACGACGGCACACATCCACTGACTCCATTGGGCATCGGTGTAGCGCGTGTCGCGTTTGGCCCAGTCGGAGCCGACAAAGGTCAGCGCGTGCCACTGGGAGCCGACGGTGTGTGTCCTGTCAGATAGGGTTGTTAAAGCGGAGGTTTAGGCGAACCGTTGCTTTGGCTTTGGGATCGACCGGCTCACAGGAGACGCTCACGCGGAATGTTCCGCCACCGCTCAACCGCGGCAGATCGCGAATGGGGACTTCCTTAATGATTTGATGGTTGGCGTTGTACACGCAGACAACTGGGATTTCGTGGGGCGTGGCGATGTACTGGCCGGGCTCAAGCGTTACCGGAACGCAAATCTGCTTATCCAGGTCGCCGTTGACGACGAGGCGCGGGTTCCGTATCGCACACGGCGCGTCGGACGGTGTCCGTAACACAAACAACAAAGCGTGACCGCTGTCTATGAGATTTTTGCTGTCCAACGCCCACGGCGGTTTGACTTCAAATTCACTGGCCTTCGCACCACTGGAATGGATGAGATCGTCCGTGAGACAGGATTGCCGGTAGATGCCAGGGTCATGTGTCCAATCGAAATCGATGCTGCACGATGCCACCGTGCCGATCTTGTCGGAAAGCGATTTGACCGGAGCAGAGGAGGGCGCCTCGATTTGGAGCCGGCTGTCGCGCCAGCGGCGGACGAAACGCGGTTCCCAGCCGCCGCCCGGTTTGCGGTCGAGCCTGAACAGGCAATCAGTTTGTCGAAGTTGGAGCTTCTGTTCTTCGGTAAATGCGCCGGCCAGACGAGCCTCTTCCCAATTGCGGATCGTGTTGAGAATCCGGTCTTTGTTGGGATTGTCGAAGATTTCGCCTCTCATAAAATGGAATTCAACCCCGGCATCGTAGCCAGCGCCCAACGCCATCACCCATTCGATGTCTTCCACCGTGGTCTGCTTGAGGGGATAATATTGACCCATCTTGCTGGGCATGTGGTTGCGGCGCAACCGGACCTGTTGCCAGAGGCGATAGTCCAGCATGGTGCCGCGAAATCCTTTTTTAAGATCATATTCGCCCCAACTCGCGTATGTTGTGATGTGCCAGCAGTAGTTGTTGAGTCTGCTGGCGGTGAATGTGACGTTCTCGCCGCCCACCTCGTCATACACCCTTTGCATGAAGGCATTTAGGGAATAGAAATCATGGCCGGTGGACAAACAACCTCCAATTCCATCCAACGTCACGTGCGAGAGACCGCCTTTCCGGGCAACGGCGGCGATGTTCTCGGCCACCGCTCGATTCATCTCCTCCGTACCCGGGAAGAAACAATATCCTCCTTCCCAGTAGGTGAAATACAACTGCGTGACCGTCGCGCCTTGCTTGTGATCCTCCGCTGTCGTGCCGAAGAGGCCGCGCTGGCAGCCTTCCAGCCGCACACGGGAATCGCCCGGCTTCGCCGTCTCATAGCCGATCAACTCGTTGCCGATACGCATAATCTTCTGTTTCACGCCCACGAACGGCGCCTGTAGCCGCTTGATATCCCCGCCCGCAAGGACGATTTCCGCGGCATCCTTTGTGGCGTCCTCCGCCAGCTTTGCGGCGGGAGGAACAATTTGGAGGCGCTGGTCGGGAACCGGCGCGATGAACGGCTCGGGCAGACCCTTCGACATGATGAATGTGGACAAGGTGTACATGGTGGAGCGAATGCCGGCGGCGCGGGCTTTTTCGGAGCAGGCGCGCAACCCGTCGATCCCGCCGGGAAAACTCCTCGGGTCGGGATCGTAATGCCCCCAGTTAGCAAACGCGCGGAACTTGCACAGTATTCGCAGACCCGCCTGTTTCGTCAGTTCAACGCAACGGTCGATGTTCTTCTCGTTATAGTCTATCCAAACGGCGGATTCCCCCGACCGCGGTGAACGCTTGGCCCACTGTCCGTCCAGCATCGGATGCGGCAACCCTTCGCCCAACTCGATCGCTTCGACCACATCCAGTTCCCGCTTTGGCTCGCACCCGAACAGGGCTACCGCTGAACCCGTGACCGTCAGATTTGGGACGCCAATCGCCAGCACCGGCACACTCCTCTGCTCCAAAGCTCCGAGGTCACAGGGAACCTTCCGCGTACGGCTGCGGTCGATCGATATTGCCTCCAATCGTGATCCGCCAACCGACGCCGGCAACCAGCCGCCAACGACCGGCCGTCCATCGGTGTTCAGATTCAACCCGAGCAGCCCGATCGTAAAGTTATCGCGGCGATTCAATCCGAGAAACTCGCCGATCGGCCCCTCCATGGAAGTCGCATACGGTCCCCAGTGAACCTCTTCGATACCAACTCTGGATTGCACATCCGAGACGGCCAAACGTAGATAAAGTGCGCGGCTGCGGATTTCGACTGTCGCCGTCGCGCCGCTCTCGTAGTCGAGCGCGACCCGCGCCGACTCTTTGTCTTGCGCGAGTACCCGCATCCGGGTCGGGTTCAGAACGGTCCTCTGCTTTCCATACTCCACGATGCTGAGGAGATAACTGGCCACTCGTGGATGCACGCAGTTGGCGCCCGTGGCGAGATCAACCAACTCCGTGACACGGCCGCGCTCATCCAGCGCTAACTGCAAACCGCCACCCGCCACGACCAACGTGCCCTGCCGAACCCCGGCGGATGGCATTGGTTGCGCCTCGGCGCGCGTGGTGGGCGTTGCGGCCTTGTCCGGCTCGGAAGCAGTTGCGGTAAGACACGCCGCACACATAAATACGAACGTGCAGGCGGTGAGCAGTTGTTTTTTCATGGTGTGTCCCTGTTTTTTCATGGTGTGTCCCTTGCTTAGAACTTCTTGCCGTCGATCGCCATGCCGTCCTTGCGGTTGCCGAGCAGAGCATGGATGGCCGGGTCCGATCGTGTAGTTGATCATATGCACCGAGCCGTCGCATAAGGCCATGTGGAACCCGACGGCATGGGCACTGCCGAAAGCCAATCCGTATTGATAGCCGGGAGTGTCCGGCAACGGCTGATAGCTCGTCCAACGATTCACGTCGTAGTCATAGCCCATGTTCCAGCCTTGATCGTCGCTGGCTGTTCCGCCGGTTTCGTAGGCGTCCGGCATACAGTTCTTTTCGCCGCAGAGATAGGTATTGCTCATGCCGTCGGTGATTTCGATCAGCTTGCAAGGAAAACGCCGGGGGAAAACGCCGGTGGTGGTTCTACCTGTGCCGACATAATTCATATACCATTGCGAATCCGTGAGGCTGTCGCCTATCGACAAGGTTGCGGGCGGCGAATTAATAGTCCAGCCGTCGTTCGAGGTGCCGGAACTGGCGGCATAATCGCTTCTGGCAATCATGGTTATGTCAGCAACATTCATGTACGGGCTGCCATGATTGTACCAGGGGTACAAGGCGGCTTTTCGGCGAGTGGGGCAATAATAGATTCCCACTACGGTCTGCACGACATGCGATCGCAGACTGGCCTTTTCCGCCTCAGTGCTGCCGCTCGTATCGAAGTCGTGAAGCGCTTGTTGCTCGATATAGGGCAGGATGTTGTAGAGCCACCCGCCGGGTTGCCGTTTGTCGAAACCACGGTCGGCGTCGCCGGCCCAGATCCAGCCCCAGCCGGCGCTCGGGAGTATTCCCTGGTGTTGTTCGTGTTCAAGACACCCCAAGGAAATTTGCTTGAGGTGGTTCTTACACTGTGTTTGCCGAGCCGCTTCCCGCGCCGCCTGCACCGCCGGCAGCAACAACGCGATCAAAATGCCGATGATCGTAATCACCACCAAAAGTTCCACGAGCGTAAAACCCAATTTGGGATTTGGGATTTGGAATTTGCTGATGTGATGATGATCAGCGGCAATGTGTTTATTCATAAGTCACCGTATAATTCCATTTCGTCGTTGTCTTGAAAGGCAGAATTGGTCCGGGAGCGCGGCGGACTACCGACCATCTATTTCAAGACGGTCGAGTTAGTCCGCCAGCGCCCCTGAATCCAATCCCAAATCCTAAATCAACAAATCCCAAATCACTTACCTCCGCTTCCTCCACGCGTAGCAGAGCAGGCCGATCAGACCCGTGGCCAACAACGCCAACATGGAAGGCTCGGGCACATAGGTTGCCAACATCTCGCTTTCAACCGCAACCCGATCAACCGTCGCATCGTTGTAGATGCGAATTTCGGCGATATAGCCCGCAAACAGATAGTTATGCGGGTTGCCTGCCCAACCGGCATTAAGGCTGCCAATGCGGGTGATCGGCGAGGAGGAGAAGCCGTTAGGCGTACTCGAGCCGCCGTCATCCGATTGGTTAAGGCGGAATTGGGTTCCGGCAGCCGAGTTCTGCGTGCGCACGTCAATCATATTAAACGCCGTCGGGGACAGCGGAGTATCGCTCATGCCTACCCCTAGCTGGCCCGCCCTCACAAGCCTTTGGACTTGGGAGGACGGCTCGCTCACGGTATATCCAGGGGAACCGAGGCCACCGCCGACGATATAGCCGCTAGACGACGCATCAGGCATCAAATAGGCGAACATGGTGAAATTCGAGCCGCTGATGCCCGTGGCGAGGCCAAAATCGCTGCCGCTGCCGCTGAGATACACGGCGGAAGAGCCGTTGGGGGTCATGCCAGCAACAAGCGACGCGCCGGCACCGTACACCGTGGCATTGTTGTCCTTTCCGGACGAGTCGGTCCAGACGCCGGTGGTCGGATTGTAATCGGCTGCCTTCAGTTGCAGCATCAGTTCGGCAGAGGCCGGCGCCGACAACAGCGCGAAAACCACGGCGGTCAAAACTAGTGTCTTGCGAAAACTCATGATACTCACACCTTTCTACAGATACTTCCCGTTCTTTCACCGCTGCCGGGCCGACAGCGACTTGCTGCCGATATACATCCCGGTGTGGCGGTTTCTTTCCTCTCCTCTTGCCGGTTTCGGCGTTTATTCGCGCGCTTGTGAAGAGCCGGCGCGCCCTCGTGGGTCGGGACTCGTGGTTGGCGGCTATGTCATGTTGGTTCTCCTTTCCGGCGGCGCGAGGTGGACAGTCCCCCGTAGCATTGTTTAGGGTTTAGCGGATTCATATATACGGTGAATTTCCTCGGCCTCCAGCGCCGAGCGAAAGATCATCAATTCGTCGATTCGACCGCCGAGCGGATAGCTGGCGCAGGTGCAGTCGGCATCCCGTGAATCCCACCACGCACCGATCATCGCCGGCCCGAACTTGGCCACCACCGTCGGGTGAGCGACGGCGATCATGTTCCCTCCGCCCACGTGTTCGCCATCCAGATAGAAGACCACGTGGCTCGTCTCGGGACCGTAAACGTAAACCACGGCAAGGTGGTGCCAATGGCCCAGCGTCTCGGCGTTGTCGAACACCGGCCGGGAGCGCATATTGCCACTCCTGTTGTCCAAGGTAAAGCTTATCGTGCCGTCGTAGCGTATCTGCCAGTGGATTCGGCCCGCGAAGTTCGCCCGGCTGAAACCGACCTTGTTCCAACCGTCCGACAGCAGCAGGCCGCCGCATTCCGGGGGGTTCGGCAAGGAATCCAAGTTCACCCAGGCGAGCAACGTTAACTGCTTGCACTCGATGGGGATGTTGACGCGGACGCCGTTGCCGGCCCAGCCGAACCGCAGGGCGTGTTTGCCCGGAAAACGCCCCGACACCCAGGCCGGGCTCTCGATCCGGCCATCGAACTGCTTGCCCGTCGCGGCCCGGTTTCGCAGCACCAAGCGGTCGCTCTCGTCGCGCTGAAAATCGTAATACGCCAGCAGGTCATCGCGTTTCCGAAGTTCCTTGCTCCACGCCTGCCAACGGCACAGCGGTGTCGGATGCAACTGTTCCGCCAGCTTTGCCAATTGCCCAACGCGGACGAAACCCGCCGCGTCGGCCGCGCCGCGCAGCAGCGTCGGCCCTCGACCGTCCGCGCCATGCTCCACTTGTCCCGACTCGCCCACGCCCAATTGGATCGTAAGTGGCTCTCCCCGGCCGCCGTCGGCCAACCGCATCTCGACCCTACCCTGGAACACATGTGTCTTGCTGGTGCCCGCCTTGTTCACCTCGACGCCGAACTCGGTGCCCAGGTCGGTGATGATCGCGGTGGGAGTTCTGACAAAAAATAGGGATGAAGGATGAAGGATGAAGGATGAAGGAGATTTCTGATTAGCCGCTTGCGGTTTCGCACTAGCCACTGGCCACTGGCCACTAGCCACTTTCGCGGTGAGTTTTCCCAACGCGAGATAGCCGCCGGCGGTGGATTCGACCTCGTAGGTGCAGGGGCCTTCAAGAATGACCTTCGCGCCGGAGTCGTAGGTGATTTCCAACAGCCCGGAAGAGAGGATGTATTTGCGTTCCAAGGGGACGTGTGCAAAGTCCGGCGGCGGCAGATAGTGGGGATCGTCGGACCATTTCACATCGACCATGCCGGTGATCCGGCCGACGAACACCATCTCCGGCATGGCTTCCGACGGGGCCGACTGCGCCGGCGCCTCGGCGATATGTTGGTGGTGGGTGACTTTCATCGCCCAGAACACCAGCAGCATCACGCCCATGATCACCGTGGCGACCATGTAGGAGAACGCCCAACTGCCGACGAAAGGAGTGGGTAGTGGATAGTTGGTGGTGGATAGAGTGGGGAACGGGGGTTCGGGGCTCGGGGTTCGGGGTTCGGGTTGGAGCGGCAGTTCAACTGCCGCTCCAACGGGATGTTCAACCGCCGCACCGGTGGAAACGGAGAGGTCGATGGCCGGTAAACCGGCCATCCCTCGTCCCTTACCCCCCGCCCCTCGCCTCTCGGCACAGGCATGGACGTGCATGTAGAGGATGTACATTCGCCGCAATCGGCCGTCGCCGAGCACCAACTCTTCGAGCCGGGCGACCTGATCGGCCACCATTGTGCCCTCGCATTGGGCGCCGGCCAACTCGTAGAGTTCACTGTGGTAGTTGGGTGCAACCGTCATTTGCGACACTCCGACGCTCGCTCTCGTTTTTCCTGTTTCTCTACGTTCGTTCTCGATCCGCCCTGTTCATCGCCTGCTCGACGCACTCCGCCAGCGTCCGTCGAATACGATTGATGGCGTTGTAGACCGTCGAAAGCGGGCGTCCCAATTGCTCGGCTATGTTCTTCGCCGACAGGTCCGAATGGTATCGCAAGTCGAACAACTCGTGGTCGGCCGGCGGAAGTTTGTCCATACAGAGTTCGAGCAGTTCCTGTAGGTCGCCCAGCCGATCGGATTCCGCTATGGTGTCGGCGCCCACCGCGTCGACGAACTTATCGCTGAACTGGAGCACGTCCCGTTTCTGCCGCTGCCGGAAGTACATCACCTGAAAGCGGGCAACTTGCAGAGCCCAGGCCGAAAAGTTCGAGCCGGGCAGAAATTCGTCGAACTTGCGCCACAGCACCGACGCCGTCTCTTGCAGCAGGTCTTCGGCATCGGCGCGATGCACGACCAGCGAGCGGATGAAGCCGTATATCCGCGACTGATGCTGCACGAACAACCGGCCGAAATCGTGTTCGTCGGATGGTGGCTGCGCCGACATGAAACCGCCTGTCGAGAAGAGTTGCTCCGATATCTCCCAGTATACTTAGCCCCAGCAGGCCGCCTAGAAATGTGCGCCCATAGAGGAAATAGTGGATAGCGGCCGCAATTACCGCAAAAAATGGAAAAACGGCGGAAATTGACGAAACGCGTGCCAAACCGGGGGGAGGGGGGGCTGTTCCCCGGCCGGTGAGCGATGCTCCGGCAGGCAATTCTTCCAAAAAATAGTTCTGACACATTTTCCTTGCATTTTTCCTCGACAAGCGGACTTGGGGGGCTTATAATGATCGCGTAATTTTAACTTCCAGCAGAGACTAACCGAACGTAAAGGAGCCGGAGATGAAAGTGATCGGATTTGTTCATTTGGCAGTCGCCGCAGTATTGCTGGCGCCCTTTGCCGCGCCGGCATATTCCGGCACGATTCGAGACGACAGGGACGACTCGCTGTACCTCAACTTAGGTGCCGCGTCCGAGTATGCCAGCGTCGGCCGCGTGGACGGCGCGACCCGTAGGTATAACTTCCTGGCCAGCGGAACCCTGATCGCTCCGGATTGGGTGCTGACAGCCGCACACGTAGTCAAGGACGCTACTTCGCTTAACTTCACGGTAGGTGGCACCACGTATACAGGGACGAGTTGGGTGGCGCACACGGAGTTCAAGAATCGCCGCCTGGGCGCCGGCTACGACATCGGCTTGATCCACCTCGATGCGCCCGTGACAGATGTTGCTCCGGCGACCCGCTACATGGGCTACGATGAACTAGGAAACGTCACTACCGCGGTGGGATACGGCATGACCGGAACAGGTTTGACGGGGGCCGTCACAATGGACTACCAGAAGCGGGCAGGCCAGAACATGGCCGACAACTTCTACCCCACCCTGGAAAGCATGCCGAACATAATCCTGATGGATTTCGACCAGCCCGGCGATCCCTACGAGAGTTCATTCGGTTCGGCATTACCGCTTGACCTCGAGTACCTCTGTGCTCCCGGGGACAGCGGTGGCGGGTTGTTCGTCGACTTCGGCTCCGGCGAGGAACTGATTGGCGTTCATTCGTTCGGATGGGGCATTCAGGACCGCGACCCCGACGCGGATTACGGCGACGCTTCCGGGGATACGCGCGTCAGCGTGTTCAACTCCTGGATCGACGGCGCCATGGACGGCCAAATCGTTAGCCCGGGCAACAGTGGCGGCAAGAAAGGCAGCCGGTCCAATTTCGTTCAGGGCGACTACGAGTTCGGCTACATTGGAAATTTCTCGATCCCAGAACCATCCACCCTCACCCTGCTGACAATGGCCGCCTTGGGCATGTTGACCTACGTGTGGCATCGCCGTCGCACCTGACCTTCGCGCGTGTTTAAAAACCATTCATTTTCTTCGCTGCACTACCGCGACGACGCCGAAAGGCCGGCTCGCTCAAACAGATAGCAGCAATAATGGCGGTCTTGGTTCCGTTCTGGGGAATCCGGTACTACGACCGTACCATTCGGGCCCTCATGGAGTGAAAAAATCAGCGGGGGTGAAAAAGGGGGCAGAACTATTTTTCGGCAGGTGAGCGATGCTCCGGCAGGCAATTCTTCCAAGAAATAGCTCCGACCTTTTCTTCCCCGATGAAGAGGGACGTTGATGCTGCGAAATCTGGTTTATCTCGCCTTGTTGTTCAGCACCGTTTCATGCAGCCAGGGAAACGGTGGTCCAGATGCCGACGTGCCTTCTCGTCGGGATCGGTCTCAAGCAGGCCCGGGGACCGATGCCGATCGACCGCCCCCGCCGGAAACGTCTTGGACCGCGGAGTACGAGCAAATCAGTGCGGTGCTGGAACTCTCGGACCAGGAGAAGGCAAAACTGAAAGCTGCGTTCAAAGCCCGCGCTGAAGCCTTCACGCAATGGCGGACGGAGAAGGTCGCGAAGTTGGCTCAGTTTGAGCAGCAGATGAAACGAGCCGCGAAAGACCGTGACCTGGCAGGCTTCAGGCGGGCCACGGCAAAGGCCAAGCCGCTGCGAAATGAACTCCGCAAGCTTCTTAAGACGCATCAGTCTAACATTCTGGAAGCACTGTCTCCCGAATATCGGCTTAAGTGGGAAGCGCATCAGGTGTCCGAGAGAATCCTGAAACTCATGCAGCCGTTGAATTTGTCCGACCGGCAAATCTCACAAGTGCGGACCGAAGCGTCCTCCACGGTCCGTGCGTCCGTCAACGAACCCAATCCCAAGGCGGCAGCGTATCTGAAATTGGAACGGGCAGTTGAACTCAGCGTGCTGACGGCCGAGCAACGTCAGACCTTTCAGGAGATCAAAAAGAAAAACCCGCTACGGTCGTTGAAGTGGTTGCTGCAATGAATGACAAAAATGGCATAGCCGCCAGAAAATCTTGCCACACACGACCCCTTTCGATCCCCCGGTGGACGGATTAGGAAATCCGTCCTACAACTCGCCAAATTGCGGCGTGCAAGCACGCCGGCCAAACGGTGAAGCGGCTTACACGGCTTACAGCCAATCCCAGTCGTCCGCGTCGTCGTCGTCATCGTCTAACGAGGCAAAGACCTGGTCGATGGCGTTGTTTGTCTCGCTCGGCAGCCGTCTGACGCCCAGCGGCAGGGTCTCGAACATAAGCCCTTCGTCCGCGTGCTCGAAACCGAGCACGTGTCCCATCTCGTGCATCACGGTCGTCAGCAGGTCGGCGCGGCCCTCGGCGGCGGTGTCAGACCGGGCCGATAGAACGTCGGAGGTGAGCCAAGCGAACTCCTCGTCTTCGCCGGGCGTGGGGTCGACGAACCAGCCGTAGCCGGCCGCGTCGTCGTCGATCAGTATCTTGCCGTCGGTCGCCACGCCCAGCAGTTTGCCAGACAGGTCGGCAACTTCGACGGAGACGCCGGCCAAGGCGGTCGCGGCCCGAGGTCCAAATGTTTCTTCCAGCCGATACGCCGCTTCCGCCACGATGAAATCGATGTCCGCGACCGTCAGCGAAGTTGCCGACCCAACCGGCGGGGCCGGGGCCTCGACCGTCAGCGGCGCCGACGCGGCAATGCTGATCGATTGGGTAAGGTGAGAAAAGTAAGGATTACTATCCGACAAGAGATACCCGGCAACGTAGTACGTGCCCTCCGGCACACCGGTCGTGTCCCAGTTGTAATTGCCGCTGCCGTTGGCGGCCGCAATCTGGTCGATCTCGATCCAGGTCTCGTTGCCGTTCCACAAAGTGGTGTCTTCGTCGTAGCAGAGGCTGATTTTGCTGCCCGCTCCGACGTTGGCGGCGGTCCACTGAATTTCCACGTTCTCTCCGGCGGCGAACGTGCCGGAGGTCGGGCTGGTCAGGTTGAATGTTGGGGCCGCGGTGGTCGCCGCTGTCACGTCGAACGTGCCGTTGTGCGTTGCGGTGAGGCCGTTGGTGTCGGTGACTTCGATCGTGTAATCGTGGTTTCCCGCGTCCACCGGTCCGAAGACGCCGTAGCAATAGCCGGCGGCGTTCGGGCCGTCGATTTCCGAGACGGCCTGACTGTCGATCTTCAACGACTGCGCGGCGACTCCGGCGGGACCGGTCACGGCCCAGGCGATGACCAACTGGTCGCTCGACTCCAAAATGCCGTCGAGATTGCTGCCCGGGTCCGCTTCGGCGACGACCACCTGTGAGATTACCGGCCCGGCGACGGTCGCCGCCGTCACGTCGAACGTGCCGTCGTAAGTATCCGTGAGGCCGTTGGTGTCGGTGACTTCGATCGTGTAATCGTGGTTTCCCGCGGCCACCGGTCCGAAGACGGCGGCGTAGTAGATGCCATAATACGGGCCGTCGATTTCCGAGACGGTCTGGCCGTCGATCTTCAACGACTGCGTGGCGACGTCGGCGGGGCCGGTCACGGCCCAAGAGATGACCAATTCGTCGCTCGAATCCAATATGCCGTCGCCGCCAAATTGCGATTCCTCGACGATCACGTCGAAGATCGCCGGCCCGGCGGGGGCGATATATGTATACGCTACGGTGTTGTCGGCGCTGGTGGATGCCTGAATGTTCATCCCCAGCGTGTTGTGAGCCATCCCGGCGGCGATCGAGGCGGTAACGTCGCCGCTGCCGGTCATGCCGGCGACCGACACGTTGTAGGTCGTTCCGTCCGTGCCAACCGGGTTTACCGCGGAGACATAGGCTCCCGGCGCATCGCCGTCGAGGGCGCCGAGGGTAACGTCGGTTGCGGTGAAATCGCTCACCGCGGCGTCAAACACCACGCGGAAGATGATCGGCGAGGTCAAGGTCGGATCGGTCTGAGCGGCACCCTGTTCGATAGTGACCGTCAGCGGCGCCGCGGCGGGGGAGACGTATTTGGCAAGGAAGGCGTCCCGGCCGCCGGCACTCTGCAACTGATAAACCGCCGCACTGGGATCGAAGTCAACGGCGCCGTGGAAGTAGCCGGTCGTGTAGACGGCCCCGGTGGCCGAGTGGACGGCGATGCCGTTCGCGCTGTCTTCGCCGGTCCCTCCGGTGTGTTGTGCCCAGACGAAACCGCCGGTGGAGTTCAGCTTGAGGACGAAGGCGTCTTTCTGTCCGGTGCTGGCTAGATTGTAGGTCCACGCGCCGGGGTTAAAGTCGGCGATGCCGTAGAACCCGCCGGTGACGTAGACGCCGTCGGCATCGTCCAGGGCGATGTCGCCGGCGAAGTCCCAACCGGTGCCGCCGAATCCGTCGGCCCAGACGAAATTGCCCGACGAGGTAAATTTAGAGGCGAAGAGCCGTCGGTATCCGTCGCTGTCGAGGTTGTACGTTCCAGCGCCCGGATCGAAGTCGACCACGCCCTGGAACCCGCCGGTAAGATATACCGAGCTGTCGGAGGCGACGGCGACGTCGGCGCCGTATTCCCCGCTGGCCCCGCCCATCCGCTTGGCCCATGCAAAGGCGCCGTCGGCGTTCAACTTTGAGAGGAACACGTCGGTGTCGCCGGCGCAGGAGAGCGCGAACTGGTTGGGGCCGGGGTCGAAATCGGCGACGCCCTCGAAGCTGCCGGTGGTATAGACGTTGTCGTCCGCGTCCACGGCGATTCCCATGCCGACGCTCATTCCCTGCGACCACCCCGTTCCGCCGACGCGCTTGGCCCAGACGAAGTTTCCGTCGTGGTCCAATTTCGAGATAAAGACGTCCTTCTGTCCGATGCTGGTGAGATTGTAGACGCCCTCGCCGGGATCGAAGTCGACGTTCGTGCCGGTGATCGAGGTGACGAAGAATCCGGTGGAGTAAACTCTGCCGTCCAGACACACGGCGACGTCGTTGGCGCCTTCCTCGTTGGCGACGCCCATTCCGCGTGCCCCCACGAGTCCG
>JAUWPQ010000404.1 GCA_030611515.1 Planctomycetota bacterium | reverse complement strand
CCGCGACCCGCCGCCGAGCGCCGGCTTCGACTTCACCGGCCATATCCGCCGTCTGTGCGAGGATATGACCAGTCGGCTGGACCAACTCCGACACATTGACATGGCGCGGGTGGCGGTCAGTTTCGCCCAGACCCGCCGGGCTGGCAGCCAGGGGATGTACGCCACGCTCTCGCCGATGCGTTTCGCCGGCGGGCGGATGCATGTCTTCCGCCGCAAACGTCGCTGGGGTATGCAGCGGCTGTACGCCCCGGACGGCCGCGAGATGCTCTACATCCTCACCTTCTACCTGCCGCGGTTCCTGGACCTTCCCTTCCGCGAGAAGCTAACCACGGTGTTGCACGAGCTTTGGCACATCGGGCCTAAGTTCGACGGCGATCTGCGTCGGCTGGGTGGCCGCTGCTACGCCCACGGCTCCTCACAGAAGCAGTACGACGCCCATATCGAGGCCCTTTTTGACCGTTGGCTTTCGTTGGGTCCGCCGGAGTCGCTGTACGATTTCCTGCGTCAGAACTTCCACGAGCTTTCGGCCCGCCACGGCCGCGTTTGGGGCCGCAAGGTGCCCAACCCCAAGCTGGTGCCGCTGGATTAGGTCATGACCGAAATTAGTTTCCGCAACAGAAACTGATTATTCGGATTGTTTCAATTGGGGGCTTCGGCGAAACTCTAGTGAATAGAAAGCCCCGAGCGGTCGAAATTAACAATGTTGGGATGTCCGAAGGCAGGCGGATTAGCCCCTTTGTACTAATTCGGATACCAATAATCTCCAGCGCGATGAAAAACCCCGACCAATCGAGACCACTGGTATTGGTGGTCGATCACCAGCGGGAAGTTTTGGACGAGATGACGGCGGTGCTTGGGGGGGCGGATTTCGGCTGCCGTTGTTGCACCACCGCCGAGGAGGCGATCGCCGCCGCCGAGACGGATCCGCCCGACCTGATCGTCTGTGGCCTGAACCTCCACGGCGAGAACGGCCTGGATACTTGCCGACGGATCAAGCGTCAGCCGGGCATGGAGGACGTGCCGGTGATGCTCCTCTCGGGTACACAATTGCCCGACGTTATCCGCCGCAGCCACGACGACGGTTGCATCTACTCTCTCCGCAAGCCGCCGGCCCCCAAGGTGCTCATCGAGTTGATCGATCAGGCCCTCGGTGTGCCGGTGGCAAGGTAGAGCCGTGTAGGGTGGGTCAAGCGAAGCGCTGCCCCACCACTTCTTTCCCGCTGTTGGCAGGGCTGCGCTCTGCTTGACCCACCCTACCTTCTTTTGCGCAATCGCTTCGCACGAGGGCCGATCTTCGGTAAAATATACCTCTCCGGATATGAGGAAGCGCCTTGATCCGCGGGCCGGATTGACCGTGAAAAACCGCTTGCCC
>JAUWPQ010000145.1 GCA_030611515.1 Planctomycetota bacterium | reverse complement strand
CCACTACAAACCGAAACGGCTCATTGGTCACTTCGTAGCCGGGGCGAAGGCCGACGTTCATCAGCAGTCCCAGCGCGACGGCGTGCGCCAACAGCCCCGAGCCGCCGTGACTGACCAGTGGGAGCGACAGGCCGGTGGTCGGCAACAGCCCGACACACACGCCAGTGTGAACGAGCACCTCGACGGCAAACAGCGCCGCGATGCCGACGGCCATCAACCGCCCGAACGGTTCGCGCGTCTCCGCGGCAATCGCCAGTCCGCGACAGACGATCCATCCGAACAGAGCCAAGGTCAAGACCATGCCGGGCAGTCCAAACCGCTCACCGATGATGCAGAAGATAAAATCGCTTCGGGCTTCCGGCAAGTGGTACGTGGCCATCTCGTCGGTGGGCTGTCCGGTGAAGAAGCTACCCCAGACGCCGCCCATCGCCCGGACTTGCTTTCCCTGATAGAGTTGGTACGCATGTTTACCCGGTATCCGGCCCGGCACGGGCTGGTCCAACAGCGTTGCGACCCGCGACTTCTGATCGACGTTCATCTGCGTCCACAACAGTGGCATTGCCAGTATACCCGCCGCGACCATGCAGATCAAATCGCTCCGTTTCGCGCCGGCCGCGAAGAGCATGATCAGAAACACCGGCAGAAAGACCAAGGCCGTTCCCAAGTCGGGTTCCATGAAGATCAACAGCACCGGCGCGAGCGTCAACATCAGCGGCGCGGCCAAACCGCGCAGCCGCCGGAAATTCTCGCGGTACATCAAGTATCTGGCCAACGCCAGAATAAAGGCCAGCTTCGCCAACTCGGAAGGTTGAAAACCCAGCGGACCAAGACGGATCCAACGATGCGCGTTGTTGATGGCCGGGAAGTGGAACACTACTACCAGCAGCAGCAAAGCAAAGAAGTACAACGGGTAACTGAATCGGCAGAGGATGCGGTAGTTTGGCGTCGTCGCCAGCAACATCAGCAATAACGCGATTATGGAATACGCCATCTGCTGGCGAAGTATCCGTCCGCTCCCTCCGGTTAGCTCCTCGACCCGCGCGATCCCCAGCCACCCCAGCCCAATCAGCAGGACTGCGGCGATAAAGATCGACCAGGGGAACCGTTTGGCCCAAGCGGAGGCTTTCATGGAACGCCTAAATACTCCTCGTTACGACGCTCCGCGTCGTAACGTCTTGCCTGGACGCTCCGAGGCCATTTCCGTGAATAACCCATTGCGGCAACATCAATTCCACCACGCGGACGCGGAGCGTCCGGCCGCGTGCGTTCCCACGCGGAGCATGGGAACGAGAAAATGCCCAAGCGGAGGCTTTCATGGAACGCCTAAGTTACTCCAATTGTTACGGTTATGTCAATTGTGCCGACTGCCGAATACGACCGATGGGCTGGAATCGGGGGGTTTGTTTAGACTGGGTTGGATTTCCAGGGGGGAAGTGGCCAGCCAGTTCAATAAAAATCCGGCCTAAACTGTGTCTTTTTAACAACTTGCGACATAGCGCAACTTAGCCCAAGCTACTTGATTTTCGCCAAGGGCCTGCTATGTTTAGTAAGAGTACTAGCTTGGATATATCCTCTGTCTTGTTGGAAGGGAGTCAAAACACATGATTCGAGCAAATTGGAAATGTCTGTTGATCTGCGCGGTCGTGGCGATAGCCTTCTCTTCCGTGGCCCCTCAGGCTGAAGCCCAGTGGCGGGGTTGGGGTTACGGTTACGGTTGGGGTTGTGGCTATGCACCGTACTACACGTCGTGCTATTCGCCGTGCTACACGTCGTGCTACTCACCGTGCTATTCGGCGAGTTGCTACGACTCTTGCTGCTACGGCGGCAGTTGGTATCGTGGCTGGCGGCCCGGTCCGATCCGGCGGTTGCTGCTCGGCCGATACAAGTGGTACTGGGGATACGGTGGATACAGTTGTCCGACGTATGGCTGTTGCTACACCGACGTATCGACTTGTGGTTCGGTCGCACCTGCGCCCGCACAAGCGCCGACCCCGGCGCAGAAGCCGGTGACTGATCCGAACGCGATGCCGGCCGAGCCGGCGCCCGGTGACATGCCTGGTCCGGCCACCGCGCCTCAGACCAACACAACCTCGGCCGACACCAGCGGCGTGCTGACCGTTTGGGTTCCTTACGATGCCACGGTGACGATCAACGGTCTGAAGACGACCAGCATCGGCAGCCGTCGGCAGTTCATCTCGCACGGTCTGAAGCCGGGCTTCAGCTACAAGTACGTAGTGAAGGCCGAGTTGGTCCGCGACGGTCAACTCCAGGAAGACACCCGCACGGTCACACTGACAGCCGGCAAGATCACGGCGGTGGCCTTCGGCTTCAACGCCACGCCGGCCGAGCAGGTGGCGGCCCGGTAGTTTTGTTACATTCCATCGTTGGCAAACAACACAAGCCCACGGGTTGCGGCCCGTGGGCTTTCTTTATGGCATGGTTCGTAGTTCCGGCTTGAGTTGGTAGTGGGTAGTGAAGAAGTCAACAAGCCGCTTGCGGTTTCGCACCCCCGACCCCCGATGGGGAAATTATAATGTGCTTTCATGTTTCCAACTTCACACCCCGCTCTTGAGGCTACAGCAGCGTCCCGAGTTTGCCCATGACTTCTTGGAGCGTTTCTGCCGTCAATCGACATCCAAAGCGGGTCTTTCTGGCCCTCCAGTCGAGACTCTTCACCTGATCGGACAAGATCACACCCGATACTTTCAGTCCCTCTGGCACGGCAACTTCAAACGGATAGCCTTTCCTTTGCGTGGTGATCGGGCAAAACAGCGCCAAGCCCACCTTGCGGTTATACCGTTCCGGCGACAGGACGAGCGCGGGGCGGTGGCCGGCTTGTTCGTGCCCGGCCCGTGGATCAAAGCTCATCCAGACAACGTCTCCCCGGCGGGGGCAATAAGACGAGGCCATCACCAGACCTCCCGTCCGACCGCCGGGCCGGTGTCCACGCCGGCGTGGATGTTCTTTTTCGACACGCCCTTTAACAACTCATCGAGTTGGTACTTGGTTTTTTGCACCGGCTCGACGACGACCTTGCCGCCGCGAACGGCGAGGTTGACCACCGACCCGTTTTCCAAACGGCTATCGCGGGCCACGGCCTTGGGTATCCGCAGCGCCAGGCTGTTGCCCCATTTCCGAACCCTCGTAGTCATGGAAATCTCCTTGGGTACATTCATTCAATGTATCTACAAAGAAGATACCATGCCAACCGCCTCGCGGCAAGCGGGTTTGCCGCAAAGTCGTAGGGCGGGACTACGCTTCGCTTGTCCCATCCTACAGATTACCCCCTCGAATGTAGCCGAAAGACCCGTGTTGTCCCCCACTCCAGTACCGATTTTCTGAAATTTGACGGATAAAGTATTGACCTTTGCGGGGGGAGGGGTAAGTTGGGCAAATCTTCTGGAAGGTTTTTTTCCGCCGGCCGACAAGCCGTTTGCACCTTCACGCTTTCGCACCCTCGTACCTTTTGCACCCTTGCACTTTCGCACCCTCGTTCCTTCGCACTTTCGCACCTTATAACCTTTTTCACTTTTCAACTGGAGACGGCGATGAGACGGCTTCACACTTTGCCTTATGTTCTCTTGGCAACTCTTTGTCTCGCCGTTCAACTTCCAACCGCCCGTGCCGGCATCTCCTACACCGGCGACATCGACCCCGCCGACCCGGCCGAGTGGGACAGTTCTACGAATGGTTACATCGGGAAGACCGCCAACGGCACCTTGACGGTCGATGACGGCAGCGATTTGCTCTCCAAAAATTGCTACATCGGTTATAACAGCGGTGTGACGGGCGAGGTGACAATTACCGGAACCGGCTCGACCTGGGCCAGCAGTGAGAGCATCGTACCAGTTATAACCAGCTACGTTGGTTACTTCGGCAACGGGACGCTCAACATCACCAGCGGCGCCGCTGTCAGTCATCCGAGTGTATTGTGCATCGGTTACAATGCCGGGTCCACGGGCCAGGTGACAGTGGATGGCGTCGGCTCGACGTTGACTCCCTATCACAGTTTCGCGAGCAGTGTCATCCATGTTGGCCTTTTCGGCAGCGGAACGCTCAACATCACCAACGGCGGCACCGTCAGCAATGCCTTCAGCTATATCGGCGCGATACCGGCTCGATGGGAGTGGCGACGATCGACGGCATAGGCTCGACATGGACCCACAACTGCTGCCTCTATATTGGCGATATCGGCAGCGGAGCGCTCAACATCACCGGCGGCGGGGCCGTCTCGGCAGCAGCAGTTTGGATTAATAGCCAATCGCTGCTGGCAATCGACGTCGGCCGTGACAGTTCGCTTTCCGTCACAGGCAGCGGATTGAGCGGCAGCGGGAAGATCGACAACGACGGGACGGTCCGCATCCTCGCTGGGGCGGGAGCGACATCGGAAAATTTCTATTCACCGATCGCCGCCGGAACTTGGAGCGGTGGCGGCATCTATCAGGCTGTCGGCGGAACTTGGGATAGCGGCAACCACCAGTTTACCGTCTCCGGCGTTCAATCGGGCGACTCCAGCGAAACGATTACGCTCGATCTGGCCTACATACAGCGGGCACTGATTGTTGATAGCGGCGTTGACAAGACCGACTGGTCGGTCGGGGCCAGCTTCCTCGCCGCCGAAGAATCAACCGCGCTGAACTTCACCGCCACGGTTATCGGCGGCGAAACACTCACCAACCTGCAAAATCTGTTGGACCCCAACCAATCGGTTTTGGGAGCTTGGAATTTCATCGTCGCGGGCGACGGCTATACCGAGGGCGATCCGGCCTACCTCTCGTTTGACGTCGGCGCGGGCTACTCGCGCGGCGATCTGCAAGTATGGCACTTCGACGGATCGGTTTGGACCGATTTCGACGTTATGGACCTGACCTACGACGGCACATACGCCAGTTTCACCGTGACCGGATTCAGCGGCTACGCCGTCTCCGCGGTGCCCGAGCCGGGCACGCTCGTCCTGCTGATCGCCGCCGCGTTGGGATTGTTGATTCATGCCCGGCGGAAGCGGGCTTGACATCTTCGCCCCCGGTTGTACAATTGTCTATGATGGAGGTTTTTCATGGACATTGTGATTGACACGTCCGCGCTGATTGCCGTGATCGTGGCCGAGCCGGAGAGAGAAAAAATTGTCGAGGCGACGACCGGACATTCGCTCATCGGCCCGGGATGTATCCCCTGGGAGGTCGGAAACGCGTTCTCGACGATGTTGAAACAGCGCCGGATTCGCCTCGCGGACGCCCGACGGGCGCTGAATATCTTCGACGGCGTCCCCCTGCGGTACGTGTCCGTGGACATGGGAAACGCGCTGCGTCTGGCGGGCAAAACCGGCATGTACGCCTACGACGCCTACTTTCTGGATTGTGCTTCGCGTCATGCGGCGCCCTTATTGACGCTCGATCGGCCGCTGCGGCTTGCCGCCGGGAAGATCGGCTTGGAACTACTGGAGATTTGACGTGAACGTTTATACTTATTCGGAAGCCAGGCAGAAACTGGCCGGCGTACTAGACACGGCCGTAGCGACCGGCAAGGTGCTCATTCGGCGAAAGGACGGGAGCACTTTTGCGTTGACGCCCGAGGACATGCCGAAATCTCCCTTAGATGTTCCCGCCGTCAAGGCGGATATATCCACAAGAGAACTTGTTTCGCTGGTGAGGAAGGAGCGGGGCAAAACAAGAGGGTGGAAGCGACGCGGCTAGGAAAGTAGGGTGGGACAAGCGAAGCGAAGCCCCACCAACAGCGGAAAAAGCGGCGGCGGGGGACGACGCGGAGTGTCGCGGGCAGTGCGTTCCCACGGGGGACCGTGGGAACGAGAATAAACGGGAGTTGAGCTTCTCGCCCGATCGTGCAATAATCCATCGACGAAAACCATAGGAGTACGTCGATGTTCGATTGCATTGCGGTCGTGGGCGCCACCGGCGCCGTGGGGACTATTATTCGGGAACTGCTGGAAGCCCGTAAGTTCCCCCATAAGAAGATCAAGTTCGTTGCCTCCGGCCGCTCGGCTGGCAGGAAACTGCCTTTCGCCGGGCGGGAGGTCGCGGTCGAGGAACTCCGCGGGCCGGTCTTCGACGAGGTGGACCTGGCCATCAGCAGCACGCCCGACGAGGTGGCCCGAGATTTCATCCCCGACGCCGTTCGGCGGGGCTGCGTGGTGATCGACGAGAGCGGCTACTGGCGAATGGACCCGGACGTGCCGCTGGTAATCCCCGAGGTCAACCCGGACGCCGTCCATCGGCACCGGGGGATCATTGCCAGCCCGAACTGCTCGACCACGCAGATGGTCCAGGCGCTGAAACCGCTCGACGATGCCGCCCGGGTCCGCCGCGTGGTGGTCAGCACGTATCAGGCCGTGAGCGGGGCTGGCCTGGCCGGAACCCGCGACCTGACCGGCGGCACCCGCGCGGCGCTGGCCGGAGAACCGTACGAGTACGAGTGCTTCGCCCATCCGATCGCGTTGAACTGCATCCCGCAGATCGGCTCGCCCGAGCACCAGGGATACACCTCGGAAGAGATGAAGATGGTCTTCGAGACGCGGAAGATTTTGGAAAACGACTCGATCCTGATTTGTCCCACCTGCGTCCGCGTTCCGGTGGGCAACTGCCACAGCGAGAGCATCCTGGTCGAGACCGAGCGGAAGGTGACGGCCGCCGAAGCCCGGCGGTTGTTCGAGGCCACGCCGGGGCTGGCGGTACTCGACGATCTGGACCAGGAATTGTATCCGATGCCGATCAACTGCGATCGGCGCGACGAGACGTTCATCGGTCGGATCCGCGAGGACCTCTCTTGCCCGAACGGCTTGGCGTTCTGGTGCGTCAGCGACAATCTTCGCAAGGGCGCCGCTACCAACGCCGTGCAGATCGCGGAATTGCTGGTGCGGGGGACGAGGGGCAAGGGAATTGAGTAACGGAACGCCCCGCGACTGCGTTCGTGGGGAAAAATGTTTAGCGGCCGCCGGTACGTCGGCCAGCATGCGATGCGAACCATCAAACTCACCATCGCCTACGACGGGACGGCGTACGCCGGCTGGCAGGTCCAACCCGACCGGACGACCGTCCAGCAAACGCTGGAAAACGCCCTGGAAAAAGTCACCGGGGAGCGGATCCGCGTGCTGGCCAGCGGACGGACCGACGCGGGCGTACACGCGCTGGGACAGGTGGTCGGTTTCAGCACCGAATGTAAATTGCCGCTCGACGTGCTCCGTCGGGCGATCAACGCCAACCTGCCGCCGGACGTCGCCGTGCTCAAGACGGCCGAAGCGCCCGAGGGTTTTCATCCGATCAGCCACGCCCGGCGCAAGCGCTACCGTTACGCGATCCACGATGGGCCGGTTCGCGACGTGTTCCAGCGGCGTTACGCCTGGCACTATCGCCGCGGCCGATTGGACGCCGAAGCAATGCGCCGCGCGGCCGTCGCACTGCTGGGTACCCACGACTTCAGCAGCTTCGAGACCGCCGGGGCGGAGCGGGCGACCAGCGTGCGGACCGTTTTCGACGTCTCGGTCCGCCGGGGCAGGGCAGGGAACAAGCTCCCCTCTCCCGTTGGGAGAGGGGCCGGGGGTGAGGGCAGGGTAGGGCAGGGCGACGACTCCATCGTCATCGAGGTCGAGGCCGACGGGTTTCTCTACAACATGGTCCGCACGATCGTCGGCACACTGGTCGAAGTCGGCTGCGGCAAACGGCCGGAGACCTGGCCCGGCGAAGTGCTGCGTTCAATGGACCGCCGCGTCGCCGGCCCGACCGCCCCGCCGCAAGGACTTTTTCTTGTAAGGGTCGAGTATTGAGAGGGCAGGGGAGGGGGGAGACCGTTTTGCGGCCGGCCCGGTCAGTAGATGCACGCGTCCAGCAGCGACAGCACTTCGTCCAGGACCGCGTGGGTGGCGCGACCAATCCTGCGCGCTCGGCGCGCGCGGAAATCGATTGACTTGACCTGCTCGACCATGACGAATCCTGTCAGGGTCGCATCATCCCCAACGGCGACGTGGAAGGGAAAGTCACGCCGCGTGTTGGTGATCGGACAGACGATGGCAAGCCCGGTGTGCTTGTTGAACAGGTTATTGCTCACCACCAGCGCCGGACGGCGGCCCTTCTGCTCGCGTCCCGATTGGGGATCGAACGTGACCGCGATGAAATCTCCCTTGCTTGGAACGTAGGCCGGCATTTACCAGACCTCCCTTCCGGCGGGCTTGCCCCAGTCGGTCTCTTGCGGTTTATAGTCTTTCGGGATCCGCGCGACGAGGCTTCGGAGGCTGACTTTTCCCCGCGTTCGCTTCAGCGGCGCGACGACGATCAGTCCGTCCCGGACCGCGACGTCCACCTCGTCTCCCACCGAGACGTGCGCGTCTTCCAAAACCTGTTTGCTCAACCGCAGTCCCTGGCTGTTGCCCCAGCTTTGCACCTTGGTTACCATAATTCACCTCCAATGGATATACTATGTATATCCCAAAAGTGAAGGCAAGTCAAGCCCGGGAGCGAAGGCCCCGCGTTCTCCCGGCCCAGGGCTTTCGCCTAGTGAAACGCGAACAACGCCGAACCTCATGTTGGCCCAACGGGCCAATCGTTCACTTCCGCTTCCGTCGGGCATGGATCAACAGTCCCAACCCGGCGGCGATCAGCAGGGCGAGCGTACCCGGCTCGGGCACCGCCGAGACGGCGTAGCCGCTGAAGGCGGTCATGTATCGGAATCTTTGGTAAGTTGTGAAGGCAATAAGCGCGCCCCGTGAATCACGGCAAGAACTCGAACCTCGTCGGCAGAGATTTCGTAGATCACGCGGTAAGAACCCTCGATAACTTCCCGGATATCGGGATCCTGGTACTCGGGAACCATCTGCCCGGACTGCGGAAAGCGGACGATTTGCCGCGATCTTGCCGTAATACAATCCACCATGCGGCTCGCATAACGCGGCGAGTCTTGGCTAATGTATTCGTAGATCGAGGCAAGATGCCCGATCGCGTTTCGGGTCCAACGGACTTTCATTCCACCAGTCCGAACTGACGGCGGACTTCGGCGACGTCCACCAGGCGCCCCTCCGCCGCGTCCCGAAGGCCGGCATCCACGGCTTGGCGAACGTATACGCGATACATGACATCGTCCCAGGTCGCGTCATCCGGCAGGGCGTCCGCCAACTGCCGCACGGCCGACTTGACGCCTTTGATTTCCACGTTTGACATCGTTAGCCACTCCTTCCCCCCGCGACTCGGCTGCAATACGCCCTCCACGCCTTGCAGTATAGCCTGCCTCGCGCCCACGGACAAGCGTCAAGTGGCGACCATTTACGGGGACGGTCCCCCTTCGGCGGCACTATGACCAATTCAGCGACGCTCGCACACCCTATCGATCCTGCCGCTTTTTCCGAACCCATGCCAGCGGCCCCAACGCGGCGGCGATCAGCAGCGCCAGCGTACCCGGTTCGGGCACCGCGGAGACGGCGTAGCCGCTGAATCCGGTCACGGTGAAACTCGCGTATGTGCCGTCGTAGGTCAGGTCCATTGCGTCGAACTCGGTCCAATCCGTCCCGTCAAAGTGCCACACTTGCAGGTCGTTCCGCGAGTAGCCCGCGCTGATGTCAAATGAGAGATAGACCGGATCGCCCGAGGTATAGCCGTCGCCAGCGACGATGAAATCCCACGCACCCTTGACCGACTCACCCGAATCGAGGAGTGCCACCAAGCCGTCGAGTGTTCCGCCGGTGATTACGGTGGCGGTGAAGTCCAGGTCGGTGTGGTCGCCGGTCTTGTGCAAGAAACTGGCCCCGAGCGACCAGCCGGTATTGCCGACGCCGCTATCGGCGATCAACAATCGTTGCATGCTGGCCAGATCGAGCGTTTCCATCGTGCCGGACGTACCCGATTGAACGCCGGAGACGGTAAACTCGTGTTCGGTCCCATCCCACGTTCCACCGACGATCTGATAAACGCCGCTACCGTCCCAAGTTTTGGCGGAGATGGGCGAATAGGTGGCGTCTGCTATCGGGCCTGCCCCGGCAATGACGCGAACCACCCCGTTGTTAGTTAGCGTCCCGCTGCCGTTGCCGACGTTCAGCAAGCTGCTGTTACCCACATCGATTGCCAGAAGCGATTGGCTATTGATCGAAACACTCGTCGCCGAGACGGCCCCGCCCCCGTTGATGTTCAGTATACCGCTGCCAGAGTCGCCGACGGAGAGGTTGCTGCTGTTGGTCCACGTCGAGCCGATTCCATCCACCGCCACAACACCTATTGAGCCGGAATAGAAGCCGATGGAGCCCCAGCTATTGCTGACGACGGCGCCGTCGGTGACGCTCAGCGTCCCCTTGCCAGAGACGCCGACGCTGAGGTATCCGCTGTTGATCCAATTCGAGTCGCTCCCGTCCACCGTCACGTTGCCGAGCGAGCCGGGATCGTATCCAATCACGCCGTGTCCATTGTTCATAGTACCGCCGTTGGTGACATGCAGCATTCCCGTACTAGGCTTTGTTTTAAAACCATCTCAACTGGTATTCATCAGGATTCGCAGGTATCGGTGGATGAAGGCCATTTTGAGCATTCCGGCGAAATTCTTGGCGGTCTTTTCAAACCGCGTGAAGATGCGTCGGCTTTCTTTCAGCCATCCGATCAATCGTTCGATGATATTCCGTTGGCAGTATAATTCCTGGTCAAACTCAATGGGGCGAGCTTCTCGATCTTCGTTGGTTTTGGATGGGATCACAGGTTGAATCCCGATTTCCAGGAGGCATTCATCAATCCAGTCGGCTCGGTATCCTTTGTCGCCGGCCAGAGCAACGGGCCAAGCGATCGCTTCGCCTTTGCCGTCGGT
>JAUWPQ010000275.1 GCA_030611515.1 Planctomycetota bacterium | reverse complement strand
GAGCCGCCCGATCGACTGCTTCACCGCCTCCACGAGACGTTTCTCGATCGCCTCCAAAACCTTTGGATCGAGGTGAAACTCCGGCACGCCGGCTTCCGCCAACAGCTTTTGGGCGTCGGTATCGACAAACGGGGCGGTATGTTGGTGGACGACCTGCACGGCCACGCAAGAGGGCTTGGTCCCGGCGGCGGCCGCGATCCTCTCGCGGAACTCATCGTAGGCGCCGTTGCACAACTCGCACCAATCCAAAGCGCAGAGTACGTACCGCCGCCCACCGGCTTCCAGCACGATCCCCTTGGCCAACAGCGGCTGTTCGATCGTTTCCAGCGCATCGCAGCAGAACATCGGCTGGCCCAACGGCGGCGTGATGTCGCAGCGGAACGTCGCCACGCGCAACTCTTCGGCTGCTTCAGCGCAAACCGACGGCAGTGAACTCAGGCAGAGAACCGCAACAAACACCGCTTTGCACATGCATTGCATTATGTCAACTCCTTATAACTGAACTTTTGCCATTTTCCCATTGTGAAATCCCTGGAAAGCTCGCTTTCGCCTGGTGGCCTACGCTAGTTGCACAGGGCGGTTTTACCACAAGATGCAGTAGGCGCTTGGCCTTTTGAACACAACGTGTAGTGGTGTGCAACAGGCGTAGGCCACCATGGAAGTTTCGCTTTCTACCAAGCGGTCGTTACACGCCTGCGCCAGGCCGCAAGAATCGACAGTAGGCCGGTAATCAACAATATCCCGATCGATGGCTCAGGGATCAGCAAGGTCTCCAACGCCTCGAGCAAAACGCCTTCCACGTGCGGGGCCGTGTGCGAGCGCCGGCCGGTTTCGTACCCGCCCTCCCAGTAAGCAATCTCGGTTCCGATATAGAATGGCCCAAAGTCGCCGTAGGCGGCCATAGCGACGAACCTGTCGGGGGCCATGTCCTGTGCGGCCAGTTGATACTCGACGAACAACTCGCCCGGCATGTAAAGTACGCTGGCAGGCCCCAAGGCGAGGTGGTTGATGTTGATCGCCTGGCCCGATTCCATCCGACGCAAGAAGGCCAGTTCAAGGGCGGCCCATTTTCGATCGTCGGTGCTGCGCCAAGTGCTTCGTAGCTTGGACAGAAGAGTGGCCTCGTCCAGATCATCTCTGGGCGGCAAGATCACCGGCTCGAACGACCACTCGACATCCTCCGCGTCGATTGCGAATCGCTCTTGGTTGTTCCAGGCCTCTTCCATGCCATCGGCTAATCGCCCGGCCAGAATGGGACGATTTTCATGCGAGCCGTCGTTATATTTGCCGGCCGCCACGTTGCCACCCGCGCCGTTGAAGTGGATATGGGCCATCCCAGGTATGGCGTCTTCCCGCGCGGCCCGGGCCATCCCAACAAAGTCGTAGCTCACGCCTCCCTCGCCGTAGTAACTTTGCGGATGCGTCGCATAGTGGGTCATCGACACCAACGGTTGCTCGCCGTTCCAGAAACTGATCAACTGGAGCTTCGGGTCGATGGTGCCTTCGGGCGCGGCAATGAGGCGCGGGTCGGTGCAAGCACTGCCACGCCACCATTTGATCCTGCCGTCCGGGCCGAGGATGCGGCGGTTGGAGGCCACCTGCTCTACGATGCCCGTTCCCAGGCCGATATGCGTCACCGGTTGCTTGTTGCTCAGCGAGGCTTTCAGCGCCGCGGCCGTACGGTCGATCGCCAGGCGGGCAAAATCGGGGTCGAACGCAACACCGCCTAGGCCAACTCCAGCCAACAGCGCTTCCACCTCGAAATCGCAGAACGGCGTGTCGTGTTGATGCAGACTCTGCAGCGCGACACGTTCCGGCGTCGTGCCGGCAGCTTTGGCCAGCGCACTACGGAAATCTTCATAACCACCGTTGCCCACGCCGACCCAATCAATTGCGGCAAGCACGATCGGCTGTTCGTCGCTAAACAGGACAATTCCCCTGGCGCTGAGTGGGTCAACGATCTCCGTGGCCGCCTGGATCGTCCCGATGGCCAGCGGCGAGCCCAACGGCGGCGTGATGTCGCAGCGGAACGTCGCCACATGCAACTCTTCGGCTGCTTCAGCACAAACCGACGGCAGTGAACTCAGGCAGAGAACCGCAACAAACACCGCTTTGCCAATACATTGCATTATGTCAACTCCTTATAACTGAACTTTCGCCATTTTCCCATTATGAAATCCCTGGGAAGCTCGCTTTCGAGAGAATTAACCAATACTCAGGTCCAAAAAATGGCCACCGTCAGCCCCGTTTCCACCGGTCAGAACTTCTTGCCGTCGATCGCCATGCCGTCGTCGCGGTTGCCCAGGCGGCGGTACGTTTCAGGGTCGATCGAGTAGTTCATCATCCGCACCGAGCCATCGCAGAAGGCCATGTGGAGGCCGTTGGCGTGGGCGCTGCCGAATCCCCACCCACTTAAACCGGATTGGTCCTGCATCGGTGGCCAGAGCGAACCGGTGTATCGTACCCCGTCGCCATCTTCCCCGATGAAGAGGTTCTCGTTGTCGCCGGGATCAGTTCCGGTTTCGTAGCAGTCGGGGTTGAGGTACTTTTCACCCAGCAGGAACGTATTGCTGGCGCCGTCGCGGATGTCGGCGAATCGAATCATGCTGCGCATGTAAACGATTCCGTTCATCATCGACCTGTCGGGCCAATTGAACGACGGCGCTTGTGCGTAGCTTGCGGGATACCCAACAGTCGAACGGGCGGTATCACCTCCGTTGGCAGCGTAATCGCTCTTGGACGCCCAGGGCAGGTTGCCCACGCCATACGAATACGTGATGAAGTCGGGGCGAGCCTTGGCTCCTCGCCGACTGGGACAGGCAAACATCGAAAGCGGGGTCGCGCAGCGATTGGCGAAGGCATCGACTCTGGCACTGCCGGTCAAACCGGCGCCTAAATCATGCAGAGCCTCCTGCTCGAGGAACGGAAGGATATTGTACTGCCAGCCCCCTGGTTGATCCACGCCGAAGTCCCGATCGGGGTCTCCGATGGTCGTAAAGCCCCACCCTCCCGTCGGAAAGCGTCCGAACTTGTCCTCGTGGTTGAGACATGCCAATGCCTGTTGCTTGAGGTGGTTTTTGCACTGCACCTGCCGTGCCGCCTCGCGGGCCGCTTGAACCGCCCGCAACAACAGCGCGATCAATATCCCAATGATCGTGATGACCACCAAAAGCTCCACGAGCGTAAAGGCCCTCTCCCTTCGGGTGAGGGGACATTGGTGATGGTATAGGGTGTTCATTTCTTTACTCCTTGCCTGCGGTTCATTGTCTCCGTCGTTCGCGCGTGCGGTACGACGTCCGGGGACGACGTGCCGTGTTGACAACCGAAGAGATTAGCGTAGAATACGGGTACGGGTGTTAAAAAATCATGCCAAGAACAATAGAGTTTGAAACCGAACTCACGGGCGGTCGCACCCTCGAGCTGCCTCCAAAGATTGCCTCGACCTTGCCGTCGCGGGGAAAGGCGACGGTCGTCGTCTTTGTGGACATGGATCCCGACGATGCCGCTTGGCAAAAGGCGGCCTACGAGCAGTTTCTGACGGGCGACTCGGAGGAAGACGCGGCGTATGATCGATACCGTTGAGTTCGGAGAGGTGCATATCTGCGTTTTCCCCTTCACTTCCGGGCAAGGCGGCAAGGCCAGACCCGCGTTGGTGTTGATGGATCTTGACCACGATTGCCTCGTGTGTCGAATCACCTCGGTTCCACATCGCGGATTCTTGGATGTGGCGGTTGGCGACTGGCGAGAGGCCGGCCTCGATAAACCATCCACTATCAGGCTGTCGCGCCTCGTCACGGTCGAGAAAACGATCCTCAAGCTTCGCATTGGAAAACTGAGCGCCAACGATGCTCGTCGGGTGCAAAACCTGTGGAACGAGAAATTCCGCTTGTAGGACATCTTTCGTACTCGCCTTCTCGCGCGATGACAGCGCGGAACAGCGAATGGTGGATGGACTGATCGAACACATCCACCATCCGCCATCTATTTGTCCCCTCTCCCCGTGGGAGAGGGTTAGGGTGAGGGCGGCGTTCGGCACGTTCATTCACGCCGCCAACCGCCCTCACCCCCGCCCCCTCTCCCAAAGGGAGAGGGGAGTTTTTCTTGTTTACTGGCCACTAACCACCGGCCACTGGCCACTAAGCTCTATCTCCGCTTCCTCCATGCGTAGCAGAGCAGCCCGATCAGACCGGTGGCTAGCAATGCCAGCGTACCCGGCTCGGGAATCATCACAACCGTAGACATGTACCCGCCTCCGGCCGTGGGCGCGAAGTCAGTCCAGGTCTCGGTGCTCAGATCATACTTCTTGATCCCAGAAGTGTAGGCAGACGCGTAGAGAGCTCCGTCCCAATAGTCAACGTCAAAACAGCAGGCGCCAACATCGCCGATCTCCGTTGGGTTTTCCCACGAGGAACTCCACTTATAGATCTTCCCGGTCCCTCCATCGGCCGTATACCACGAGCCGTCCGGTCCTGAGGCAATCCCGTCGGTTCTGCCAGTTGTCATCTGCGTCGGAGTGCCGCCCGTGGACAAGTCGTACCTCACAACGCCCGGAGCATCACCAAGAATCACGGCAGCGTACAGGTGGTCCCCAACAACCTCGACGTCTATGTGGTAGGCGCCATCGTTTAACCGACCGCCCCAGTCCGCAGTATGCGTACCGTCCGGCGCGATCTTGTCGACATAACCGTTGCTCTTTCCAACATATAGATACCCGTTGGAATCGACGGCCAGCCCGCGGGGGTTTCCGGTGAAGCCCGAAGCAAAACTGGCATTGATCACATCGCCCGTTGCGGTGTCGTGAGTCTGAATCGCACTGTCAACGGAAGTGTACTTCGAGACGTACAAAATGGTGCGATCCGGCGAGCGGGCAAGCCCCGCGATTTGGGTGGCGGTTAAGGTGAAGCTCGGCGGGGTGAGTTTGGTTCCGGTCATGTCAAACGCGTTGACCCCCCCGCCACTGTAACTCCCCCAAATCGTATCTCCTTGTGCGACGGCTGTAAGGCTCGCCGTCATACCCAGCGTTGCCAAAACAATCATCATAGTGTAAGAAAACGACTTCATG
>JAUWPQ010000348.1 GCA_030611515.1 Planctomycetota bacterium | reverse complement strand
CGCTCCGGTCCTCACGGCCTTTTGCGTCGACGGTTCGATACGCCTGACCGGTCGCGCACGCGCATGTAAAAGGGACGTTCGGCTTTTCCAAAAAAGCAGACCGTCCCTCTCTTTTTCCACTCGTGTAGCTATAGTTGTGCGGCGCGCTTAACAGGTCATTGGGAAAACATTACTTCTGGGAACTCTTCTCTCCGGCGGAAAATAGTTCGGCACCTTTTTCACTCCCGCCACTAATGACTAAATGCGCTCTGACCCCAAAACTCCTCAGGACTTTCACCTGCTGGAACAACAAACCTTTCACGGCGCACCTGGACCAGGACACCGCCTCATCTTTTTGAATATATCCGAGACAAAGAGAAGCCAGATTGTGATCACTCCTAGGATTGTGCCCACGGGGAATGCAAAGCATATAACGATACTCCCCGTAAATATTACCCACCAGACCCAGTAAGGATGAACGTTACTTCTCTTCGCTATGATCCAGTGCAGGAACACGCCTAGTGGGAAGAGTAGGATACTACAAACTGCTGTATAAATAGCAAATGATGCTATATCTGCCGCGATTGCTCTTGAGTCAAGGACTTTATTTGGCGATAACGTCTGCACAACGGCGGCGTGAATCATCTTGCAGGATATGGCACTGGTCCCAATCACCAAGGCTAGTACGAACACTGTAGCAATGATCCGAAGTAAACTCACCGTTAGGCTCCGAAAGAAGCGCATCATCTCTTTAGCTCCTGTGGTTTATTGGTGTATTTGTCAGTAATCAACAGTGGCGTTAGTAGTGTTAACATAGGACCATGTGGTTTAAATTACCCCCTCCGTCGTTTGCCGCCGGAAACCACGACAAGCTGCCTAACTTGATGCAATACGGATTCGATGGCTCGAATGGCGAAATGAAGTATCGTCACGGAGCTATTTCCCTGCGGCGCAAGGGTATTTTACCGCGCAACTCTTGTAGGCGGCGATCTCCGCGACACCAACGCTGACGTAGGCGGCCCGCCAAGCGGACCAGACCAACCACTCGGCAACGACATATGGCCCTTTGATTGCGTCTTGACACGCCGCCCGTGCAAAACCATTATCTGGATGCTTCTTTTTGCAGTTAGCCATGTGCTCCGCCAACTCTTTGTTCAATATGTCGTAAGCCTTATCGCGGTTCTTCTCTAATTCAGAGTAGATCCCCTGAGCCTGATATAAGTTGTAGTAATCGGCCATACACTTGTCATACGACGCGCTATCGGAAGAAATTCGAGCGGCGGTGCATCCAGAAGGGCCGGGAACTGGGCAGACGCTTGACCCTACTATTTCCCATCTCCCGGTCCACTCAATTGTAGTGGTAGGCCCCCCCATAGTGGTTTTTAAGTTGTTACAAGCTGTAGTGCAACCGGCTGTAGAACCGTTGCTACCGTCAGCAGTCACCCAGGTAGAACCACCTGTCATCTGAAATCCACCGAAGGTTTCAATCGAGCATTGGCATCGAATTGCTACCAATCCACTCGGATCAACATACATCACTGGATTGTTGCCGCAGTAGCGGTAGAGGTCCTTATCGTCTGCATCATATCCAATTGGATCTCTTCGGTTCCATCGGCCGAGATGGGAGAGGAGGATGCGGTGGCCGGCGATGTGCCACTTCACGTCGGAATCGGCGTGGTAATCGTAGCGGTAGCCGCTGTATAACGTCTCCCAGTCGTAGCTGGAAACATCTGGATCGCGGACCGCGAAGGCCGAGGTGAGGAATGACGGTTTGCCGTAAGCACTGTAGCAGTAGCGCTCCTGGATCGCGCCGGAGGTGTTGGCTATCGCCACCACGTTCCAGTTCGGGTCTTGAAGGGCATAAAGCCGCTCGTCCAATGAGCCGTTGGTGTTCGTGTCGCGGTCGCGGAGAACGAGATCGTTCACGTAGCGCAGGCCCCAGACGTATTGACGATCGAGACGGAAATTGCTGGCGACGCCGGAACCGTAAATGCCCCAACCGCTGAAACCGGGGATGCCGCTGCCGCTGTACGGACCGGCGTAGCTGTCGGCAACGCGCTCCTCCAAAAACTGCCACTTGTCGCTGTAATAGTAATGTCGCCACTCGGACAACGACCACGCGTCCTCGTCGTAACTCCACTTTCCTATCATGCGATCAAGGCCGTCGTATTCGTAGGCACGGACCATCTTCGTCTGGTCGGCCGTCTGGACCTCGACCAGCCGGTTCCAAGGGTCGTAGATGAAGTGGTAGTGATCGCCCCAATCCTCGGGCTTCGGTGCGACGGTCATGTTGCCCGCCGCGTCGTGGGCGACATGATCGCTCGATCCGCCGATCGCGGCGATCTCGTTCGCTTTGTTGTGCGCGCGGGTCTGATCGAGTTCCCAGTCGCTATCCGCGTCCGTGTCTTGCTTGAAATTCGTCCAGTTGCCAAGCGGATCGAGCGTCCATTGCTCGGCAAACTTTTTGGAGTCCTCAACAAGAGCATCCTCGGTGGAGTTTAGTTGTCCGCGCCGCAGCGAGGTCAACTGATACATGCCGTCGTACGCGTACAGTTCATCAAGATAGACGGGCGTGGCCTGCGCGGCCGAAACCACGTCGCGCCGCCACAAGCGGTTGCTCGCCCGATCGTAGCCGTGCTTGATGCCCACGAGGTCCGTCGTGCCGGCGTAGTTGGTCCAACGGAGATCGATCACACGGCCGAATTGGTCCAGACCGTCGTAGGGATCGTTGTCCGTGCCGAAGGCGAGGTTGCAACGGTGCGTCGGATCGTTGTCGCTGATCTTGTTGCAATCCACG
>JAUWPQ010000200.1 GCA_030611515.1 Planctomycetota bacterium | reverse complement strand
AACCGACCGAGAGGATGGATCCCTCATGCACTACCCCTGGTGGTACGTCCCTCAATTGACGGCCCCGATGCTGATCGCCGTCATCGCCGTGGTCCATGTGCTGGTCTCGCATTACGCGGTCGGCGGCGGGCTGTTCCTGGCCGTCGAGGTAGGGCACGCATACCGAACACGCGACCGCGAGTATCTCGCTTACCTCCGGGGCCACGCCGCCTTTTTCGTCCTCCTGACCGTCGTCTTCGGCGCCATCACCGGCGTGGGCATCTGGTGGATCATCGGACTTAGCT
This sequence comes from Planctomycetota bacterium, assembly GCA_030611515.1. Lineage (GTDB taxonomy): Bacteria > Planctomycetota > Planctomycetia > Pirellulales > Thermoguttaceae > JAHIKV01. The sequence goes on along the minus strand of JAUWPQ010000200.1, from coordinate 7,815 downwards.
CGCCGCTGGCAACCGAGGTGTTGATTCGCACCTTCGTCTTCGGCTGGGCCACCGAGTGGGTCTCCTTCTTCGTCGAATTGCTGGCCGCCTTCATCTTCCTTTACTATTGGGGGCGTTTGTCCGAGAAGAAACATCTCGCCATCGGTTGGATATACGCCGTCGCGGCCTGGATCAGTCTGGTGCTGATAACCGGCATCACGGCGTTCATGCTCAATCCCGGCCGCTGGGCCATCGATCCGGCGGCGCGAAACTTCTGGACGGCGTTTTTCAACCCGCAGTTTGTGCCGCAGACGGTCGTCCGCACCGGCGGCGCGCTGCTGTTGAGTTCGCTCTATGTTTACCTGCACGCCTCGATCTTCGCCCGCGACGGCCGGATCCGCAACATAATTTCCGCTCGCTCGGCGCGGCCGGCGCTGTTGGGGGCGATACTGATAACGACCGGCGGTCTGGCCTGGTACGCCTTTCTGCCCGACTCGGCCAAGGCGACGCTCGCCTCGTCGGCTGTGATGAACGTTTTCGTCGGCGTGCTTATCGCCTCGACGCTGGTCGTGTTCGCGATGCTTTATCTGGGGCCGTACCGCAATCCGGGCTGGCTCTCGCCCGGATTCGCCGGCCTGCTTTTCATCTTCGGCATAGCGGCTTTCGGCGCCGGCGAGTTCGTCCGCGAGGCGATTCGCAAGCCGTTCGTCGTTTACAACGTGGTGTTGAGCAATCAGGTCTTGCCCGAGCAAGTGCCGCAATTACGCGCCGGCGGCTATCTGAACGGCGGCGTTTGGACCCGTGCGTTCGTGGCCGAAAAATATCCCGAAACGATGGTCGATGGCCGAATCGACAACAAAAAGCTGCTCGATCTGCCGTACAAGGACCGCCTCGTACTGGGCAAGGTGTTGTTCCTGCACCACTGCAACGACTGTCACGCGGCCAAGCGGGGCTATTCGGCCGTGGGGCTGTTGTTGCAGGGCAGGCCGCGCGAGCAGACCCGCGAAACTATCGAGCGGCTCGACGACAACTACTCCATGCCGCCCTGGTGCGGAACGACCGAGGAGGCCGAACTGCTGACCGACTACTTGATGACCATCAATCGGCCGCGACCGGCGGGCATCCTCCTGGTTCCCACGCTCTGCGTGGGAACCCGCTCGCCCCGACGCTCCGCGTCGGTTGGCGGCGGGGGCGATGCAAAGCGTCGCGGGCAGTGCGTTCCCACGGAGGACCGTGGGAACGAGGAATGGAAATACGGGGAGATGGAATAATGGACCCAGCAATGCTCGTCGAACGGGCCGCCGCCGGAACCCCCGCACCAATTTGGTTCGTGCAGTTGTTCAAAGTCCTGGGATTCACTCTGCACCTCGTGCCGATGAACCTCTGGTACGCCGGGCTGCCGGTCGCGTTGTGGCTGCACCTGCGCGGCGGCGAGCATGGGCGACGCTTCGGCGGACGGCTGTTGCGCCAGATGCCGGTGATCGTGGCGGTCGGCGTGAACCTGGGCATCGTGCCCCTGCTGTTCATGCAATTGGCCTACTACAAGGTCTTTTATCCGGCCACGATCCTGATGGCTTGGTCCTGGTTGGCGATTATCGCCCTGCTGATCCCGGCCTACTACGGCGTCTACGCCTACGCCTGGGGCTGCAAGAACGGCGCAAGGGAGATGCCCTATTGGCGCGTCGCCGCCGGTTGGTGTGCGGCGGTCTTTTTTCTGGCGATCGGTTTTTTGTTCGTCAATGGCTTTAGTTTGATGGACCACGTCGATCGCTGGCCGGAGCTTTGGCGAGACCACAGTATGGCGGGCGCGGCCTTGGGGACCGCGTTGAACGTCGGCGACGCGACGCTCTGGCCCCGCTGGCTGTTGATGCTCGGCCTGGCGCTGCAAACCACCGCCGCGTGGTTGCTGTTCGACGCCGAGTGGCTTACCGGAAACTCTGCCGACGAAGGGGGACTGTCCCAATTTTCGTCCGACGAAAATGGGACTGTCCCCTTCCCAATGGCGACAGTTATTGATTCGCCGGTCCTAACCGGAAAGACCGCCGACGAGGATTATCGACGCTGGGCGTGGGGTTTCGCCAAGAAGCTATACACGGTCGGATTGATTTGGTTCGCGGCGGCCGGATCGTGGTACGTATTCGGGTCGTGGTCGGCGGAATTGCGCGAGTCGATGTTCGTCTGGCCGTTGGTGGTTTTGGCCGTTCTGCCCGCGCTTTCGCCGGGCCTGCCCTGGTTGCTGATTCTCTTCGGTGGGCGGAAGAAAGCGGTTGCCGCTTTCGTGGCATTGGGGCAGTTCGGCGTGTTGGGCGTCAACGCCGTCAGCCGGCAGGTCGTGCAGAACCTGAACCTAGAGCCGTATTGGGACGTGTATTCCCAGCCGGTAGACGTCCAATGGGGCCCGCTGGCGATGTTTCTGATAGTGTTTGTTATCGGTTTGGGTATAGTCGGTTGGATGATTACGGAAATCAGAAAATGCGACTCGCAATGACAACATAAAAGGATATGCGACCCATGAAAGAAAAACCCATACGCTTCCTAGGCCTTGCTATGGCCGCAACGGGTTTTACGTTAGCAATTGGCTCCATGGCAATATATGTCACAGCGCCCGGCTCTTCAACGCCGACGTGCATGTCATCGCTTCAGTATTTCCTATTCGTGCCGTTGATATGGTGTGCCTTGGGTGTGGCGGGCGTTATGTTGGCGTCTTCTTCTTCCAAATGGCCATGTTTAATATTGTTAGCGGTTGGACTATGTGGGGAAGGTTTTTGGATTTGGATATGGCTCTATTCTTATATGTACAAAAAACCATTTCCGTTTGGATCGTTAAACCCGCTGCTTCCGCTGCTTATATGGCTTGTTTTCATTCTTGTGGTTATCAACACGTATTTTCGATCGAATAAAAGCACGGGGACATCCGACGAGTCGTTGCGGTGGCAGAAACAGATACTCGGAGCGATCATCGGCCTTGCGTTGCTCTTGTTGGTGATTGCCTTGATGCTGGGCGTATTCCACAAAAAAATCCAGCCGGGACAAGACGACGCCATATACGCCAAACGTCAATTGACGCCGGAGGAGATCAGAAAATCCACCGACCTCGTCCACGAGGTGTCGAAGGAGGAGATAGTCGAGGCGGTGGGTACGCTGAAGGCTTCGAGCCGGACGGAAATATCGGCCCGGGTCTTGGCCCCGATCGAAAAGATCAACGCCCGCGCCGGCCGGATGATCCGCGCCGGCGAGGTGTTGGTGGAACTCGACGATCGGGCGCTGATAACGCAGCGCAGTCAGGCCCAGGCCGCGCTGGTCGCCGCCGAGGCCGCCTTGCGTCAGGCCGAGAACGACTATCGCCGCGACCGGCAATTACTCCAGCGGAAGGTCATCAGCCAGTCGCAGATGGACCAGAGCACGGCGGAAGTGGAGGTAAGCCGGGCGAACCTCAACGCCGCCCGCGAGACGGTCGCCGAGGCCGACGTGATGCTCTCCTACGCGAAGATTACCGCGCCGAAGTCGGGCGTGGTCGTCGATCGGCTGGCCGAGCCGGGCGACATGGCCCGGCCCGGCGTGCCGCTGCTGGTCATTTACGATCCGACCTCCCTGCGGCTCGACGTGCCGGTGATGGAAAATTTGGCGATCAAGATCAAAGTCGGCGAGAAGTACACGGTCCACATCGACGCTCTCGACCGAGACTTTGAAGGAACGGTCGACGAGATCGTGCCCGAGGCCCAGGCCGCCAGCCGCTCGTTCCTGGTAAAGGTCGCCCTGCCCAAGACGCCGGAGTTGTACGAGGGGATGTTCGGCCGGCTGCTGATCCCCGCCGGCGTTCGGCGGCACCTCTGCCTGCCCATCGACGCCATCGAGCGGATTGGTCAGTTGGAGTTTGTCGACGTGGTGGACGAGGACGGCCGGCTGGAACGGCGATACATCGAAACCGGCCGACGAGGAATGAAAGACAAGATCGAAGTCCTCAGCGGGCTAAAGGCCGGCGAACGGGTGTTGTTGAGAAAGAACCATCCATGAACGAACAACTCCCCGAGAAACAACCGCTGCTGACACGCATCGTGGATGTTTTTCTGCGCGGCGACGTGGCCATTCTGCTGACGGTCGTCTCGATCGCCATGGGCATCACCGCGTTGCTGCTGACCGCCCGCGAGGAAGAGCCGCAAATCGTCGTGCCCATGGCCGACGTGTTCGTCTCCGCGCCGGGTCTTTCGGCCGAGGAGGTCGAGCGAAAAATCACCACCCGGCTCGAAAAGCTGCTCAACCAGATCGACGGCGTGGAATACGTCTATTCGATGTCCAAGCCGGGCCGGAGCATCGTGACGGTTCGCTTTTTTGTCGGCCAGGACCGCGAGCGGTCGCTGGTCAAGCTGTACAACAAGATTCACTCGAACATCGACCAAATTCCGCCCGGCGTCGAGTCGTGGGTGGTCAAGCCGATCGAAGTGGACGACGTGGCGATCGTCAACCTGACGCTCTGGTCCGAGCGGCCCGAGCAATACGGCGACCACGCGCTGCGCCGGCTGGCCGAACAGTTGGAAAACCAGTTGCAGGCGATTCCCGACACGAATCGGGTTTGGGTCATCGGCGGCCGGCCGCGGCGGATTCGCGTCGAACTGGACCCGGCCCGGATGGCGGCTCGGCAAACCTCGGCACTGCAAGTGGCCCAGGCGTTGCGGGCGGCGAACGTCAACCTCCGCGCCGGTCAATTTTCGCAGCAAGACCGCGAGATAGTGGCCGACGCCGGGGCCTTCGTCGGCGACGCCCGAGAGTTGAACGATTTGGTGATCCGCATCGCCGGCGACCGGCCCGTCTATCTGAAAGACGTGGCCACGGTGATCGACGGTCCGGCCGAGGTGGAGAGCTACAGTTGGATCGGCTTCGGTCCGGCGGCCAGAAATCCCCGTTCGCCCACCGATGAGCCGGCCCTGGATGTGGGGCAGGTTGACAACCTGTCTTACGAGGCGGGAACCCTATATCCGGCGGTGAACATCGCCGTGGCCAAGCGGAAAGGCTCCAACGCCGTTTGGGTGGCCGAGGCCGTCGAGGCCCGGATGCGAGAATTGGCCGTCTCGCAGTTGCCCGACGGGGTCTATTACCGCATCACCCGCGATTACGGCGAAACCGCCGACCTCAAGGTCGACGATCTGGTCGAGGCGCTGATTATCGCCGTGCTGACGGTGATCGGCATGATCGGGTTGATGATCGGCTGGCGGTCGGCGCTGGTCGTCGCGCTGGCGATTCCCGTCTGCTACAGCGTGACGCTGATGATCAACCTGATGGCCGGCTACTCGATCAATCGGGTAACGCTTTTCGCGTTGATCCTGGCGTTGGGTCTGCTGGTCGACGATCCGATAACCGACGTGGAGAACATCGCCCGATATTTCGCGCTCAGGACGTTGCCGCCGCGACTGGCGGTGCTCCGGGCGATCCAGGAAGTCCGGCCGGCGTTGATCCTTTCCACGCTGGCGATCATCCTCAGTTTCCTGCCGCTGATGTTCATCACCGGCATGATGGGGCCGTACATGGCGCCGATGGCGATGAACGTGCCGCTGACGATCCTGGTTTCGACGATCGTTTCGTTCACCATCACTCCGTGGTTGGCGATGACCGCGCTCAGAAAGATAGCCGAGTCGCCCGGCGAGCCGTTCGATCTGAAGAAAAGCACGATCTATCGCCTCAGCCACGCGGTGCTCGGCCCGATCCTCGATCGCCGATGGATGGCCTGGTCCATGCTGGGGTGCGTGGCGTTGCTTTTCATGGTTGCGATCGCGCTGCCGGCGTTTCGGCTCGTGCCGCTGAAAATGCTCCCCTACGACAACAAGGACGAGTTTCAGATCGTCATCGACATGCCCGAGGGGACCACGCTGGAGGAGACCGACTCGGCCTCGCGCCGCTTGGGCGAGTATCTGGCCGGCGTGGCCGAGGTCAAGGATTACGAAATATACGTCGGGTTGGCCTCGGCGATGGATTTCAATGGGCTGGTCCGCCATTACTTCCTCCGCCAGGGGCCGAACGTGGCCGACATCCGCGTCAACCTGGCGGGCAAGAAAGAGCGTCAACAGCAGTCGCACGAGATCGTACTACGCATCCGCAATGACCTGTCGCGGCTGGCCGCACGGTCCGGGGCGAACATCAAACTGGTCGAATCGCCCCCCGGCCCGCCGGTCATCGCGACGATCACGGCCGAGGTCTACGGACCCGAGGGCGCCGATTACGGAGAACAGATCGCCGCCGCCGAGCGAGTGCGCAAGCGCTTGCAACGCGAGCCGGGCGTGGTAGACGTGGACACCAGCGCCGAGGCCGATCAGCCGAAAGTGGCCTTCGAGACCGACCAGCCTAAGGCCGCGCTCTCGGACGTTACGAAGGAGAACATCGCCCTGACGTTGCAGCTCGCGCTCGATGGGCTGCCCGTCACCGTGCTGCATCTGCCCGAAGAGGTTGACCCGCTGTGGGTCGAGCTTCGCCTGCCGCGCTCGATGCGCTCGGCGGTGAACGACCTGGGCGCGCTGTACGTCATCGGCAGCCAAGGCCAAATGGTGCAGATCGACGCGCTGGGCGAATTCGTCACTCAAAAAGACGGCCGCCCGCTGCTCGAAGACAAAACGATTTACCACAAAAACCTGCGCCGGGTGGTCTACGTCTTCGGCGAGGTGGCTGGCCGCCCGCCTGCCGACGCGATCATCGACATGCAACTGGACCGAGAGGCGGACGGGACCAACCCCGAGCCGGCCGCCGCGATTCGTCCGGCCTCGGAGCGGACGTGGCTCAGCCCCGGCGGCAACGACCCCTGGGCGATGCCGGAAGGATACACGGTCGATTGGGCCGGCGAAGGGGAGTGGAAGATTACGCTCGACGTGTTCCGCGACTTGGGGCTGGCCTTCGCCGCGGCGCTGGTGGGCATCTTCATCATCCTGATGTTCGAGACCCGTTCCCGTGCGCTGCCGCTGGTTATCATGCTGGCCATCCCGCTGACGATGATCGGCATTATGCCCGGCTTCTGGCTGCTGAACGTGCTGGTCGATCGTCCGGTGGGCGGCTACCCGACGCCGGTCTTCTTCACCGCCACGGCCATGATCGGCATGATCGCCCTGGCCGGAATCGTGGTCCGCAATTCGGTCGTGCTGATCGACTTCATCCATCGCGGCAAGGACGAAGGACTTGAGCTTCGCGAGGCGGTCATCCGCAGCGTTGCCATCCGCACCCGACCGATCGTACTCACGGCCGGCACCGCCCTGTTGGGCAACTGGGTGATTACACTCGATCCAATCTTCTCCGGCCTGGCCTGGGCGATCATCTTCGGCATCTTCACGGCCACGGTCTTCTCGCTGTTGGTGGTGCCGGTGGTCTACTGGCTGCTGTTCTCCCGCAAGGCCGTCGCCACGGTCCGCGCCGCGGCCCACGCGACGCCGCAGTTCCGCCCGTTGACCCGTCCCAAGCCGGAGGAGTAGCTTTGGAGTGTGGCGGCTTGCCGCCGCTTTTTTTCAGCGCCGGGTGCCACTGGCTCTGCCAGTGCTGGGGTGCGGATTGACGTTCCATCTTGTTGTGTGTAGAAGAAGGGCATGGCACATCGGAAGACCGTGCGGCATTTTCACGAAGCACTGGCAAAGCCAGTGGCACACAACCTCAACCAGTGGCACTCAACATCAACCCGCTCCGGCACTGGCAAAGCCAGTGGCACTCAACGTCAACCCGGCTGGGTGGCACTGTGGAAGTGTGCCACTGGCTTTGCCAGTGCCTTCTCTGGAACTTCTCAGACGACGGCTCCTTCCGGTAAACCGTGAATCATCGGCAAGTTGGGATGCTGTTGTCGTGAGGGCACATCGAGGTAGTATCCGGCCG
>JAUWPQ010000242.1 GCA_030611515.1 Planctomycetota bacterium | reverse complement strand
TGAAATGTTGTTTTGGCGACCATCTGAAAAACCGTGAAATTCCAAACCAACAAACTGAAACGCGGCTACGAAGTAAAATCCTCAACAAGTTCACTCGCCTTGGACTCCCCGAGTTCGAGTGGAATTAGTCAACAAGGCCTTGGAGACTCGTGAAACAAAATCAGTTGTTTATCTCAGATCAGTTGTTTACGGAGAACGTTCGCGTCGGGAATGTTTTGTCTGATGCAGCTCACAGGGAGAGAGCAAACTACATTGATCATCTGGGCTCTTTCCCTACATTCAGACCTCTGGACGAAACAGAGGTTAAGGACCGAATCGAGCGGATATCTGGGATCGAGTTCTCGGTTCCGCCTATCCCGGATGTCGACAAATACCCTGATATCGATTCCGTGCAGATCATCGCTTACCATCGGTTGGTTAGATATCGGGACCTGGTCGACAATATACTGGGAGGCAAGAACCGTTTCTGGTCTGTCTATCGCACACCCATGTGGGCTCAAGACTATATGGATTATCAACTGACGGAACAAGCAAGTCTAAGGAGAAGGAGCCAGTTCACTTGAAGTACATGGGTTCAAAACGAGTGATGTTGCAGAACGGGCTAGGTAAATTGCTTAGGTCGGAATCATTATCCGCAGATCGCATAGTGGACCTTTTCTGTGGCGCGGCGTCGGTTTCGTGGTTCGCTGCGACTGAGCTAAATAAGACAGTTGCCGCCTTCGATTTGCAGGAGTATGCCGCCGTACTGGCAGGAGCAATTGTTCGACGGACAAGGTCACTAAACCCAAGGACTGTTGTTGATGAGTGGATCGTTCCAGCCAAAAAGGCTTGCCGTCGGATGGCTGGATGGAATGATGCGAGCAAGCTGGACAGGAAAGCACCGAACACGGCGACGTGGCGCAAGCGGTCGCAGGAATTGTGTGATTCTAACATCGGAGCAGTGGACTCCCTAGTCTGGTGTAAATATGGCGGTCATTACTTCAGTCCAACACAGGCGATTGCGTTAGACGCGATGTTGAAGACGTTGCCAAACAAGAAGGAACGGAGAGATATTTGTTTAGCGTCAACCATCATTGCTGCCAGTTTGTGCGCCGCGTCTCCTGGTCATACGGCACAGCCCTTCAAAGCAACACGGACGGCAGGGCGGTATCTCCGTGAAGCATGGAAACGCGATCCTTTTACTTATGCACAGCAAGCAGTTGAGAAGTTATGTCCCTTACATGCGACAAAACGTGGTCAAGCACACGTGGCAGATGCTAACGAAGCCGCAAAGACACTCTCCGCTAACGACCTTGTATTCCTTGACCCACCGTATTCGGGCGTACATTATAGCCGGTTCTACCACGTGCTCGAAACGATTGCCCGGGGCTATTGTGGAGCCGTAGAGGGGGTTGGGAGATATCCACCTGCTTTGGAACGGCCCAACTCGGCATATAGTCGGAAAGGTAAGTCAAGCGAAGCTATGAACAACCTTTTGGCCACGTTAGCCGATCGAAGATGTAATACCAATCCCAGTCAAGAATAGCGCGCATCCTATTGCGCTTTTCTAGCTTGCTTATTACATTACGGCAATCTCGACACTTCAGGAGGTTGCCATGTTGGTTAAGGACCATCTCTTGTTGAAGCAACTCCAACGGAACGAAAATGATGTGGGGCGGGCGAAGCGGCTTCAGATTGTGATTCTTGCAATGCAGGGCTGGACGGCACCAGCGATCGGGATGGCCGTGGGGCTTTCTCGCCGCGTGTGCCAGCAGTGGGTCTATCGCTTCAATGAGCACGGACTCGATGGCCTGAAGGATCGTCGCGGCCGCGCAGCTCGGCCTGTGCTATCGGTCGAGCAGGAAGAGCAGATGCGAAAACGCCTCGATGTGGAGCCAACACAGAAGGATCGGGTCTGTTCGCTACGAGGCTTAGATGTACAGAGCATCCTCGAAAATGAGTTTGGGGTGCGACGTTCACTGTCGACAGTTTACGACCTATTGCACACCTTGGGATATTCCTATTTGCGGCCTCGCCCGAAGCACTACAAATCGGATCCGAAGGCTCAGGAAGCATTCAAGAGAGAACTTCCCGATCGGCTTGGTGAGATTGCCGCCCTGCATCCGGGAAAGAAACTCCGAGTCTACTTTCAGGACGAGGCTCGGTTTGGCCAGCAAGGAACGCTTACGAATGTTTGGGCTGCGACAGGCTCTCGCCCGAGGGCCGTGCGACAAACAGAGTACGAATACCTTTGGGTACTGGGGGCCGTGTGTCCCCAAACTGGTCATGCGGAGGGGTTACTGAGTCCGCGTCTAAATACAGGCGTGATCAACGTGTTCCTTCACGAATTCTCCGCCACGCTGGCATCGGATGAACATGCCGTGATGATCTGGGACGGCGCCGGTTTCCATACCAGCAATACCGTCGAGGTTCCGGAAAACGTGACGTTAGTCCAATTGCCACCATACAGTCCGGAATTGAATCCGATGGAAAACCTGTGGCATTACCTGAAAAGCCACTACTGGTCCAACCGATTTCACGAAGACTATGAAGCCTTGGAAAGGACGGCCATCGCGGCCTGGCGAGACGCGGTGCTCGACAAAGGCTTGATGAAAACGGTCTGTTCCGCCCCCTATGTCGACGAAACGCGCGGTTCTTAATCGGGATTGGTATTAGATGTTCCCCGCAAGGGGCTTGCAAGACTGTGCCACCTAGACACAGCAGACGGCAGAAAACGGTGATTGCAAACCATCTGCCGTCTCGTCAAAGGCCCTGAAAAACTCGGGGCCTTTTGCTTTAGTAGTGGGCCAGTTTGATTCTCGGACTTCAAGAACCACCCCATCGGGACTATTTTCACCCTGGACGTTCAGGAACGGCTTGCCAATCGCGTCCAGTTGACCACGGACGGAAATCGGCTTTACCTGATAGGAACCCATGAGGTTGGTGCGTTTCACGCAGCCAACGTCCCGTCCTACGACCTGCCCTTGGGCGGATCGCCGGGAAAGGTGTAGTCGTCGGACAGGTGGTTTTCCATCTCGATCAGTTGCCGGTCGATCCGCTCGGTCTGTATTTCCAAGTGGCTCATCATTCTGCGCAACCACTCGTACTCGGCGATCAATCCGTTGTCGTCGCCCGGCGAGATCGCTCTTGCGGTTTTTTTCGCGGCCATCGTGCCATCTCCTGCAAGACGTGTTTTGGGGGTCGGCGTGGGTTTGGAGCCACGGCTGGATCGTGCAACCGTGTTATCCTGCCCTGCTGGACAATCCAGCAGTGGCGCCCGACGCCGCCCCGCTTGTCGCCTCGGCTTGTGGCGCAACAGAAGGAGCGCCAAACCGAGACTGTTCACAGAACCCCCGCCAAAGGGGCTTACGGGACAGCACTCGGCCGACGCTCCCATACGGAGAACGCGGCTCAAGCACTGCTCCCGTAATACTAATGGCCGGAGAGCCATTATTGGCGGTTTTCTGTGAAGCAGCAACTTGACGCTCGCGCGTCAATTCAAGTTGTTGACGGCATCTTACCAACCCCGCCCAGGTATGGCAAGGGGTGTGTCCCTACACTAGACGCCGAACGGCTGGTATACTGCTGGTTTTGGCATTTCCCGAGCGCGGTGGACAATCTCCGCCCGCGAAAAAGCCGGATACAAAAAAGTGGGAAAAAGAACCACCCGACAGGAGAAACCATGACGACGCCGCGACCGACCCGCCGCTCTTGGGCGGAACCTTGGAAAATCAAAATGGTCGAGCCGATCCGCATGCTCACCCGCGAGCAGCGTGAAAGGGCGCTGAAGGAGGCCGGCTACAACACGTTCCTGCTCCGATCCGAGGACGTGTACATCGATCTGCTGACCGACAGCGGCACGAACGCCATGAGCGACTTCCAATGGGCGGGCATGATGCTCGGCGACGAAGCATACGCCGGAAGCCGGAACTTCTACAACCTCGAAGCGGCGATCCGGAAATACTACGGCTATCGCCACGTGGTTCCCACCCATCAAGGCCGCGGCGCGGAACACATCCTTTCGCGGCTTAAGGTCAAGCAGGGCGACTCGGTCCCCGGCAACATGTACTTCACCACCACCCGGCTGCATCAGGAGCTTGCCGGCGGCGTGTTCGTCGACGTGATTATCCCCGAGGGACACATTCCCGAAAACGAGCATCCCTTCAAGGGGAACATGAACATCGAGGCCTTGGAGGACTTGATTAAGAAGGTCGGCCGCGACCGCATTCCGTACATCTGCCTGACGGCGCCGGTGAACATGGCGGGAGGGCAGCCGGTGTCGATGGAAAACGCCCGCGCGGTGCGGCAAATCGCCGACAAGTACGAGTTGATCGTTATTTTTGACGCCACCCGCGCGGTTGAAAACGCTTACTTTATCCAACAGCGCGAGGCGGGATACGAATCGAAGTCAATCGCCGAGATTCTCAAGGAGTTTTGCTCGTTGACCGACGGCTGCACGATGAGCGCGAAGAAAGACTCCTTGGTGAACATCGGCGGCTGGCTGGCGATGAACGACGAAGCCTTCTTCGAGGAGGCGCGGAACATGGTCGTAATCTACGAAGGGCTGCACACTTACGGCGGGCTGGCCGGGCGCGACATGGAGGCCATGGCACGCGGAATCGCCGAGTCGGTTCAGGACGACAGCATCCGCGCCCGAGTGAAACAGGTCGAATATTTTGGCCACAAGCTGATCGACTGGGGGATTCCGGTGGTCCATCCGATCGGCGGCCACGCGGTGTTCCTCGACGCCAAGAAGTTCTACCCGCAAATCAAGCAGGACCAGTTCCCGGCCCAAACGTTGGCGGCCGATCTTTACGCCGACTCGGGCGTCCGCAGCATGGAACGTGGCATCGTCTCGGCTGGCCGCAACAAGGCCACCGGCGACCATTACTACCCGAAGCTGGAGTTGGTGCGGCTTACGATCCCGCGCCGGGTTTACACACAGGCACACATGGACGTGACCGCCGAATCGGTCGCCGAGCTATACGATCATCGCGAGAAGGCCCGCGGTCTGAAAATGATATACGAGCCGAAATATCTGCGGTTCTTCCAGGCGCGTTTCGAGCGGCTTTGACGTGCGTTGAAATCATAATCTTCAGTTTCGGCACACATGTGGCGGTTCTTCGGAGCCGCCACGTGGGTTCTTTTGACACAACCCCGATGGAGATGGGTGATGGCGATAAGAGTACCAACGCAGGGCTGTCGTTTCCGACTTTTCCGACTTTCCGCCGAGGCATCAGCCCCGTCCCCTAGAACATATCTTTGTCTTCGGCCTGATTGTCGCACAGATTGCCAAAGACGACGAATACGAACAGCAGCAACATGCCGAGAAGCAGTAGCAGCTTGACGCCGATGAACGATGTAGCGAGCAGAGACAACGGAATCACACTGATAACCGCAACACTGGCGAACAGTGCCAACCGTGCGATTTTCTGATACAGGGCGATTCTCGGCGTCTTGGCCGAATACAAGACGCCACAAACAGCCTGGAGGAACAAGGCAACCGGCCACAACAGCAGGCCCACAACAAGTTTCATTGTCGCACCCTGAGAAAAAATCCCCACCCAACAAATAAGTCCATCCTTGTCCGCCGTCAAGAAATTGCGAAATATGATGTCCCGCGTTCGGTAACCGAAATCCCTCAATCCCGTATTTCCCATTTGGACGCTGCTCGGATACGCTCCGAGCGATAACTCCTCCATCTTAACCAAGCGTTATGTGAAATTCCAGTAGGCCCGCCGATTATCCCGCGCCACCTAGCGCAGTAGTACTAGCGTCCGCTGTCCCGGAACTTTTTGAGCACTCCCAGGGCGCAGTCAATGTCGTTTTCGGTATGGGCCGCCGAGACCTGGAAGCGGATTTCTTCATCGCCGCGGGGGACGACGGGGAAGTTCAAGCCGGTAGCCAGCACTCCATTGTCGAAAAGGAACTTGACCAACTCGGCCGTCCTTTGCGTGTCGCGGACCATCAGGGGCACGACCGGGTGTTCGCTGGCGATGATCTCGAAGTCCATCTCGACAAGACCCTTCTCGAATCGCCGGGTCAATTCGCGGAGCTTCTCCAGCATCTTCAGCCCCTCGGGACTGTCGAGAATTTCCAGCGATTTTTTGGCA